>CAZKZQ010000081.1:0-13401 GCA_964557235.1 uncultured Nocardioidaceae bacterium
GGACCTCGTCGGTCGCGCCGGCGAGGCGCGCGTCTATCGCGTCGGTCTGCCCTGACGCCACGAGAACGCAGGGAGGAGCGGGGCCGGGCCCTAAGACCCAACATCCCAGGCCACTCGCCCAAATCTGGACAAAATCACTGTCGGTCCGGCAGGCGCTGCCCTAGCATTGCCATACTTGGGCTGGAGTATGCGCACTCCGCCGAATTAAGTTCTGGGGAGAACCGATGGCACCTCGTACCGGCTCCGTCCGCTTCCTGCGCCGTCGAGGCGAGGGCGGCGCTGCGGCCGTCGAGATGGCTCTCTCCTTGTTCGTGCTGATGCCACTCGTGCTGGGGATGCTGCAGTACGGCTGGTACTTCTTCGCGGCCCAATCGGCGAGCTCGGCCGCACGAGAGACCGCTCGCAGGCTCGTCGTCGGCGACTGCACAGCATCGGGCCAGGCCCAGACCTATGCGAGGAACCAATCCTCGATGAACGACCTCACCTTGACCTTCGGGACCCAGGCCAACCCAACGACGAACACCCTCCCCGCCAACGGCGAGGTCCTGCGGGTCCAGGTACGGGCGGACGGCAAGATCATCGGCTATCTCCCGCTCCCGAACGACGGGCAGATCACACAGACCGTGGATGCACTCGTCGAGGACCAGACCCAGGGGGCCGCATGCTGAACAGGCGTCGTTCGAGGGATGAGCAGGGGGCTGTGGCGGTCATCGTCGCCCTCTGCTCGCTGGTCATGTTCGGTCTCGCCGCCATCACGGTCGATCTGGGAAGCGCGTTCGTACGCGAGCGCGACGTCCAGAACCAGGCGGACTTCGCGGCACTGGCTGCGGGCCCGAACCTCCCGGCGACGAAGGCGGCCGCAGATCCCGCTGTCGTCGCGGTGGCCAACTACCTGAACAGGAACCAGCCGGCGCGCGACGACGCAAGCTTCACCTGCTCGGTGAGCCAGAGTTGTGTGACTGCCTCCGACCTCGTGGACGGCGTGAGCACCAATGGCGAAGTGACCCTGAACGCTGACGGGACTCGCATCACTGTGACCACCCCGCAGACGTACGTGAAGTTCGGACTGGCCGGCGCCGTCGGAGTGAGTGGCGCGAACATCACACGTAACGCCACGGTGGAGATCGGCTCGCCGGACGGCCTTGGCGTCTTTCCGATGTACGTCGCAACTGGCAACCTGTGCGACTACGGCCTGCAGACGCTCCAGCAGCCGTCCGGCGGTCACACTGTTCCGCCGACGGTGCCGCCGCTCTACGCCGACAGCGACACGAACGAGAACGACCTCACAGGCATCCAGGCGTTCGATGCCGGATCTCCTGTTCTGACTCTAGGAGTCTCGAGCACGACGGCCTATATCCAGCTGTCGGCCTCGAAGTACAAGGACGCGACGCGGGTCGGATTCTTCAACCCCGATGGCAGCGCACCCGTCATGGTGGACCGGAACACCTGGACCGCGCCGGCCGGTACCGGCCCCTACACGGCCAACAACGCCACGATCACCGTCCCCGTGCCCCAGACCGTCACCGACAAGGACGATCTCTGGTGGGTGCGCGTCTACCAGGCTGGCACGAACAACAAGTGGTCCGCCCGTCCCGAAGCTCAGCCCCTCAGTGTCGGTTTTGCCCCGTTCGAGTGCGTCAGCGGCTCGACCGACGGAAACTTCGGCACCATCAAGCTTCCTCGCACTGACAGCGTGAACCAGCAGAATGCTGATGGTTGGATCCCGAGAAACTTTGCCAGAGGGCTCCAACCTCCGTTGACGCTGGACATCTTCCCGAATGCCCAGTCCAACTGGGAGTGCAGCACTGGCACGGTGGGCGCCATCATCTCGGATGCGTCGAACCTGAAGCCCCGGACCAACTGCGTCGACACCGACACCGGACTCACGAAGAACACCGTGACGCCTGGACTGGTCACAGGAAAGACCGGCGCTGGCGGCTACACGGGGATGCTTGTCCGCAACAGCAGTTCTGCCGATCCGGATGGCAGCGGCGGCTGTAGTCGCGCGGGCAACACGAGCCCGACGACCAAGACCATCGGCAGCAATACCTACCAGCTCAACGATGACCTCCTCACGTGCTTCCTGACAGACATGACAACTCAGCTCGGGGACGTCGCCCGCGCCGGCTATCCCGGACCCGCGGTGTTCTCGCCGGAGATCTACGACTCGCCGCGATTCGGATGGGTGCCCGTCTTCGGCAAGCTCGCGACGAGCGGCGGCTCGGCGAAGTATCAGATCGTCGAGTTCCGGCCGACGTTCATCACCGACCAACCGATGTCGGCAACCAAGGGGAACAACAACTACAACACGGGAACCGAGAACGGCTTGGGATGGACTGCGCAAGGTGACATCGAGCGACTCAAGGTGGTCTACCTCAATTTCAACGCCCTGCCGAACGGAGAGGCTCACACGCCCTTCGGTCCTTACCTGGGAGTAGGCCCCAAGCTCATTCGTTTGACCAACTGAGTGGCGGTGGTCAGTCCTCGTCGAGGTCGATTCGCTGAGGTCGGTCCTCGTGGTCCGCGCCAGTCGTGCGGCTCCCGCTCGTGGTGTTGAGATAGAGGCTGACCGCCTGTGCCAGTGACCCAGCGGCCGCGGCGAGGTGCTGCTTGACCTCGGGGCTGGTCTCGCGGACCACCCGGATCACCTGGCAGACCGGGCAGTAGCGACAGTCCTCGCCGTGGCCGACGTGGGAGCCGAGGTCTCGCACGTGCGCTCCCAGGTCGTCCGCGACCCCGCCGACGTTGGTCGCGCCCGACTCCTTGGCCCAGTCCTGCAGGGCACCCAGGAGCTTCGCGGCCTCCTCGCCGACCGAGCCCACCTGCTCGTCACTCATCGCGGCGGTGCCTCCGTCACACGCAGGCGCACCCGCAGGGCGCCGTCGCGCAGCTTGGCCCCGGCTACCTCGGCCCCCCGCAACGACGTCGGGAGGGTGATCACGCGGCGGTGGGTCCCGACCGTGACGATGAGGTCGTCAGCGTGGCGGGCCAGGTCGATGTCGGAGCGCGAGGTGAGCGGCAGGGAGAGCACCAGCTCGGCATCGGCGCCCTCGCGCTCGAGGCGGAAGGGCTCGGGCCCGCTCGGCAGGGCGAGCGGGTCGCTGTCGGCATAGACCTCCTCGCCCAGCGCGAGCAGCTCCTCGACCCCGGTCGGCTCGTCGGGCCGATAGCCCGAGCGCCAGACCGGCAGTCCCCGGAATGACTCCTCGACCTCGTCGAGCACGGTCTCCTGCGCGCGCACCCAGCCCTCGCGCCACTCGTCCCCGCCGTCGGCCGGGAAGACCCGGTTCGCCACGACCCCGTCGACGGCATAGCCGAACAGCGCGAGCGAGGTGTAGGTCCGCCGGGCCTCGGCGAGCACGACCCGCTCCGGCGTCAGCACCAGCCGCACGCTCGCCTGCTTGCCGGTCAGCAGGTCGTGCAGGTCGGCAAGGTCGGCGTGGAGACCGGCGACGGCACGGAACACCTCGTCCTGCGGCATCGGGACCCCGGCGGCCTTCGACAGCACGGGGCGCAGCGCCCCGACGATGCGGCGGTTGGCCGGGAAGATCCGGTCCATGTACCAGTTCAGCGCCTCCGGCAGGGCGAGCAGGCGGAGGGTCTCCGCGGTCGGTGCGCAGTCGACGACCACGACGTCGTACGCCCCGGAGCGGACCTGCCGGCGCAGCTCGAGGAGCGCGAGGACCTCCTCGGCGCCGGGGAGCACGGTCAGCTCCTCGGCGCTCATCGGGTCGACACCGGCAGCGTCGAGCACCGAGCGGAGGTAGCCCTGGACGGTGAGCCACGACTCCTCGAACCGCTCCTGGGTGCTCACGTGCTGCACCCACAACCGGTCCGCGACCGCTGTGGGTGTCGGCTCCACGGGCACCGCGAAGGCGTCGCCCAGCGAGTGGGCGTGGTCGGTGGAGACGACCAGCGTGCGCAGACCACGAGCAGCCGCCCCGGCGGCGGTGGCCGCGGCCAGGGTCGTCTTGCCGACGCCCCCCTTGCCGGTGAAGAGGAGGACGCGGACGTCGCGACCGGTCTCCACGCTCACGCCGGCAGCGACTCGACGCGCTTCTTCAGACCCTTGAGGGCCGTGTCGATGATGACCTTCTCGGCCTTGCGCCGCAGCATGCCGATCATCGGGATGCTCAGGTCGACCGCGAGCTGGTAGGTGACCTTGGTGCCCGACCCCTGTTGCTCGAGGATGTAGGAACCGTCGAGACCGCGGAGCATCTTGCCCTCCACGAGGGTCCAGTCGACGCGGCTGTCGCCGTGCCAGACGTACTTCAGGCTGTAGGCGTCCTTGATCGGGGTCGCCTCGATCTCGAAGTAGACGACCTCCCCGCGGCCGTCGGGGAAGGACGAGCGCACCTCCGCGACGTGCATGCCCTGGGCCCACTGGGGATAGGCGGGGAAGTCGGCGATCACGTCCATGACCCGCTCGGCCGGAGCGTCGATGACGATGCTGGAACTGGTCTTGTCGGCCATGGACCGGGACTCCTCGAGCGGTGCGGTGCCGTTGATGGCGGGGTGGGACGAGCGCCCAGCCTAACGACTGCCAGTAGCCTGACGTCCGCCGGACCGCAGGCCGGCGTGACTCCCAGCTGGACAGAGAGGAGGCCGGCCGTTGCGCGAGTACGCCGCTCCCCCGCTCGACCAGCCGTACGCCGTCCACGGCCGCGACTCGGTCACCCTGGTGGACGACCTCCTGCACCGCGCCGAGACCGAGCCGGACGCCGTCGTCGCCTCCCGCCGTACTTCGAACGGCTGGGACCCCGTGACCGCTGCCCAGCTCGCCGACGACGTCCGCGGCTGGGCCTGGCGCCTGGTCTCCGGGGGCCTGCAGCACGGCGACCGGGTCGCTCTGCTCTCGCGCACGCGCTACGAGTGGACCGTCGCCGACCACGCGGCCTGGATGGTCGGGTGCGTGGTGGTGCCGCTCTACGAGACCTCAGCGCCCGAGCAGCTCGAGCACGTGCTGCGGGACTCCGGCGCTCGCGCCGCGCTCGTCGAGACCAGCGCCCACGCAGAGCTGCTCGCCGGACTCCGCGACGGGCTCGGCAGCCTCGAGCTCGTGTGGCCGCTGACCGACGAGGCTCGGGGGTCGGGCCTCGACCCGCTCCCTGCCGGGTCCCCGGTCGACGAGGCCGTCCTCGAGCAGCGACGGGCGGGCGTGGACCGGTCCACCGCCGCGACCCTGGTCTACACCTCGGGCAGCACCGGTGCCCCTCGCGGGTGCCGGCTGGACCACGGCCACCTGCTCTTCGACTCCGCGGCCACCGCTGACGTGCTGGGTCCCGTCCTGGACGTCGAGGACGCCTCCACCCTGCTGTTCCTCCCGCTGGCCCACGTCCTGGCGCGCGTGGTGCAGGTGACCGCGATCCGCACGGGCGTGCGGCTCGGCTACGCCGCTGACATGCGCACGCTCGTCGACGACCTGGCGCAGTTCAGGCCCACGTTCCTCGTCGGGGTGCCGCGGGTCTTCGAGAAGCTCTTCACCGTCTACAGCCAACGTGCCGCCGCCGACGGACGCGGGAGCGTCTTCGACCGTGCGGCCGACACCGCGATCGCCTACAGCCAGGCGCTGGAGACACCCCGGGGTCCGGGACCGGTGCTCAGGGCACGCCATGCGCTGTTCGAGCGGCTGGTCTACCGCCAGATGCGGGAGGCCCTCGGAGGCCGGCTCGGCCACGCCGTCGCCGGCGGGGCGCCGCTCGGGGACCGGCTCGGCCACGTGTTCCGCGGAGCGGGCATCCCGGTCCTCGAGGGCTACGGCCTCTCGGAGACCACCGGAGGCAGCACCGCGACGGCGCCGGGTGACCACAAGGTCGGCCGGGTCGGACGGCCGCTGCCCGGCACGTCGGTGCGGGTGAGCGGCGAGGGTGAGCTGCTGGTGCGCGGTCCGCACGTCTTCGCGGGCTACTGGGGCGACCCGGCCGGCACGGCCGAGGCGCTGACCGAGGACGGCTGGCTGAGGACCGGCGACCTGGGCGAGATCGACGACGAGGGCTTCGTCCGCGTCACGGGGCGGATGCGCGAGATCCTCGTGACCGCGGGGGGCAAGAACGTCTCACCCGGCCCGCTGGAGGACGCCGTCCGTGCCCACCCGCTGGTCGAGCAGTGCCTGGTCGTCGGGGATGCCCGCCCCTACGTCGCTGCGCTGCTCACGCTCGACCCCGAGGCAGGGCGTTCGTGGGCCGAGTCGCACGGCCGCTCCGGCGACCTCGGAGCCCTCGCGCGCGACGAGGAACTGCTGGCCGAGCTGCAGGTGGCCGTGGACCGCGCCAACGAGCGCGTGAGCCAGGCCGAGTCGATCCGACGGTGGGCGGTGGTCCCCGAGCAGTGGTCGGAGGAGGGCGGCGAGCTGACCCCCAGCCTCAAGCTCCGCCGGCACGTCGTGGCGCGCCGTCACCGCGCCGTGATCGACGACCTCTACCTTCCCTGAGGAAGGGTCACTTCTGCATCAATATTCTCATTTGGGTGGCAGGGCCTACCCACTTGCGGAATTCTGAACCCAGCGCCTTTTCCGGGGGACAACTGAGCTCCCATGCCCGGGCGACCGAAGCATGGCTGAACACAAGGATCGTGACGAATGGGACGTCGGACCGTCATCTTGATCGTGGCACTCCTCATCGCACTGGTGGGGAGCGCGATGGTCTTCCTCTACGTGCGCGGGGCTGACGACCGTGCCCAGGAGAAGCAGGAGCCGGTCGAGGTGCTCAAGGCTGTGGCGCAGATCGAGCCGGGCGAGTCCCTCGCCAAGGCACAGACCGCCGGCAAGCTCGAGCTGCAGTCCGTGCCGCGGGAGCAGGTGCTCGAAGGTGCCCTCAGCAGCATCGGGGAGAACGGTGCCCTCGTGGCCCTGGCGCGGGTGTTCCCCAACGAGCAGGTCACGCTGTCGAAATTCGGCGCCGCCGGCGAGCAGGACGTCCTCGCCATGCCGGAGGGCGAGTTCGCGATCTCGGTGAACCTCTCGGACACAGGGCGCGTCGCCGGCTTCGTGTCGCCCGGCTCCAAGGTCGCGGTGTTCCTCAACGGTCCCGTCGGCCCTCAGGGCCAGGACGGGACGCGGCTCCTCTTGCCCAGCGTCCAGGTCATCGCGGTCGCCCAGACGACGGTCACCTCGACGACCACGACCGGCGAAGGTGGAGCACAGACGACAGAGGCCCTGCCGCGTACGCTGTTCACGCTCGCTGTCGACCAGGAGAAGGCGGAGAAGCTGATGTTCGCCTCCACGCACGGTGAGCTGTCCTTCGGACTGCTCAACGACAAGTCCAAGGTGAAGCCCGGGCAGGGCATCACCCAGGCCAACCTGTTCCGGTGACCTGATGCCCATCATCGTCGAACCCAACGACGCCAACGCCGAGCTGGTGATGACCGTCGCCGGCGCCGGCACCAAGGTCGTCCCCAACCTCGACGAGCTCAAGCGCGCCCTGTCGGAGTCCCCCGAGGAGCACGCCGTCGTCATCGGGCCGACGGTGGACCTCGAGGCAGCCGCCTCGCTGGCGGACAACCTCCGGGTGACCCGCCCCGCAGTCAGCGTCATCCTCATGCGGCGCCGCGTGGACACCAGCGTGCTCGCCGAGGCCCTCCGCTCCGGCATGCGCGAGGTCGTGGAGGAGCGCGACCTCAGCGGGCTCGGCGAGGCGATCAAGCGCGCCCACCAGGTCTACCGCGCGGTGACCGGGCCGGCGCACGCCGGATCCGACACCCCGACCGGCAAGCTCGTCACGGTCTTCTCCCCCAAGGGAGGCGTCGGCAAGACGACGATCGCCGCCAACATGGCCGTCGCCCTGACCAACCGCGACCTGCACGTGTGCCTGGTCGACCTCGACCTCGGCTTCGGCGACATCGCGATCACCCTGCAGCTGTTCCCGGCCCGCACCATCGCCGACGCGGTGGCGCTGGAGGACGGCCTGGACTTCACCGTCCTCGAGCCCCTGCTGACCCCCCACCGCCGCGGCTTCACCACGCTGGTGGCCCCCGTGCAGCCGGACGCCAAGGACTCGATCCCGCCGTCCCTGATCAGCAAGATCCTGGCGATCCTCAAGCAGAACTTCGACTGGGTCGTGGTCGACACCTCCCCGGCGTTCGACGAGCACGTCCTCCAGGCCTTCGACGAGACCGACGAGCTGCTGCTGGTCACCACGCTCGACGTGCCGACCCTGAAGAACGTCAAGATCGCCTCGGAGACGCTCGACCTGCTCAACTTCCCCAAGCCTCGCCGCCACCTCGTCCTCAACCGGGCCGACGACAAGGTCGGCCTCTCCTCCGACAAGGTCGAGGCGACCCTGGACATGAAGATCGCCCAGGCGATCCCGACCTCCCCGGAGGTGGCCAACGCCACCAACGCCGGCGAGCCGATCACGGCCTCGCAGCCGAAGCACGTGGTCAGCCAGGCGATCGCGCGCCTCGCCGACGTGATCACCGGAGTCAGCGCCGGCAAGAACCCCGATGCCGGCCGGTCCGCCTCGGACGGCAAGGGCGACACCGCACGCACCGCCACGCCGAAGCGAGGGCTTCTGCGCCGGCAAGGAAGGTAACCGATGAGCAGTCTCGCCGACCGGCTCGCGGCCGCGTCACGTGACCGGGCCACCAGCACGACCAAGAAGACCGACGCCCTGCCGGACGGGCGGGGCGGCGGCCGCGCCAAGCGGGAGGACACCGACGCCTTCCGGGAGCTCAAGGCCACGGTCCACAACCGCCTGCTCACCCAGCTCGGCCCCAAGCTGTACGACGCCGACCTCACGCAGGGCGAGCTCGAGCGGATGGTGCGCGGCGCGCTCCAGGAGGCCATGCAGGACGAGGACATCATCCTCACCCCTGCCGACCGCACGCGCATCGCGCAGGAGATCGCCGACGACATCCTCGGCTACGGCCCGATCGAGCCCTTCCTCCGCGACCCCGACCTCACCGAGGTGATGGTCAACGGCTGCGACGACATCTGGATCGAGCGTGGCGGCCGCCTGCAACGCGTGGACGGCCGCTTCAGCGACGAGCAGCACCTGCGCCGCACGATCGACAAGATCGTGTCCCGCATCGGCCGCCGCGTCGACGAGTCGAGTCCCATGGTGGACGCCCGTCTCCCCGACGGCTCCCGTGTCAACGCGGTGATCCCGCCGCTGGCGATCGACGGCTCGCTGCTGACGATCCGCAAGTTCTCCGCCGACCCCTACCAGTCCGACGACCTGGTCGCGTTCGGCACCTACACCCAGCGCACGGCCGACTTCCTGTCCGCCTGCGTGCGCGGCAAGCTCAACATCATCGTGTCCGGCAGCACCGGTGCCGGCAAGACGACGACGCTCAACGTCCTGTCGTCGTTCATCCCGAGCGACGAGCGCATCATCACGATCGAGGACGCCGCCGAGCTCCAGCTCCACCAGGACCACGTGCTCCGGCTCGAGTCCCGCCCGGCCAACATCGAGGGCCGTGGAGCGGTCGACATCCGCGACCTGGTGAAGAACTCCCTCCGCATGCGGCCCGACCGCATCGTCGTCGGTGAGGTCCGTGACGCCTCCGCCCTCGACATGCTCCAGGCCATGAACACCGGCCACGACGGCTCCATCTGCACCGTGCACTCCAACGGTCCGCGCGACACGCTCGCCCGCATCGAGACGATGGTGCTCATGGCGGGCATGGACCTGCCGATGAAGGCGATCCGCGAGCAGACGGCCTCCGCCGTGGACCTGATCGTCCACCAGGCCCGCCTGCGCGACGGCTCCCGCCGGATCACCCACGTCACCGAGGTCGAGCGCATGGAGGGCGACATCATCACGCTGCAGGACATCTTCCTGTTCGACCACTCCATGGGTCACGACGAGAACGGCCGCAGCCGCGGCAACCTCAAGGCCACGGGTCTGCGCCCGAAGTTCCTGGAGAAGCTCGCGCACCACAACGTCCACGTCGACCCGATGCTGTTCGCCCGGGACGGTGGCTGATGCCGCGCACCTCGCTGGGCCACGTGCGCCGTCTGCTCCTGGCTCTCGGCGGGACCTGCGCCCTGCTCGCGCTCTCGGTCGCCCCGGCATCCGCGGCGACCAGCAGCATCGACTACATCGAGCCGGACGGTCAGGGCCTGCGGGTCATCGTCTCGCTCGACGACCTGCCCTCCGGCGCCGAGCCCGACCTGGCGACCGTGACCGCGACCCTGGACGGGGAGCCGGTGGAGGCCACGGCCGAGCCGGTCGCCGACGCGGCCGACAAGGTGGAGCGCACCACGGTCCTCGCGCTGGACGTGAGCGACAGCATGGCTGTCGGCGGCCGCTTCGAGCAGGCCAAGGCAGCCGCCAAGGCCTTCCTCAGCGCGGTGCCCGACGACGTCAAGGTCGGCCTGGTCACCTTCGCCGGCGGTGTCACCGTCGTGCAGGAGCCGACCACCGACACCGCCGCGCTCGGAACGGCGATCGACGGCCTGACCCTGTCGCGCGGCACCGCGCTCTACGACGGCGTGATCCAGGCCGTGAAGACCGCGGGGACCGCAGGCTCGCGCAACGTGCTGCTGCTCTCCGACGGCAACAACACCACCAAGACCACGCTCACGGCGGCGACGGACGCGGCCAAGAAGTCCAAGGTCGTCGTCGACGTGGTGGCGCTGGCCCAGGGCTCCGGCACGCCGTTCCTCGAGCAGATCGCGACGGCCGGTGGCGGTCGCCAGATCGCGGCTGACGACCCGACGGCCCTGCAGGGCCTCTTCGAGGACCAGGCTGCCGCCCTCGCCAGCCAGGTGCTGGTGACGCTGACCGGCAACGACGAGCTGGCCGGCAAGGAAGGCACCCTGGCGGTGACGCTCCAGGTCGACGGCACGCCGGTCTCCGACGACGCGTTCGTCAGCTTCCCCAAGCCCGAGACGACGCCGGGCGGCGGCGAGGCCGACACCGAGCTGATCGCGGTCGACCCCGGCTTCACCATGCCGGTCGAGGCGATGTACGCCGGCATCGCAGCCGTGGCGCTCGCCATCACCTTCATCATCGTGTTCGCCACCGGCGCCGTCGGCGGCGACAAGCGGCAGGACGCGGTCGACCGCAGCATCGAGGCCTACACCCGCAAGGGCGCCAAGAAGCTCGCCGCGGCGGCGAAGGAGCCCGACAACCAGTCGGTCACGCAGCAGGCCGTCGCCGGGGTGGAGAAGGCGCTCGCGGGCCAGAAGGGCCTCGAGGAGGCGCTGGGCGATCGGCTCGAGGCCGCCGGCATCAACCTCAAGCCCGCCGAGTGGCTGCTCATGCACATGGGCATCGCGGTGCTGCTCGGCACCATCGGTCTGCTCGCCACCGGCTACAACGTGATCTACATGCTGGCCGGCCTCTTCCTCGGCATCATCGGGCCGTGGTTCTACCTCAGCTTCGCCCGCGGTCGCCGCCTGAAGAGGTTCAAGGCCCAGCTCGCCGACACGCTTCAGCTGATGGCGGGCGCCCTCTCGGCCGGTCTGTCGCTCGCCCAGGGCGTCGACACGGTCGTCCGCGAGGGCTCGGACCCCGTCGCGGGCGAGTTCCGCCGCGCCTTGATGGAGACCCGCCTCGGCGTCGAGATCGAGGACGCCCTGCGCGGCGTCGCCGACCGCATGCAGAGCGTGGACTTCGAGTGGGTCGTCATGGCGATCCGCATCCAGCGCGAGGTCGGTGGCAACCTGGCCGAGCTGCTCAACAAGGTCGCCGAGACGATCCGCGAGCGCGAGTACCTCGAGCGTCAGGTCCTCACCCTCTCGGCCGAGGGACGGCTGTCGGTGTGGATCCTCGGCGGACTGCCGCCGGGCTTCATGCTCTACCTCGCGGTCGCGAGCCCGTCCTACCTCGAGCCGATGTACACCAACCCGATCGGCTGGGTCATGCTGGGCGTGATGGCCGTCCTGCTCGTCGTCGGCATCTTCTGGATGAAGAAGCTCGTCAAGGTGGAGGTCTGAGATGGCGACGGTCTACCTCGTCGGCGGACTGGTGGCGATCTTCGCCGCGATCTTCCTCGCGCTGACCGCGATCGGCGTCTTCACCAACGAGGCCCGGGGCGTCAGCAAGTCACTGACGGTCATCGAGGCGTTCTCCGCGGCCCCGCGGGAGATGCAGCGCGAGTTCGAGCCGTCCTTCCAGGACCGGGTCCTCGGCCCGATGGTCGAGCGCACGCTGGGGATCGGCAAGAAGTTGACCCCTGCGGACCACACCGAGCGGATCCGCCACAAGCTCGAGGTCGCCGGCAACCCGCCGGGGTGGACGATCGACCGCGTCACGTCGCTGAAGTTCATCGGCTTCGTCGTGATGCTCGTGCTCAGCCTGATCATCGCCACGCTCCTCGGCTTCGGGCTCGGACTGATGCTGGTGTTCTGCATCGGCGCCGCGGTCCTCGGCTACATGGGCCCCAACATGTACCTCTACCAGAAGGGCTACGAGCGCACGAACGCCATGCAGCGCGCGATCCCCGACGCGCTCGACCTCCTGACGATCTCGGTGGAGTCCGGCCTCGGCTTCGATGCCGCCCTGGCCCAGGTCGCGCGCAACACCGAGGGCCCCCTGGCCCAGGAGTTCGCCCGTGTGCTGCAGGAGATGCAGATCGGCATGGGCCGCGGCGCAGCGCTGCGTGCGCTCGGTGACCGCACCCACGTCGAGGAGGTCAAGGGCTTCGTGTCGGCGATGGTGCAGGCCGACGCCCTCGGCATCCCGATCGCCCAGGTCCTGCGGGTGCAGTCCCGGGAGATCCGCGTCAAGCGTCGTCAGCGCGCCGAGGAGCAGGCACAGAAGGTCGCGGTGAAGATCCTCGTGCCCCTGATCTTCTGCATCCTCCCGTGCCTGTTCATCGCCGTGCTCGGACCCGCCGGCATCTCGATGTTCGAGTCCTTCTCGGGCCGCCTGAATTGACCTCCGTCCGCCGGCTGGCCCTCACCTCGAGGGTCTTCACGCTCGCGATGGTGCTGGGCCTGTGCCTGGCCTTCGGTGACCAGCCGGCGCTCGAGGGCACCCTGCTGCTCTCGCTCATCGCGGGGGTCTCCTACGCCGCGCACGAGTTCACCTCGCTCTCCGCGCAGTGGTCCGCACCGATGGAGGCCTTCCTCGTCGGCGTCGTGATCGGCCTGACCATGCCGGACGGAGCGCTGCTCCTCCCCTACCTCGTGGTGCCGCCCATGCTGGTCGGCGTCCACTTCGGCTGGAGATCGGTGACGGTCACCTGTGGCGTGGCCGCGGTCGCGCTCATGGTGTCCATGTCGCTCGCCGGCGAGGCGATCCGCGACCAGGGCTTCGAGGTCTCCGCTCCTTGGATCATCGCCAGCCTGGGCGTCGGGCTCGTCTCCCACTGGATCTATCGCATCCGCGGCGACTTCTCGGTCGACGAGGAGTCCTACGCCTCGGCCCGTCGTCTGCTCAGCCAGCTGCGCACGGTGACGAGGCGCCTGTCCTCCGGCCTCGACCCGGTGTCGATCAGCCAGCAGGTCCTCGT
>CAZKZQ010000081.1:13501-14903 GCA_964557235.1 uncultured Nocardioidaceae bacterium
GAGATCACCCGCGTGGTGAGCGAGCTGCGGCTGTCGATCTTCGACCTGCGCAGCGAGGTCACCACGAGCGGCGGTCTCGGGTCCGCGTTGTCCGACTACGTCCGCGCTGTCGGTGCACGATCGGGCATGACCGTGCACCTCACCCTCGACGAGGGGCCGACCCGGCTGCGAGCCGACGTCGAGGCCGAGCTGCTGCGCATCGCCCAGGAGGCGATCACCAACGCACGCAAGCACAGCCAGGGCGGCAACCTGTGGGTGGACTGCCGGATCCACCCGCCGTCGGCGCACATCAGCGTGCAGGACGACGGCGGCGGGCTCGGCACCGCGCGGCCCGACTCCTATGGGCTGATGATCATGCGCGAGCGGGCCGAGCGCGTCGGCGCGGTCCTCGACATCGGCGAGGAAGTGGCCGAATCGGGCGACAAGGGCACTAGAGTCGCGGTGACCATCGACTGAACCCTTGCTTGGGAGGGAGAGCCATGACCGACGACCGTCTCACCGTGCTCCTCGTGGACGACCACGAGCTGATCCGGCAGGGACTGGCTCGAGCGTTCGAGCGCTCACCCGACTTCACAGTCGCCGGGGAGGCCGGCACGGTCGCCGACGGGCTGCGTCTCGCACGCACGCTGCGGCCGCGCGTCGTGGTGACCGACGTCCGCATGCCCGACGGCACGGGCCTGGACCTGACCAAGGCCCTGCGCGAGACGGACCAGGAGGTCGGCATCGTGGTCCTCACCATGTATGCCGGTGACGAGCAGCTCTTCGGAGCCCTCGAGGCGGGTGCCTCGGCGTTCGTGTCCAAGGACAGCCCGTCGGACGACGTGATCGCCGCAGCACGCCACGCCAGCGTGTCCCCGCGCAGCTTCGCCGCCGCAGACCTCGCCAGCGCCATGCAGCGCAAGCTCGCGCCGTCGGGTCCGCAGCTGTCCCAGCGCGAGACCGAGGTGCTCAACCTCCTCGCCGAGGGCCTGGGAGTCTCGGGCATCGCCCGCAAGCTCTTCGTCTCGGAGTCGACGGCCAAGACCCACATCTCGAAGATCTACGAGAAGCTCGGGGCGGCCAATCGCGCCCAGGCGATCATGATCGCGGTGCGACAGGGACTCCTGTCGGATCAGATCGACTAGGTCGCCCTAGTCCGAGCGAACCTGAGGTTCCCGGGCTGGCCGGGACCTTGTGCCATAGCCCGAACGGACTAGAGGCAGGGTGGACGGTCGTCCATTTAGGCGGTGCTCTCCGCACATTCCGCCGATGCCCGGGACCACAACATGCTGCAATCTAGACATACCCGACTCGGACGGGTCCGTCACACAACTCACACTGGGAGATCCACCATGCTGCAGCACCTCCAGCGCCTCGTGAACCGCAAGGACGAGCAGGGCGCGTCCGCCGTCGAGTACGGCCT
>CAZKZQ010000082.1:0-7479 GCA_964557235.1 uncultured Nocardioidaceae bacterium
CGTTGGTGAAGTTGAGGAAGATGCCCTGCGCGGTCTCGGGGCGCAGGTAGTGCAGCCCGGACTCGTCCTCGATGACGCCGAGGTAGGTCTTGAGCAGGCCGGAGAACTGCCGCGGCTCCGTCCACGCGCCCCTGGTGCCGCAGTTGGGGCAGGCGAGGGTGGCGAGGTCGACCGTGTCGGGGTCGTCGATGCCCTTCTTCTCGGCGTACTGCTCCTGCAGGTGGTCGGCGCGGAAGCGCTTGTGGCAGGACTGGCACTCGGTCAGCGGGTCGGTGAAGGTCGAGACGTGACCGCTGGCCTCCCAGGTCTGGCGCGGCAGGATCACCGAGGAGTCGAGACCGACGACGTCCTCGCGCTGCTGCACCATCGCGCGCCACCACTGGCGCTTGATGTTCTCCTTGAGCTCCACGCCGAGCGGGCCGTAGTCCCAGGCCGACCGCGTGCCGCCGTAGATCTCGCCGCACGGGAAGACGAAGCCGCGTCGCTTGGCCAGGCTCACCACCTGGTCGACGGTCGCACCGGGCTTGGCGGGCTTGGGGTCGTTCATGGGGGCGCACTCCTGGCTTGGGTGGCGACTGCGTCGACGGGCTGGGGAAGCCCCCAGGGTAGTCCGACCCCCGGGGGCTCCCCGTGCGGGGTGGAGCCGAGGTGGCTCAGAAGTTGATCCCGTCGGTGTAGGACGAGCAGCCGATGTTGGTGCTGATCATGCGGCACTTGTTGTCGGCGTACGTCGAGGGGACGACGGTGGTGTAGGCGAGCAGCTGGTTGGTCGCGACCACCCGCCACGCCAGGTGGTAGACGACGCGGTAGCCCGCGCGGTACTGCGGCTGGCTGTCGGGCGCCCACGTCCACGCGGGGAAGGTCAGCGTGCCGGCGCCTGCCACCTGGCCGTTGTAGGTGCGCGACTGGACCACCGTCCAGCTGCCGGTCCACTTCTGGATCTCGATCACCCCGATGACCCGCTGCGTGGCCGTCGAGGAGGGGCTGCGGCCGACCGAGAAGCTGCCGGTCTCCCAGGCCTTCAGCCAGATCGAGCTGTAGGCGATGCCGTTGATGCGGTAGTCGCTGCCGGTGATCATCGGGCCGTGCAGGTTCACCGCCCCGACGCGGCCGGCGGTCCCGGAGAACTGGGCGGCCTCCGCACGGGGGAGGCTGAGCAGGGAGCCGACGAGGACCAGGACCAGCAGGGCCAGGGCCCGGGCAGTGGTGCGGGGGACGGCTGCGGCGATGACGTTCATGGGGTGTGCTCCTTCTCGAGGTGCCGGCGTTCGTGCCGACACCTCGGAGGCTCCGCCCACGCGCTTAGCGACGCCTTAGCGGTCGCGGGGCTCCGCCACGTTGAGCGGCTCCCCCGGCTCGACCAGCTCGTAGGCGGTCGGCTCGTCGAGCGCCCGGCCGAGCGTCTCCCAGGCACGCACCTTCACGTCGTACGCCGACAGCGCGCGGCGGTAGGCCCCCGGCCCCTCCCAGCGGGTCTGGAGCACCCAGAGCGTGGGGTCGTCGACGTTGCGCCCGAGATGGCCGTCGAGGTAGCCGCGCTGCTCGGCGAGCACGACCAGCGCCTCCTCCAGCCCGCGCCGCAGGTCGGACTCGTCGCCGGGGCCGGCGCGGAAGCGGGTGAGGACGAGCACGCTCCGACCCTAGCGATCTAGGCTCCGGACGTGAGGGGCCGGCGGCGGGGACGACGGGTGGGCAACGTCGCGCTGACCCGCACCCTCGCGGCGTACGCCGGCTTCGTGCTGAGCGAGCACGCGATGTGGATCGCGATGCTCGTCGTCGCCTACGGCCGCGGCGGGGCGCGGGAGGCCGGGATCGTCGCGCTGGCCCAGCTGCTGCCCTCGGCCGCCGTCGGCTTCGCCACGGGCCGGCTCGGCGAGCGCTGGTCGCTGCCGACCGTCCTCCTCGGGTCCTACGCCGTCCAGGCCGCCGGGTCGCTCGTCGCCGCGGTCGCGCTGCTGACCGACGCCCCCGTCCTCGTCGCGTACGCCGGTGCCGTGGTCGCCTCGGCCGCCATCCCCGCCGTACGCCCCGCACAGTCGGCGCTGCTGCCGTCACTGGCGCGCGACGCGGCCGAGCTCACCGGCAGCAACGTGCGGCTCAACGTCGTGGAGAGCCTCGGGATCCTCGTCGCCGGCCTCGTCACCGGCCTGCTCATCGCGCTGGAGGGGCCGGGCACGGTCTTCGCCGTGACGGCCGCCCTGCTCCTCGGCGCGGGCGCGCTCGTCGCTCCGCTGCGCGGCCGGGTGCCCGTCGGCGCGCGCGTCGAGGAGGACGGCGGCTCCACGGGCGGCCTGCCCCCGGCCGCACGCACCCTGGCGGGCCTGCTGGGCACGCAGTTCGTCGTGGTGGGCGCCCTCGACGTGGTGTTCGTCGTGCTCGCGGTCGACGTGCTCGACGCCGGGGAGGCGTGGACCGGCTACCTCAACACGGCCTACGGCCTGGGCGCGCTGCTGGCCGGAGGCCTGGCCGCGCTCCTCGTCGGGCGCCGGCTCGGGCCCGTGCTGGTCGCGACCGCGCTCGTCCTCGGCGCCGCGCTCGCCGGGACGTCGCTGGCGGGCCTCGTCGGGACCGTCGTGCTGCTCGCGGTCGTCGGAGGCGCTCGCTCGCTGCTCGACGTCAGCGCGCGCATCCTCCTCCAGCGCTCGGCGCCCCCGGAGCAGCTCGCCCGGATCTTCGCGCTGTCGGAGGGGCTGAGCATGCTCGGCCTGGCGGCCGGCGCCGTCCTCGTCCCGGTGCTGATCGACCTGGCCGGCCCGACCGGTGCCCTCGTCGGGGCCGCGGCGCTCCTCCCCCTGCACGTGCTGCTGACCGCCCGGACCGTCCACCGCCTCGACCGGGACGCCACGCTGCCGGTCGTCGAGATCGCGCTGCTGCGCCACGTCCCGGTGTTCCGCGCCCTGCCGCCACCGGAGACCGAGTCGCTCGCCCGCGCACTGCGCCCGGTGCGGTTCGCGCCGGGCGACGTGCTGCTGAGCCAGGGCGACGAGGCGCACACCTACCTCGCGATCGCCGACGGCGAGGTGCGCATCGACCAGGACGGCCGGCCGATCAACACCCTCCACCGCGGCGACGGGCTCGGCGAGGTCGCACTGCTGCGCGCCGGTCGTCGTACGGCGAGCGCCACCGCGGTGACCGAGGTGTCGGCCTACGAGCTGGACCGGCCCGACTTCCTCCAGGCCGTCGTCGGGCACGCCGCGACCGGGGCCGCCCTGGAGCAGTGGGTGCGTGCTGTCGAGGAGCGCGACGCAGCTCGACGTTCGGAGTGAAGTTGAAAACCGTTCTCATCTGTGATGAGAATGATTCTCATGCCTGCCGTTCGTGCCCTCCTCGCCTCGTCCCTGCTCGTCACCGGACTGAGCGGGTGCGGCGCGTTCGGCGACAGCGGCGGCGACGGCCTGTCGGTGGTCGCGTCCTTCTACCCCCTGCAGTACGTCGCCCAGCGGGTCGCCGGCGACCACGCCGACGTCGCGTCCCTGACCAGCCCGGGCAAGGAGCCGCACGACCTCGAGCTCACCGTGCGGCAGACCGCCGAGGTCGCCTCCGCCGACGTGGT
The DNA here is from genome assembly GCA_964557235.1 of uncultured Nocardioidaceae bacterium. GTDB lineage: Bacteria > Actinomycetota > Actinomycetes > Propionibacteriales > Nocardioidaceae > Marmoricola_A. Next base: position 3,554 of record CAZKZQ010000082.1, read on the forward strand.
CGTGACGCTCGGCGGCTTCCAGCCGAGCGTGGACGACGCGGTCGAGCAGGACGGTGACGGCACGGTCGTCGACGCCGCCGACCAGCTGCGCGGCGACGACCCGCACTTCTGGCTCGACCCGACCCGGCTGTCCGCCGTGGCCGGCGAGACCGCCGACGCCCTGGCCGAGGCCGATCCCGACAACGCCGCGGACTACGAGGCCAACGCCCGTGCGGTGGAGCGCGACCTGGCCGGCCTCGACCGCGCCTACCGCACGGGCCTCGCCGACTGCGAGGTCAGCACGGTCGTGGTGAGCCACGACGCCTTCGGCTACCTCGACCGCTACGGCCTCGACGTCGTCGGCGTCGCCGGCATCTCCCCCGAGGCCGAGCCGTCCCCTGCCCGGCTGCAGGAGCTGGCCGGCGTGATCCGACGTACCGGTGTCACCACCGTGTTCACCGAGACCCTGGTCAGCCCGGCGATCGCCGAGACGCTGGCCGACGAGGTCGGGGTCAGGACCGCGACCCTGGACCCGCTCGAGGGGCTGACCGACGACACCGCCGACGAGGACTACGTGTCGATCATGAAGCGCAACCTCGAGGCGCTGCGGACCGCAGGGAGCTGTGCGTGACGACCGATCCGGTGCTGGACCTCCGCGACGTCGCCGTCACGCTCGGCGGGCGCCCCGTGCTGCGCGGCGTCGACGTGCGCATCGAGGCCGGCGAGGTGGTCGCGATCCTCGGCGCCAACGGCTCCGGCAAGTCGACCCTGGTGCGGACGATGCTCGGCCTGCTGCCCGCACGCCGCGGGACGGTGCGCCTGTTCGGCACGGACCTCGAGGACTTCTCCGACCACCACCGCGTCGGCTACGTCCCCCAGCGCACCACGGCGACCGCGGGCGTGCCCGCCTCGGTCTGGGAGGTCGTCTCCGCCGGCCGTCTGGCCCGCCGCCGCGCGTGGCAGCCGATGCGGTCGGCCGACCGCCGCGCCGTCCGCGAGGCGCTCGAGGCGGTCGACCTCGCCGACCGCGCCCGAGACGGGGTCGCCGTGCTGTCCGGCGGCCAGCAGCAGCGCGTCCTCATCGCCCGGGCCCTGGCCGGCGAGCCCGACCTGCTGGTGCTCGACGAGCCCACCGCAGGCGTCGACCTCGCACACCAGCAGGTGTTCGCCGACCTGCTCCGACGCCTGACCGGCCGCGGCGTGACGATCGTGCTCGTCGCCCACGAGCTCGGTCCCATCGCTCCCCTGGTCAGCCGCTCGGTCGTGATGCGCGACGGCCGGGTGGCCTACGACGGGGCGCCGGTCGAGGTGTTCACCGACGTGCACGACCACGCCCACCACCCCGTGCCCGCGCCCGCCGACCACCACCCCCAGCTGAGGACGGCCTTCGACGAGCGGAGGGGCGGTCGATGAGCATCCTCGCCTTCGAGTTCATGCAGCGCGCGCTGCTCGCCGCGTTCGTGACCGGCCTCGCCGCCCCGGCCGTCGGCACCTACCTCGTGCAACGACGCCAGGCGCTCATGGGCGACGGCATCGGGCACGTGGCGCTCACCGGCGTCGCGGCCGGTCTGCTGACCGGCACCGCCCCCGTCCTCACCGCCGTGGTCGTCTCGATCCTGGCTGCCCTGCTGATCGAGGCGATGCGCGACCGCGGCACCAGCGGCGACGTCGCACTCGCCCTGCTCTTCTACGGGGGGATCGCCGGCGGCGTGTTCCTCACCGGACTGGCCGGGAAGTCCGCAGCCACCCTCAACCGCTATCTCTTCGGCTCGATCTCCACCGTCGACACGAGCGACCTCGGCGTCGTCGTGACGCTCGGCGTCGCCGTCATCGGGATCGCGCTGGGGCTGTCCGCCCGTCTGTTCGCTGTCGCCCAGGACCCAGATTTCGCGCGCGTCGCCGGCCTCCGCGTCGGGGCGTGGAACGTGCTCGTCTCGGTGCTCGCCGCGGTCACGGTGACCGTCGCGATGCGCACCGTCGGCCTGCTGCTGGTCAGTGCGCTCATGGTCGTCCCGGTCGCCACCGCCCAGCAGGTGACGCGCACGTTCCGCGCCACCCTGCTCGGCTCGATGGCGCTGGGCACGATCGCCTCGGTCGGCGGGCTGCTGTTCTCGGCGTACGTCGACGCCGCACCCGGGGCGAGCATCGTGCTCGTCGCGCTCGCCGGCTTCACCCTGGCCTGGCCGGTCGGAGCGGCGCTCCGACGGCGACAGCGGATGCTCCGTCCGTTCGCCGACGAGGAGTCGCAGCTGCTGGCCGTCGACCAGCCGCACACGGTCGTCCCGGAGGACCACCACCACGACCACGGCCCCGACTGCGGTCACCCGGCGGTCGTCCACGGGGACCACGTCGACTACGTCCACGACGGGCACCGGCACGCGCCCCACGGAGGCCACTATGACGAGCACTGAGAGCGCAGACGCCGGGCTCCCCGAGGGCACCCGCCCGACCCGTCAGCGTCGCGCCGTCGTCGCGGCCCTGGGCCGGCAGGACGACTTCCGCTCCGCGCAGGAGATCCACGAGACCCTGCGGACCTCAGGCGAAGGGGTCGGCCTGGCGACCGTCTACCGCACCCTCCAGGCCCTCGCCGCCGGTGAGGACGTCGACGTCCTGCGCGGCGAGGACGGCGAGACCCGCTATCGCCTCTGCAGCGGCTCGCACCACCACCACCTCGTCTGCCGCGAGTGCGGCCGGGCGGTGGAGGTCGAGGGGCCCGCCGTCGAGCGGTGGGCCGACCAGGTCGCGCGCGAGCACGGCTTCGACGAGGTCAGCCACACCGTCGAGCTGTTCGGGCGGTGCGGCGACTGCCGCTGAGGTCCGTCCGCTCAGTGGCGGAAGACGTGGCCCTCGGCCTCGTCGGACTCCTCGTCCTCGGGCACGGCGAGCCTGATGCGCGGCATGTGGCCCTCGGTGGCCTCGTCCTCGGCGACGATGCCGGGGCCCTTGCGGCCGTGGCCCTCGGTCTCGTCGAAGATCTCCTCGCCGGGCTGGAACTTCTCGTTCACGGCTTCCTCCTGCTGTGGGGGGCCGGTCACCCGCCGGCCGATGGGTCGACTCTCCTCCTCCGGTGCCTCCCTGTCCGTCGGGTCGCCGACACAGCGGGCGCCCGCTTCCCCATGACCGTGCGCCACGATGGGTCCCATGAGCGCGCGTCGCACCATCGGCATCACCGGACCACCCGGAGTGGGCAAGACGACGTACGCCGTCCGGCTCGCCGCCGAGCTCGGCGGCGTGCACCTGCCCATGGACGGCTTCCACCTCGCGGACACCACCCTCGACCGGCTCGGGCTGCGAGACCGCAAGGGCGCACCCGAGACCTTCGACGCGTGGGGCTTCGCCGCCCTGCTCGCACGTCTGCGGTCGCGTCCGCCGGAGGTCGTCTACGCCCCGGAGTTCGAGCGCGACCTCGAGCAGCCACTGGCCGGAGCGATCGCCATCGGCCCGGACGCCGAGGTCGTCGTCACCGAGGGCAACTACCTGCTCCTCGACGCCCCGGAGTGGCGCGCGGTGCGCGCGCAGCTCGACGAGGTCTGGTTCCTCGACCAGGACGAGGACCTGCGCCGCGAGCGGCTGGTCGCGCGGCACGTGGAGTTCGGGAAGTCGCCCGAGGAGGCGCGTGCGTGGGTCGCTCGTGTCGACGACGCCAACGCGGAGCTCGTCGCACGCACGCGAGCGCAGGCCGACCGGGTGGTCGACCTGCGCGCCTGAGGTGGTCCAGAGCTAGATGCGCTTGGCGTGACCCTCGGTGTCCTCGTCCTCGACCACCCGCTTCACGAACCCCGTGTGCCCCTGGGTCTCCTCGGCCTCCGCGGCCTCGTCCTCCGGGACAGCGAGGCGGATGCGAGGCATGTGGCCCTCGGTCTCGTCGACCTTCTCCTCGTCCTGCTGGAACTTCTCGTTCATCGCTGCCTCCTGGTGGACGGGGGCCGGTGGTCACCGGCTCATGG
>CAZKZQ010000082.1:7579-13275 GCA_964557235.1 uncultured Nocardioidaceae bacterium
GTCCTCGTCCTGCGGCACGGCGAACCGGACGCGGGGCATGTGACCCTCGGTCTCCTCGTCCTCGGGCTGGGCGGCCGCACCGCGGATGCCGTGGCCCTCGGTGCTGTCGTCCTCGACCACTCGGTTCGAGCTGATCCCGTGACCGGTGGTCTCGTCGAACATCTCGTCGCCCGGCTGGAACTTGTTGCTCATGGCTACCCCTCAGTGCTTGGTGCGGACCCTGCGTCCGTGGTGCCAACTCTGCCCGTGTGTCCACCTTCGTTCCGTTCGCCCGCCGACACAACCACCGTCCGGCTGCCAACACGGCGCGTCCGGTCGAGGGGCGACGAGGCGCTCGACCGGGACGGGGCCGGGTCGAGGTGCCCCCCGCGCACCTCGACCCGGCCCCGGCCGGCCGTCGAGCTCCTAGACGAACTGCAGGAGCAGGTTGTAGTAGCCCATCGACGCGTAGTTGGTGTAGCCGGTGCTGGCCGACCCCTCGCCGACGCCGTCGAGGAACACGAAGTAGGTGCCTGCCCCGAGGGTGAGGTTGCAGTTGGTCCGCGTGGTGCCGCCGGGCGAGCAGGTCGCGATCACCGTTCCGGCGCTGTTGGTCACCTGGAGCCGCATGTTGAGGTTGGTGTCGACCTGCTGGATCCACTCCCACGACTGCAGGTTGATCGTCCGGGTCGCGCCGAGGGAGAACTTGAAGGCGTCGTACTCCCCGGAGCCGTAGGTGGCCTGTCCGGAGCGCGTCGTCCCGGCCGGCAGGGTCGCCGTCGTGGCTGTCGTGCCGACGTAGTCGTCGGCGACCCAGCCGAGGTAGTTGCCGACGACGTAGATGTCGTCCTGGGTCTGGCTGGCACCGGCGTACTGGCCCTTGCTCCACTGGGTCACGGCTCGGTAGTAGCTGTCGCCCATGATCGGCGCCCAGTTCGCGTGGCCCCGGTAGTACTCGACGAGGCCGTTCGTCGTGTTCTGGCCGTCGTGGTAGAGCCCGACGGTGTGGCCCGTCTCGTGGCTGATGCACTCGGCGATCTGCTTGGTGCCTGTGCTCGCGTCGGCGAAGCAGTACGCCGGGGTGTCGCTGTTCCAGTTGAACGAGCCGATCTTGGCGTAGCCGGAGTTCGTCACGTTGAGCCAGGTGTTCTTGCCGATGACCACCCGGATGCCGTACGCCGTGTCCGTCGAGGACGTCTTGCGAAGCCCCTCGACACCGGGGTCCTGCGTGGTGACGTCGACGTTCCACGCCGCGAAGTCCTCGGCGACGCTGGCGTAGGCGTTCTGGATCGCCGCGGCCTCGTTGGTGTTGAACGTGCTCGGGTCGCCGTCACGTCCCCAGACCGGTGTGGTGAACGATGAGTACTGCGTGTTCCACTGCGTGCCTGTCGTCGTGTGGCCGTTGAAGTCGAGGTAGATCTTCAGCGGGGACGAGGGACGGGAGTGGAGGTAGAGCGTCTGGCTCACCGACCACAGCAGGGTGTCCGGCGCTCCGGTGCGGACGCTCGCGCCGGTCCCGCCGAGGGAGTCGCCGACCATGAGGTCACCGTGCTCGTCGACCTGGACGGTCTTGTCGCGCAGGATCGTCCGCTCGAGCTGCTTGGCGCTCAGGTCGGACTCCTTGGCCAGCTTGTCGAGACGCGAGCCGAGCTGGTCCACCGCCTTCTTGCCGGTGATGTGCTTCGGGGTGAACCGCTGCTGGCCCTTGGCGGATGTCACGTGGCTGCCGGTCGAGACCGACCCCCCGCGAGGTCCCTTGTCGGGCCCCTGTGGGGCGGCATCGGCCGGCGCCATGCCGGCGAGGGTGAGCCCGAGGACGGAGGTGAGTGCCGCAGCTCCTGCGCGACGGAAGAGGTGAGTGCTCATGGCAGCTCCTTGGTCCAGGAGCCGGCCCCTGCGCCGACTCGCGATGTGCTCACCCTCGTGCCGGGCAGGGGTTCCCTTCCGTCCGCCGGTGGACGCAACGGGCGTCGGCTGGCCGACAGTCAGGCTTCGCCCCGAGGAGCGGGGACCTGCGGATAGCGGTACGGCGCGACGATGCCGAGCCGCTGCCACACCTCGTCCCGTCGCGTGCGCCAGGCAGGGTCGGGCTCGGTGCCGTCGAGGGCGGCCAGGCCGAGCAGCAGGTCGAGGCAGAGACTCTCGTCGTGCAGGGCCGGCAGGGCGACCGCCCCGGCGAGGGTGTCGAGGGTGAGACGACGCGCCTCGGCGACCTGACCGGCCCCGGCGAGCGCGATCGCGTGCAGGCGCGAGGCGTTGAGCGGGAGCACGGCGCCGACCTCGCGTCCCGCGAGATCGGCGACGACGGCTGCGGCGCGTTCGAGCGCGTCCGGCGCCTCCTCGATCAGGGCCAGCTCGACCTGGCGCACACGGGCGTCGGCGGCGAACAGCGTCGACCCGATCGCGTCGAGCCCTTCGACGGCCTCGGCCAGCAGGGCCGCCGCGTCGGTGAGCTGGCCGCTGCGCGCCGCGATGCGACCGAGCGCGCTCGCCGTGCAGCCCACCCCCCAGGCGTGACCGGCCGCTCGGAACGCGCGGCGGGCGTCGGTGAACGCGATCCGAGCCTCCTCGAGGTGGCCCTGGTCGCAGAGGATCTCGGCGGCGTTGTTGGCCGCGATCGCCGCACCGAGCACGTCCCCGGCGCGTCGGTAGACCTCGATCGACTCGGCGTAGCGCCGCGTCGCCCCGGACCAGTCGTCGGACTCCCACAGGGTGACGCCGAGGTTGCCCAGCAGCATCGCGCGGTCACGCTCGGCATCGAGCCCCTCGAACGCCCGCAGCGCCTGCTCACCGAGCTCGAACCGCTCCGGCCAGCCGGCCTCGCTGGCCACCATCTCCAGTCGCAGCAGGGCTCGTGCGCGGTCGAGCCGCAACGCCTGGTCCGTCGTGTCCGCCGGGAGCGTCGCGACGCGCGCGGCGACGTCGTACGCCAGGCGGAGCCGACCCTGTCGGTGCAGGACGCTGCTGCGGCGCAGGTCGAGGGCCGCCCGGGCGCGCTGCTCGGCGTCGCCGGAGCGTCCCGACAGCAGGCGCTCGGCGCGGGTGAGCTCGCGCAGTGCGTGGGAGTAGCGCGCCTGGCGCTCGAGCACGGTGGCGCGCTTGACCAGCCGCCTCGCGCGGACGGCGGCCTCGCCGGTGCGGGCTGCCGTGGACAGGACGGTGCCGGCGCGGTCGTAGCCGCCGGTCAGCTCGGCGACGTCACCGAGCTCCTCCTCGACGTCTGCCAGGGTCTCCGCGGGTCGGGACGTGCGGCGCCCGGCGACCAGCGCCCGTTCGTACAACGCGACCGCGTCGTGCAGTGCGCCACCGGCACGTGCCAGCCGGGCCGCACGGGTGCCCCACTCCCACGCCTCCTCGAAGCGGCCCGCCTCGGACAGGTGCACGGCGAGCACCCCCGGGGAGTCGGGCGCGACGTCGAGCAGCCGGTCGGCCCAGGCAGCGTGCAGGGCGCGGCGCCGACGCAGCGCGAGTCCCTGGTAGGCCGCCTGACGGTAGAGCTCGTGCCGGAACCCGACCAGCGGCTCCGCCCCGTCGACGGAGACGAACTCCCCCACGCCCGCGAGCTCGGCCGTCAGGGCCGCGGTGGGTGTGCCGGTCGCGGCGGCGAGGTCGGCCAGCCGTTGCAGCGGCCCGCCCACCGACGTCTCGCGCAGCAGCCTCCGCCGTGCCGGGCCAAGCGAGTCGATCCTCGCCGCGATCAGGCTCTCGGCGGTGGCCGGGAGCTCCTCCCCCTCGGCGCGGTCGAGGCTGACCAGCTCGCGCAGGAACAGCGGGTTGCCGCCGGACTCCTCGACCAGTCGGGCCAGGTCGGCGTCGGAGATGGCGCGGTCCCCCGGGACCGCGAGGGCGAGGGCCCTGGCGTCGGCGGCTCCCAGCGGGCCCACCGGCAGCGTCTCCCACGCCCCGACCGTGTCGAGGCGCTCGGCGGCGCCCTCGCGGGCGGTGGCGACGATCGCGACCCCGCCGGTCTGCGCGCGGCGGACGAGCGCGTCGAGCAGGCCGACGGTCGCGCTGTCGACCCAGTGGACGTCCTCGACGACCACCAGCAGCGGCTCGGCCACGCCGACGAGGAGGTCGGCGAGGAGCTGGTTGCGGCGGGACTCCACGAACTGCGGGTCCACCTCGGCCGACGCGGGCGTCGGGGGCAGGTCGAGGCCGAGCGGCAGGTTGAGCAGGGGCAGCAGCTCGGGACTGCCGGTGAGCCGGCCCCACCAGTCGAGGTCCACCTCGCCGTTCGCGGCCAGCAGCGCGCGCAGGCCCGCGGCCGTGGCGGCGTACGGAGTGCCGCGGTCGAAGACGCCGCCGGCGCCGCGCAGCAGCGTGGTCGGGCCGGCGTGCTCGCACAGGTCGTCCACGAGCCGCGACTTGCCTGCACCTGGCTCGCCGACCAGCAACATCGGAGCGACGACCTGCTGCTGCGCGAGCCCGTCGAGCACGGCACGCAGGCGGGCGCGCTCCGCCTCACGACCGAGCAGCGGCGCGTCGTGCGTCCTGCGCGGGGTCGCGACCGTACGCCGCCCGAGGCGGCCCGCGGTCACCGGGCGCCGGCGCCCGCGCACCACGAACGGCTCGAGCCAGTCGACCTCGTGGTCCTGCTCGCTGAGGGAGACCAGCTCCTCGGTGACGAGCACCTCCCCCGGTGCGGCACGGTGCATCAGCCGGGCGGCGAGGTTGGTGGTGTCGCCGATGGCGGCGAAGGTGCGCCGCTCGGGATGCCCGATGTCGGCGGCGAAGACCCGGCCGGTGTTGGCCCCGATGCGCACCTGCATGCCCTCGCAGCGGTCGGCGACGAGCCGGCAGGCCCGCAGCAGCCGCTCCTCGTCGTCCTCGCGGGCGACCGGCGACCCGGAGAAGAGCAGGAACACGGCGCCGTCGGCCATCACGTCGGTCGCGGTCCACACCACCCCGGTCGCCTCCACGGCCTCGTCCACCGCGTCTGCCACGGCTCGCACCCGATCGGCGACGGCGGTGTCGCCGCGGCTCGCGAGGAGGGCGTCGAGCCCGCCCACCCCCACGAAGGCCACGGCCGCGTGACGGTGCTCCCCCAGGACCGGTCCGGCCGCCTCGACGGCACGCACCTCCGGCGGGACGAAGTCCTCGGCGGACTCGTCGGCCTGCGGCGACCGGGGGCACGGGTGCTCCGTCGGGCGGCCGCGGCTGCGCCAGCCGCCGGCCTCGACCGCCACCCGCTGGCTCGCCGGCAGCTGCTCCGCCGTGGCGTCGTCGAGGAGCAGCTCACCGCCGGCCGCCTGTTTCTCCAGCTGCTCGACCCGCGTCGCGACGGGACCGAGGGTGAGGAGCTCGCGGTGGTCACGACCGACGACGACCAGGACCAGCTCCCCGGTCGCGACGGCTGCTGACATCCGCAGTCGCACGGCTCCGGCCGGGGTCTGCTCGGCGGGACGCGAGGACAGCACACGCTGCATCGCGCGGCTCGCGGCCACGGCACGGACGGCGCAGCCCTCGCCCTCGAACCACACCAGCAGCGCGTCGCCGCCGAACTGCAGCACGTCGCCGCCGCGGGTGAGCACCTCCTCGATCAAGGCGACGAACACGTCGTTGAGCACGCTGTTGAGGTGCTCAGCCCCCGTGCGCTCCGACCGGGCCAGCCGCTCCGAGAGGCTGGTGAACCCCGACAGGTCGATCTTGAGCAGCGACCCCGTCGCCCGCACCGACGTGCGCCCGCGGGCGCGCGCGTCCCAGCCGGTCGCCGTGGC
>CAZKZQ010000082.1:13375-14770 GCA_964557235.1 uncultured Nocardioidaceae bacterium
GCCCTCGAAGGCCGAGGCCTCGTAGACCGTCACCGTGGTGTCGAACGCGGTGGCGTCGTCGTCGAGGATCGTCAGCGTGCCGGTGCCCGTGCCGATGGACGCGTTCTGCGGGGAGGAGAGCACCAGGTTGACCGTCTCGTTGGGCTCACCGGTCGTGTCGCCGAGGACCGGCACCGTGAAGGTCGCACTGGTCTGGCCGGCGGGGAAGGAGACGGTGCCCGAGCCCGCGGTGTAGTCCGACCCGTCCGTCGCGGAGCCGCCGGTCGTCGTCGTCCACCCGACCTGCACGGCCTTGCCGCTGGGGCCGGACAGCATCACGGTGACCGTCGCGTCGGCGCTGCCGGTGTTGCCCTCGTTGACCGAGGTGCTGACCAGCGAGGCCACCGGAGCCGCGTCGTCGTCGAGGATCGTGAGCTCGCCGGCGCCGTCGCTCAGGGTCGCGTTGGTCGGTGTGCCCAGGGTCAACGTGACGGTCTCGTCGTCCTCGTCCAGCGCGTCCTTGGTGACCGGCACGGTGAACGTCGCCGAGGTCGACCCGGCCGGGATCGAGACCGACCCGCTGCCGGCGGTGAAGTCCGAGCCGGACGCGGTGCCCGCACTGGTCGACCACGGCACGGTGACGGTGCGGCCCGAGGTCCCGCCGAGCGAGACGGTCACCTGGACGTTGGTCGGGGTCGCGCCGCCGGTGCCCTCGGCGACCGAGGTGTCGAGCACGGAGACCGTGGGCTCGCCGTCGTCGTCGTTGATCGTCACCGCGGCGCTGCCGTCGGCCTTGGTCGCGTTGGTGACCGAGCCGAGCGTGACGGTGGCGGTCTCGTCGTCCTCGTCGAGGGCGTCGGCGACCACCGAGAGCGGGATGGTCGTGGAGGTCGAGCCGGCCGGGATCGTCGCCGTGCCCGTCCCGAGCGTCAGGTCCGCCCCCGTGGCGGTGCCGCCCGAGATCGTCCACGGGATGCTCACCTGACGACCCGAGGGCGCGTCGAGGCTCACCAGCACCGAGCTGCTCGTCGGCGACGCGCTCGTGCCCTCGACCACCTGCTTGTCCTCGACCGACACCGAAGGTGCGTCGTCGTCGTCGGTGATCGTCAAGGTTGCCGTGCCGTCGCCGAGGGTGGCGCCGCTGGGCGTCCCGAGCTGGACCGTGAGGGTCTCGTCGGCCTCGTCGAGGGCGTCCGTGGTGACGGGCACGGTGATCTGGCGCGAGGTGGCACCTGCGGTGAACGTCAGGGTCCCGCCGGTGAGGTCGGCGTCGGCGGCACCCGCGGTGTCCGCGGTGATCGTGTAGGGCACGGTCACCGTCTGGCCCGAGGCGGGGGTGAGGGTGACGTCGAGGGTCGCCAGGGTCGGCGATCCGCCCGTGCCCTCGGTGACGGTCGCGTCGGCGACCGAGAGCGA
>CAZKZQ010000083.1:0-14669 GCA_964557235.1 uncultured Nocardioidaceae bacterium
CCGCGGGACCGGATCGCAGCGGCCCTGCCACTCAACCCCGACGACGTGCCCCACGTGCTCTTCGTGGACCACCTGCTGCGTCCTGTGGCCGAGATCCCCTGCGTCGCACCGAGCGTCGACGCCGTGGCGCGCCTGCTGCGGCGTGGCGGCGTCACCTGGGTGGAGCCGGAACGCGTCCGGGCCCCCGAGGCGGCTCAGCGCGCGGTGCCGCCCTGGCGTCGCGAGGCCCCGGGCGGGCGGCTGCGGGTGACCCGTGACGGGCTGCTGTGGGTCGACGACCTGGTCGGGCACCGCTCGGTCGTCGTGCCGGCCGGCATGGTGACGGCGCTGCGGGTGACCACGCGCGACGGCGTGCCGTGGCTCTCTGCCGTCGTGCCCGCCGAGCAGGTCGGCGCGCCCTCGGACGGTCCGGACGCCCCTCGCGTGGCGGAGCTCTTCGTGGGCCCGCTCGCCGACCTGGCGACCACGAGGTCCCAGGTGGCAGCCGAGGCCGCCGAGGCCGGCCTCGTCCTCCAGGACCTCGAGCAGGAGGTGTTCCGGGCTGCCGTGGTCGCGGAGGACTCGGTCCGGGACGAGCCACCCGCGCGGGTCCCGGCTCCTGTCCAGGAGCCGGCGGCGATCCGGCACAGCCTGCGCACCAACGCAGGCGTCGCGGGGCTGCTGGCGTCGATCTGCCTCGTCATCACCGCAGTCCTGGCCTGGCGCGCGGCGGTGGTGTCGTCACCGAGTGCCTCGCCGGCGTTCGTCCTCGGTGTCGGGTTGGCCTGCGCGGCGCTGGTCTTCGTGGTCGGTCTGCCCGGAGACACGCTGCGCGTCCACGTGGACCGCGTCGCCCTGACGAGCCGCAGCGGCCGGCGCACGCGGTGGACGGTGCTGCGCGGTGAGGTCGCGGCGGTCGGGTGGTTCCGCGACGAGGACCGGCAGAGCACCCGCCTGGCCTTCTTCGACGACCGGGGAGTGCCGGTCCGCTCCGCACACGTGCCCGGCGAGCCGAGGGACGTCGAGCGGGCGCTGGCCGAGCGCGGCTGGCCGATCGGGCCCACCCGGTCCTCCCTGCCCCCGCCGCCGCAGGCCTGACACCGCGGACCTGACACCGCGCGCCCGAAGCCCCTGGGCTCGTGCGGCGGGCTCAGCGCTCGGGGCCGAGCGTCGCGGTCACCAGTGCCGCCGCGGAGGCCCGGGCCGCGTCGGCCGAGGCAGGGTCGCCGTCGAGCGCGCCGGCCGCGAGACCGCCGTCGAGCAGCAGGGTGAGGCTGCGGGCCAGGCCGGAGGGGTCCGCCGCTCCCGCCGCGCCGGCGAGCTCGCCCACCCAGGCGCGCACGTCGTCCTTGTGGCGCACGGTGCGCTCGTGCACCCGACCACCGGGGACCGACTCGGCGGCTGCGTTGAGGAAGGCGCACCCGCGATAGCCCGGGCGCCGGCAGGCCGTGGTCAGCGCGTCGAACAGCCCGACCAGCTGGTCACGCGGGTCCGGCCCGGCCGCGTCGGCAGCCGTGTGCAGCTGCCCCGACCACACCTCGTCGACCCGGTCGAGGTAGGCCAGCGCCAGGTCGTCCTTGGCCGGGAAGTGCTTGTAGAACGTGGCCTTGGCGACCCCGGACTCCGCGATGATCCGGTCCACGCCGACGGCCCGGATGCCCTCGGCGTAGAACAGCGCGAACGCGGTGTCGAGGATGCGCTGACGGGCTGCGCTGGTGGTCGGCACGGCTCTCCTCGGTCGACGACGTGTCCACCGGAGTATGGCAGACGGACAGGTCTGTCTGCTACGGTGCGGAGAACAGACAGATCTGTCTACTTCAAGGAGCCTCATGAAGATCGCAGTCCTGGGCACCGGCATGGTCGGCCCCGTCGTCGCCGGCCGACTCGTCGAGCTGGGCCACGACGTCACGATCGGCACGCGTGACCCCGAGGCCACGCGCGCCCGCGGCGGGGACCTCCCCGCCCCTCTGGCGACGTACGCCGACGCGGCCGCGGGCGCCGAGCTGGTGGTCAACGCGACCAACGGCCAGGCGACGCTCGAGGTGCTCGGCCTGGCCGGAGCCGACAACCTCGCCGGCAAGGTGCTGGTCGACATCTCCAACCCGCTCGACTTCAGCCAGGGCATGCCCCCCACGCTGAGCGTCAAGGACACCGACTCCCTCGGCGAGCAGGTGCAGCGCGCCTTCCCCGACGCCCGCGTGGTGAAGTCGCTCAACACGATGAACGCCGACCTGATGGTCCACCCGGAGAAGCTCGGCCGTCCGTCGAGCGTGTTCGTCTCCGGTGACGACGCCGACGCCAAGCAGGTCGTGACCGGCCTGCTCGCCGAGCTGGGTCACGAGGACGTCATCGACCTCGGCGGCATCGACACTGCGAGAGGCACCGAGATGTACCTCCCGCTGTGGCTGCGCCTCATGGGCGCGCTCGGGACGCCTGCGTTCAACATCCACGTGGTGCGCTGACCGATCGGGCAGGATGCGCCCATGACGAGCGACGGAGCCGACATGAGTCCCGCCGAGGTGGGCCTCTTCCTGGTCGAGACCCTGCTGAACCTCGTGGTCGGCGCCCTCCTGCTGGTGGGCGCGGCCACGGTCGTGGTGTGGTTCGTACGCCGCGACGTGCCTGTCGGTCTGCTCGTGACGACCCTGGTGCTCGGGCTCTCCTTCGTCATCGTCGAGTCCCGCCACAGCCAGCTGCGCAAGCGGCTGCAGGCTGCGACGGCCCGGCCGCGCTAGACGACCTGCGACTCGCGGCCCTCCCAGTAGGGCTTGCGCAGGTCCTTCTTGAGGATCTTGCCGGTGGGGTTGCGGGGCAGCGCCTCGACGACGTCGACCGACTTGGGGCACTTGAAGTGCGCGAGGTGCTCGCGGGTGAACGCGATGATCTCCTCCTCGGTCGCGGACGTGCCGGGCTTGAGGCCGACGACGGCCTTGACCACCTCGCCCCACGTGTCGTCGGGCACGCCGATGACGGCGGCCTCGGCGATCGCGGGGTGCTCGGAGAGCACGCGCTCGACCTCGGGGGAGTAGATGTTCTCGCCGCCGCTGATGATCATGTCCTTGAGCCGGTCGGAGACGTAGACGTAGCCGCCCTCGTCGACGCTGCCGATGTCACCGGTGTGGAACCAGCCGTCGGCGTCGATCGCCTTGGCGGTGTCCTCGGGCTTGTTGAGGTAGCCCTTCATCAGCTGCGGGGTGCGGAACCACAGCTCGCCCGGCTGGCCGGTCTCGACCTCCTGGCCCGTCTCGGGGTCGACCACGCGCACCTCGGCCTCGGGCAGGACCGTGCCGGCCGACAGCAGGCGCTCGGGGTGCTCGGTGTCGAGGTGGGCCTCGGGCAGCAGGTGGGTGATCACGCCGCAGACCTCGGTGAGGCCGTAGACCTGCATGAACTTGGTCTCCGGCCAGGCCTTCATCGCCGCGCGCAGGAGCGCGCTCGGCATCGGCGCGGCGCCGTAGGTGTAGAGCTTGAGCTTGCCGAACAGCGCGACCGCGTCGTCGCCGCTCTGCAGGACCTGCGCGAGGACGGCCGGCACGAGGAACGCGCCGTTGGCCCCCTTGAGGATCGCCTGCGCGAGCGAGCCGCCGTCGGGCTCCCGCGTCATGATGCTCGGCACGCCGTCGAAGATGCTGAAGAGGATGTAGGACGAGCCGCCGACGTGGAACAGCGGCATCGCCACCAGGGACCGGTCGCCCGGCTCGAATCCCCAGCCCTCGTGGGCGTTGTAGGTGTGGGCGATCATGTTGGCGTTGGTGAGCATGACCCCCTTGGGGCGGCCCGTCGTGCCGGAGGAGTACATCACCAGGCACACGTCGTCGGCCTCGCCGCCGCCCTCGCCGACCGGCACCGGCGTCGCGCCGGCGAGGAACGCCTCGTACTCACAGCCCTCGGCGCCGTCGGGCGTCACCGTGACGACGTGCTCGACGTTGGTGAGCCGGTCGCGGATCTTGTCGATGGTGGGGGCCAGCTCGGTGCCGACGAACACGACCTTGGCGCCCGAGTCGTTGACGGCGTAGTCGACCTCGTCGCCGGCCGAGCGCCAGTTGACGATCGCGTGGGCCGCGCCGATCGACGCCGCGGCGAGGGTGATCTCGACGCACGCCGGGTGGTTCTTGTCGAGGAAGGCGACCGTGTCGCCCTTGCCGACCCCGAGGTCGCGGAGGCCGCCCGCGGCCCGGCGGACGCGGTCGTCCCACTCGCTCCAGGTCCAGCTGCGCGGGCCGTAGTCGACGCACAGCTCGTCGGGCTTCGCCTTCGCCCAGTGCGCGAGGGGCTCGTCGAGGGTGGCGGGACGGGTGGGGACCTGGACCTGGTGGTGAGCCTCGGGCTGCGCAGTCATGGCCGGACCCTTCCACGGGCGCCCACCGGCGGACAAGAGTCCTGGGCTGAGACTTCCCTGAGACTGGCATCACGCGTTGTCAGTTCGCCGCGCACAACGCCTGGGTAGCGTCCCGTCCATGACGTTCACCGAGCACCGCGCACGCACCGTCGCCGCGCCCGTCTCGGTGGTCTGGGACGTCGTCGCCTCGCTCGGTGGTCCAGGCGGGTGGGGGAGGTTCGACCCTGCGTGGCGTCTCCGCGGCCGGATCGACGAGAAGGTCGGCGGCCCGGGGATGCGTGGCCGCCCGCGCCGGCTCAAGGTGGGGGCGGCGGTCGACCTGTGGCGGGTCGAGGAGCTCGTCGCGGGCGAGTCGCTGGTGCTCCGCAGCGAGGTGCGCATGCCGGGCACGGCCTGGATGCGGCTGATGGTGATGCCCCTCAGCGCCGACCGCACGATGCTCACGCAGGACGTGATCTTCGAGCCCGGCGGGCCGTTCGGCCTCCCGGGCCGAGCGCTGTGGTTCGCCGAGCTGCCCGCCCACAAGCTGGTCTTCGCCGGGCTCGTGCGCGACCTCGCCCGTCAGGCCGAGCAGCGTCACGCCACGGGCCGCGACCGCAGGCGCGGCGCCTCGTGACCCAGCCTGCGCTGCGCTGGCTGTTCGGCGACCAGCTGGGCGACCACTTCACCGACGACCACGACGGTCGCTTCCTGGTCATCGAGTCGCGCGCGGTGTTCCGCCGGCGCACCTTCCACCGGGCCAAGGCCCACCTCGTCCTCTCCGCGATGCGCCACCGCGCGGCCGAGCTCGGCGACCGGGTCCACTACGTCAAGGCCGAGACGTACGCCGACGGGCTGGCCAAGGTGCGCAACAAGGCCCTGCAGGTGGTCCACCCGACGTCACGGGCCGCTCTGGACTTCGTGAGCTCGGGGCCCGGCGGCAAGGAGGTCGAGGTCCTCCCGGCGCGCGGGTTCGTCACCTCCGCCGAGGACTTCGACGCGTGGGCGAGGGGCCGCGGCGACAAGCGGCTGCTGATGGAGGACTTCTATCGCGAGGCCCGGCGACGCACCGGCGTGCTGATGGACGGCGAGGAGCCGGTCGGCGGGCGCTGGAACTACGACGCCGACAACCGCGAGCCGCCGCCGCGCACGGGCCTCTCGGTCGAGGGCCCCTGGTGGCCGGAGGAGGACGAGATCGACGAGGAGGTCCGGCGTGACCTCGACGCGTGGGAGGCCTCCGGCGAGGTCGAGTTCCTCGGCTCCGACGGGCCACGACGGTTCGCGGCCACGCAGGACGAGGCCGACCGGGCGCTCGCCCACTTCCTCGAGCACCGGCTCGACGTGTTCGGCACCTATGAGGACGCGGTCCTCCACGACGACCCGTGGATGGCCCACTCGCTGGTGTCCGCCCCGCTGAACCTCGGTCTGCTCGACCCGCTCGACGTCGTACGCCGGGCCGCGGAGCGGCATGCCGACGGGGCGCGGCTCGCCAGCGTCGAGGGGTTCGTGCGCCAGGTGATGGGCTGGCGCGACTACGTGTGGCACCTCTACTGGCACTTCGGCGAGGACTACCGCCGGCGCAACGCCCTGCAGGCAAGGCGAAAGCTCCCGGACTGGTTCGCCACCCTCGACGGCGACGCCACCGAGGCGGCCTGCCTGTCCAAGACGCTCCACGAGATCGACGAGCACGGCTGGGTCCACCACATCCCGCGGCTGATGATCCTCGGGTCCTACGCGTTGCAGCGAGGCTGGAACCCCGCCGAGCTCACCGACTGGTTCCACCGCGCGTTCGTCGACGGCTACGACTGGGTGATGGTGCCCAACGTGGTCGGCATGTCGCAGCACGCCGACGGCGGCCTGCTCGCGACCAAGCCCTACACGTCGGGCGGCGCCTATCTCGACAGGATGACCGACTACTGCGGCGGCTGCCGGTTCAACCCACGGGTGCGCGTGGGGGACGACGCGTGCCCGTTCACCGCGGGCTACTGGTGGTTCCTCGACCGGCACCGCGAGCGGTTCGAGCCCAACCACCGCATGCGCCAGGCCGTCCGCGGCCTCGACCGGCTCAAGGACCTCGACGAGCTGGTCGAGCAGGAGGACCGCCGCGGCTCGAAGGCCCCTTAGCCCCCGCCAGCCGGGACCGACCTAGGCTCGCCGACGTGGATCTCGAGCTCCCTCTGGCCGCGGCCGCCCTGGGCGTCGCGGGCATCGATCCTGCGGGCATGGTCCTCGCGATCGGGGCGCTCGTCGCGGGTGCGCGGGAGCGAGGAGTCGTCGGCTTCGCCGCGGTCGTCGTGCTCGGGACCGCCCTGCTCGGGACGGTCCTGTCGGTGACCGTCGGCCAGGAGCTGCGCGACGTCGACTGGGCCTCGTTCCTGCCGCCGGACGGACCAGCGGCCGTGATCGAGCTCGTGATCGCCGCAGCGTTGCTGGCGTGGGCCGCCGTGCGGCTCCGTCGCCCCGACACCCGTCCTCCGCGTCCCCACGACCGGGGCCGCTCGGGCCGCGGCCTGCTCGCGGTCGGTCTGCTGTTCGCCCTGTCGGCCCCCCTGGACCCGACCTTCGTGGGCCTGGTCGTGCTGGCCGGCAGGGACGGCTCCACGACGGCGGTCGCGGGTGCCCATCTCGTCTGGATCCTGGTCAGCCAGGCCCCCCTCGTCGCGCTCACCGTCGCGATGCTGGCCGGACGCCACGCGGGCGTGGTGGCCTGGGCCCGACGGGTCCTGCCGCGGGTGCGACCGCTGCTGGCCCGTCTCGGCACCGCCGCGCTCGCTCTCACGGGCGCCGTGCTCGCGCTGGACGCCGGCTGGTGGGTCGTCACCGGCCGCTTCCTGCTGCCGGACCCCACCTAGCGGTGCGCGACTCCCTCCTGCCTCAGCAGCCCGTGACCGACCCGGTGACCGGTCAGCCCTGGTCGGCGGCGCGGGGGACCAGGCAGAGGTGGACGACGCCGTTGGCGTAGACCTCGGACTCCTTGAGGTCGAACTTCGCGAGCTCGTCCCCGAACAGCCGGTCGCCCGCGCCCAGCGCGATCGGGAACATGAACAGGTGGAGCTCGTCGAGCAGGCCGTCGGCGATGAGCCCGCGGACCAGCCGGCCGCTGCCGGAGATGTAGATGCCGCCCTCGTGGGAGTCCTTGAGCTCGCGGAGCCGCTCGGCGTCGTACGCCCCGAAGCGGGTGGTGTTGGCCCACTCCTCGGCGGGCTCCTGGCTGCCGACGACGAGCTTCTCGGTGTCGTTGAAGAACGGGGCGCCCGGGTCGTCGTCGGAGGTGCGGTCGCGCCACGCCGGCGCGAACATCTCGTGGGTGGTGCGGCCGAGCAGGATCGTGTCGGAGTCGCCGGTGATGGCGGCGAGGGTCTCGCCCATCTGCGGGTCGAAGCCGAACTCGAACGTCCAGCTGGGCGACTCGAAGACGCCGTCGAGGGAGATGAACTCGTGTGCGCGGATCGTGGCCATGTCAGGAACCTTTCACAGGGGGCGGTGTTGCCTTCTTGCCCTCTCCACGAACGGTGTCGACCGGATACGACAGGCTGCTGGAACTTCTTCTACGGGGTCGATCCCAGGCACCAGGTGACCGCGATCGACCCCACAGCGGTGGGACTCAGCCGGCGCGGAGGAAGTCGGCCAGCAACGGGCCGGCGACGCCCGAGCCCGAGGCGCCCTTCTCGACGAACGCCGCGACCGCGAGGTCGCCGTCGAAGGCGATCATCCAGGCGTGGGTCGCCAGGGATCCGTCGGGCCGGGGGTCGCCGTACTCCGCGGTGCCGGTCTTGGCGCCCTGGGCGAACAGCGCGAGCACGCGACCGGAGCCACGCTGGACGACGCCCTCCATCATCGTGCGCAGCGCCCTGGCCTCGCGGGCGGTGAGCGGCTCGACGCCGTCGGCGGTCGGCTCGACCCCGTCGACGAGGTGGGGCACGACGGTCTTGCCCGCGGCCACGGACGCCGCGACGGTCGCCATCACCAGCGGTGAGGCGAGCACCTTGCCCTGGCCGATGGTGTCGGCGGCGAGCTCGGTCTCGCCCTCGGGCTGCGGCACCTGGCCGAAGTACGCCGGCGCCCCGAGGTCGCGGTCGACGCCGAGACCCAGCGACGCAGCGGCGTCGCCCAGCGCGGACCCGTCGACCTTGTCGGCCTGACCGACGAAGGCGGTGTTGCACGAGTTGGCCAGCGCGGTCGCGAGGCTGATCGACCCGTAGCCGTCGGCGGGGTAGTCGTCGTAGTTCTCGAAGTCCTTGCCGTCGACGTCGATGGTCCGCGGGCAGGACACCGGCGTCTGCGGGGTCAGCCCGGCCCGCAGCAGGGCCAGCGAGGTGACCACCTTGAAGGTCGAGCCGGGGGCGTACTGCGAGAACGTCGCGGCGTTGAACCCGTCGTTGGCCGGTCCGTTGGCGGCGGCCAGCACGGCGCCGTCGCTGGGCCGGATCGCCACGAGGGCCGTGCGGCCGGCCGAGGCGGGGACGTCGGCGAGGATCGCCTCGGCCCGCTCCTGCTGGCGCACGTCGAGGGTGAGCACGAGCGGCTCGCCCGGCTCGGGGTCGACCTGCACGAGCGGCCGCTCCTCGCCGTCGGAGGAGACGGCGACGAGCGCGCCGCCCGGGGTGCCGGCCAGCTGCTCGTCGTACCTCGCCTCGAGCCCGGACAGCCCGGCCTCGTCGCCGGCGCGGTAGCGCCCGTCGGACTTCTCCACGATCTCGGCGGTGACCGGCCCGACCCGGCCGAGGATCGGGGCGGCGAACTCGCGGGTGATCCCGAGGTGGCGCGTCGTCTTGACGACCCCGGCGCCGGGGATGTCGCTGAACCCGATCGGCAGCGACCGTCCGTCGGCGGGCCGCAGGGCGAGCGCCTCGACGAACGCCTTGGGCCCGCTGGCCAGCGCGAGCTTGACGTAGGCCTTGGCGTCGACGTCGAGGAACTCCGCGACGGCTCGGGCACTGCTGCGCACCTGCGCCAGGTCGATGCGCGACTTGTCGAGCCCGAAGGACCACAGTGGCCGCGCGGTCACGAGCTTGGCGCCGTCCGCGCCCAGGACGTCGGCCCGCTCGGGCGAGAGGGTGCGGGTGTCGACGGTCTCGTCCTCGGCGAGGTCGGGGTGGACGACGGTCGGCGCCCACGTGGGCCGCCACCGGTCCCCGTCGCGGGTGAAGGCGACCTTGCTGGTGTAGCCGAGGTCGGCCGTGCCGACGTCCCACGTCCAGGCGAGCGAGACGGTGCGCTTCTCGTCGGAGTCGCCGGTGATCTGCTCGACGCTGACCTTGGGCTCGGTGTCGCCGAGCGGCTCCCGGATCGCCTCGAACGCCTTCTGGGCGGTGCTGCCGGCGGAAGCGGTCACGTCGCCGGCGGTGAGCCCGGCGGCGAAGGTGTCGGCGGCCTCCTGCACGGCCTCGTCCTGGTCGGTGCACGCGGCGAGCCCGGCGGCGAGCAGGGCGAGCGAGGGGAGGACGGCCAGGCGTGTCCGAGCGCGGGTCGACATGGCGACACCCTGCCACGGACGCCGTGGTCTCGAGGCTCGGGCTCCGCCCTCGCACCTCGACCGACGACGGCGGTTCGGGCACGCCCGCGTTGGGGACGATGGTTGACATGACCACGAGCACCCAGGACCGCACCCCGTCGTACGTCGAGTCCGGCGGCTTCGAGCGCGACACGGACTACATCCCCGACCGGATCACGCTCGAGGAGGGCCGCAGCCAGGACCCGCGCATCGGCTTCGTCGAGTCGCGCACGTGGCCCGTCGAGCCCGGCCGCTACCGCCTCGTCGCCGCGCGCGCGTGCCCGTGGGCCAACCGCTCGATCATCGTGCGCGAGCTGCTCGGGCTGCACGACGTGATCTCGCTGGGCACCCCCGGTCCCACCCACGACGACCGCTCCTGGGTCTTCGACCTCGACCCCGACGAGAAGGACCCCGTCCTGGGGATCCACCGTCTGCAGGAGGCCTACCTCGCGCGCTTCCCCGACTACGACAAGGGCATCACCGTGCCGGCGATGGTCGAGATCGGGTCCGGCGAGGTCGTCACCAACGACTTCCCGCAGATCACCCACGACCTGTTCTTCGAGTGGCGCGACCACCACCGCCCCGACGCGCCCGACCTGTGGCCCGACGACGTGCGGGACGAGATGGAGCAGGTGATGGAGCGCGTCTACACCGAGGTCAACAACGGCGTCTACCGCTGCGGCTTCGCCGGCGACCAGGAGTCGTACGACGCGGCGTACGACCGGCTCTGGACGGCGATGGACTGGCTCGAGGAGCGACTGGGCGACCGGCGCTTCCTCATGGGCGACGCGATCACCGAGGCCGACGTGCGGCTGTTCACCACCCTGGTGCGCTTCGACGCGGTCTACCACGGCCACTTCAAGTGCAACCGCAACAAGCTGACCGAGATGCCGGCGCTCTGGGGCTATGCCCGCGACCTCTTCCAGACGCCGGGCTTCGGGGAGACCGTCGACTTCGAGCAGATCAAGCGGCACTACTACGTCGTGCACACCGACATCAACCCGACCGGGGTCGTGCCCCAGGGCCCTTCCCTCGACGGTTGGACCACCGCCCACGGGCGCGAGCGCGTCTGAGGGGCACCGTTCTGGAACAGCCGGCCTCAGGCGAGGCGAGCCCTCCAGAAGGCGTCCTCCGACGCCTGGTCCATCGGGTGCTCGCGCAGCGAGACCAGTCGGCCGTCGCGCAGCACGAGCCGGTGCACGATCGTGCGGACGTGGCCGAGGTGGGCGACGCAGGCCTCCACGAGCACCTCGTCGTCGTCGGCCATCAGGGTCACGATCGTGAACTTGCCCGGTCCGGCGCCCTCCTGGATGCGCTCGAACAGGTCGCGCACGGCGGCGACCCCGACGTGGACCCCCGAGAGCGGGTGGGACCCGGCGACGTGCACGACGACGTCGGCGACGCAGACGGACGCCGTGCGCGCGGCGTCGGTGGATCCGAGGCTCCGGTAGATCTCGCGGACCTGGTCGGCGACGGATGCGGTGCAGGAGGGGACCACCGTCACCGCCTCCGGGCGCGCCCGGCCGCAGGGTGCGCGGCAGGACGGACGGGGAGGGGTGGATACACGTGGGGCTCCTGGGTGCGGGAGTGGCACCTCACAGGCTGCCCGAGCGCCCCCGGACCTGACAGGGCAATTCGGGCAACTTAACCGATCGTTGGTCCCGAGCCACCCGAGCGGCGGAACCACCGGCGCCTGGCCCGCGCCCGTCGCGGCGAGGCCGGCGCCGGGTCGGACGCCGTCTCCGCGGCCCGCTGGGCCCGTCGCTCCTCGCGCCGCGCCCGCCAGCGGCGTACCTCCTCCTCCACGTCGCGCGGCGAGGTCGTCACCGGAGGGCCGCCGTGCGTGGAGTAGAGGATCCGGCGGACCCGCTCGTTGAACTCGGTGACCTCGCGGCGCACCTCGGCCTCGCCGCCGAGGCGGTCGAGGGTGTCGTCGAGGGCGGCGTCGTCGCGCCGCAGCTGCAGCGCGGGGGGCACGACGACGATGCGCTCGCGCTCGACGAGCCGCTTGACCCACCAGTCGGGGTCGTGGGCGTCGCCGAGGTCCTCCAGCGGCTTGCCGAGACCGGGGAGGTCGTCGAAGTCACCGCGCTCGCGGGCCTGGCGGATCTGCAGGTCCACCCAGGTCTGCTGCTGCTCGATCCTGGCCCGCCGGGCGCGCGCCTCCTGGGCGGCTCGCTCGGCCGCCTCGGCTGCGCCCTCAGCGGGCTCCGGATCGTCGTTCAGCTCAGCGCTCCGCGTCGGCCTTGATCTTGGTGAGGGTCTCGTTCATGCCCTGCTCGAGCTCGGTGGTGAAGTTGTCGACACCGCCGAAGGCGACCTTGGTCAGGTTGACCGACAGGTCGGAGATGCCCTGCGGGGCCTCGCGGCGGGAGGTGAGGCGGGTGCGGCCGTCGCCCAGGTCCTCGAGCTCGTAGGTCCACACGGTGAAGTTCTCCTTCACGCGGAAGGCGATCTCCTTCTCGGGCGCGAAGCGCACGACCTTGGACTGCGTCGGCCAGATCAGCAGGCCGCGGCGGTTGATGTTGATCATCTTGGTGCCGACGCCGCCGTCCCCGCGCAGGAAGGTCTTGGCGTTCTGCGGGCTCCAGCGGCTCATGTTGCGCAGGTCGGAGACGAGGGTCCAGACCTGGGCGACGGGGGCGTCGATCTCGACGGTGGCCTCGATCGGGGCGACGTTCTGCAGCGGCATGGAGACTCCTGGGTGGTGCGGTGTGCGACGGGAAGGGGTCCGAGCATATTCGCATACCGCCGGTATCCGGTAGGGCGGACGTCACACGGTCATCAGCCCGTCACACAGTCTCCCTAGAGTGTCCGGATGGGGATCAAGGTCGCGCTCGAGCACCGGACGACGTACACCTTCGACCGGCGCGTCGGGCTCGGCCCGCACACCGTCCGGCTGCGTCCGGCGCCGCACAGCCGCACCCCGATCGAGGCCTACTCGCTCAAGGTCACGCCGGGTGGGCACTTCGTGAACTGGCAGCAGGACCCGTTCGGCAACCACCTCGCGCGGCTGGTCTTCCCGGAGCCCGTCGACCGGCTCGAGGTCGTGGTCGGCCTGGTCGCCGACCTGCAGGTGGTCAACCCCTTCGACTTCTTCGTCGAGGAGTACGCCGAGCGCTTCGGCTTCGAGTACGACGCGCTGCTGCGGCACGACCTCGAGCCCTACCTCCGCCCCGTCGGGGAGGGTTCCTCGGACACGCCGGGACCCCTGGTGAGCGCGCTGGTCGCCGGCCTCGACGACCTCGAGGGCCGCCCCATCGTCGACGCGCTGGTCCGGGTCAACCAGGTCGTGCACGAGGCGGTCGCCTACTCCATCCGCATGGAGCCGGGCGTGCAGACGCCCGACCACACGCTCGCCGCCGCGGTCGGCTCGTGCCGCGACTCGGCCTGGCTGCTGGTCAGCGTGCTGCGGCAGCTCGGGCTGGCCGCGCGGTTCGTGTCGGGCTACCTCGTCCAGCTCGCGCCGGACCAGGAGAGCCTGGACGGGCCGAGCGGGCCGACCGAGGACTTCACCGACCTGCACGCGTGGACCGAGGTGTTCGTGCCCGGCGCGGGCTGGATCGGGCTCGACCCGACCAGCGCGCTCTTCGCCGGCGAGGGCCACATCCCGCTCTCCGCGACGCCGCACCCCTCCAGCGCCGCCCCGATCAGCGGGCTGGTCGACCCGTGCGAGGTGGCCCTCGACTTCGCCAACGTGGTGACCCGCTTCCACGAGGACCCGCGGGTGACCAAGCCCTACACCGCCGAGCAGTGGCGACGCGTCGACGCCCTCGGCGCCGAGGTGGACCGGCTGATCGAGGAGCAGGGGCTCGAGCTGACGATGGGCGGGGAGCCCACCTTCATCTCCGTCGACGACATGGAGAGCGCGCAGTGGAACACCGCGGCCGACGGTCCGGAGAAGCGCGAGCTCGCCACCGACCTCGCCGCGCGGCTCGGTGAGGTCTTCGGCCGCGACGCGCTCGTGCAGCGCGGCCAGGGCAAGTGGTATCCCGGCGAGCCCCTGCCCCGGTGGCAGATCGCGATGCACTGGCGCCACGACGGCGTCCCGATGTGGAGCCACCCCGAGCTGCTCGCCGATCCCTGGAGCGACGAGGGGTCCGACGCCGAGGCGGCCAAGCAGGCCGAGACCCTCGCTGCCCTGGTGACCGAGCGGTTCGGGCTGCCCGCCGGCCAGCTGCACCCGGCCTTCGAGGACCCGCTGGCTGTCCTCGTCGAGGACGTGCGCCGCCCCGCCGGTGAGCGCCCCGGCGCGGAGCCGACCGCCGCCGACGTGGCCGCCCTCGACGCGACCGAGTCGTCGCCCGTCGCGTGGGTGCTCCCCGTCCACCCGCTCGCCGAGAGCGAGGGCGGGTGGGCCAGCCCGACGTGGCGCTTCCGTCGCGGCCGCCTCGTGCTCACCCCCGGCGACTCCCCGGCCGGCCTCCGCCTGCCGCTCGGGTCGGTGTCGTGGGAGGACCCGCGCGAGGACCCCGAGCCGTCGTACCTCTCACCCCCGGAGGGCGCCGGGGCGCGCACCCCCGCGGCAGTCGTGATCGACGACCCGATGGCGCCGCTGACCGCCGTCGTCGTCGAGGCCAGGGACGGCTTCGTCCATCTCTTCCTGCCGCCCCTGGACGACCTGGACGACCTGACCGACCTCCTCGGCCTGCTCGAGCAGGCCGTCGTCGACGTCGGCTGCCGGGTCGTCGTCGAGGGCTACGGCCCGCCGCCGGACGCGCGCCTCGCGACGCTCATGGTCACCCCCGACCCGGGCGTGATCGAGGTGAACCTCCAGCCGACCGCGTCGTGGGGCGAGCTGTGCCGCGTCACCGAGACGTTGTACGACGTCGCGCGCCAGGCCCGGCTCGGCACCGAGAAGTTCGACCTCGACGGCCT
>CAZKZQ010000084.1:0-14469 GCA_964557235.1 uncultured Nocardioidaceae bacterium
CGATCCCCGCCAGCACGGGTACGGCGGCCAGCACGTCGTCACGCCCGCAGGGCGAGCCCGGGCCGGCGCTTGCGTGCCCGTCTGACCGCCCTTGCCAGGTTGGCCCGGTCGGCCTCGGCGATCAGGTCCCGCTGCCGGATGCGGTGCAGGTCCAGGGTGTAGGGGTGGTTCATCAGCCTCACCTCGTCGGTGTCGTAGGAACACCACCAAGGCTCGCGTCGGCGACCCCTCGGCCACATCGGAGGAACTCCCCACCTTCTGCGCGGACCGACCCCTAGGTAGGTGCCGGCCGGGGAGACCTCCCCTCAGGAGATCCACAGCCTGCGTACAGCCGCCGTCGGCGAACGCGGGGCATGCTGAGGACCATGAGGGACCTCGCCCCGACCGACACCCCACCCGCGCCGACGACGGCGTCCCCCCAGCTGCTGTCCCCCGCCGACGTGCGCCGCATGTCCAGCGCCATGCAGCAGTTCATGCTCGGCTACGAGTTCGGGCTCCGCGAGGTCGAGACCAAGCTGTCGATCCTGCGCGACGAGTTCGCCCACCTGCACGACTACAACCCGATCGAGCACGTCTCCAGCCGGGTCAAGTCCGTCGACAGCGTGATCGCCAAGGTCGCCCGTCGCGGGCTGGAGCCGCGCCTCGAGGTGGTCCGCGAGCACATCCACGACATCGCCGGCATCCGGGTGACGTGCAGCTTCACCAAGGACGCCTACCGTCTCTTCGACCTGCTCACCGAGCAGGCCGACGTCAGCGTGAGGCTGGTCAAGGACTACATCGCCGAGCCCAAGCCCAACGGCTACAAGTCGCTCCACGCGATCGTCGAGGTGCCGGTCTTCCTCTCGACGGGCACGGTGACGGTCCCCGTCGAGGTGCAGTTCCGCACGATCGCGATGGACTTCTGGGCCAGCCTCGAGCACAAGCTCCACTACAAGTACGACGGCCAGGTGCCCGGTGAGCTGATCGCCGAGCTCAAGGACGCCGCCGACACCGCGGCCGCCCTCGACGCCCAGATGGAGCGCCTGCACCACGAGCTGCACGGGTCACGGCCTCCGGGCTGAGGCTCAGGGGCGGATGAGCTGGCCTGTAGGCCGGGTTCTGTCCTCGCGCGCCTCACGGCCTCGCGATGGGCGACCATCCATCTGGGACCCCTGTCACCAGGGGCCTCGTGCGATCTACCCGCGAGCTCGGGCGGGCCGCCCTCGAACGCTCGCGCAGGTCCGGCGGACCGGACCCTCTTGATCTTGCTCCGGGTGGGGTTTACCTAGCCGTGCCGGTCACCCGGCACGCTGGTGGTCTCTTACACCACCGTTTCACCCTTGCCGCCCGGCAAGCCGGGCGGCGGTCTGTTCTCTGTGGCACTGTCCCGCGGGTCACCCCGGGTGGGTGTTGCCCACCACCTTGCCCTGTGGAGCCCGGACCTTCCTCGACGCTTCCCCGGGGGTCGCGCCGCGGTCGCCCGGCCAGCTCATCCGCCCGACCAGTGTAGGGCTCAGGGCAGCTCGAACCGCACCCGCCGACGGGCGGGATCGGCCTCGGTCAGGCGGATCGAGACCTCCTGGCCGAGCGGGAGGGGCGTGCCGTCCCCGGACACGACCGGTCCCTCGACGGCGGGCTCGTGGACCATCACCTCGCCCTTGGTCGGCTCGTCGGCGACGGACACGACCATCGCGGGGAACGACTCCCCCACCCGTGGCTGGAGCACGACCGCCTCGACCAGGTCGACCACCTCGCGCTCGTAGGTGTTGGCCCGTCGAGCCGACTCCCGCATCTCGTCGGGCAGGGCGGGCAGCGCTGCGCGCGCCCACTCCGGCACCTCGACCCCGGCGCACAGGGCGAGGCAGACCTCACCGGCGTAGCGGTCCACGAGGCGACGCAGCGGCGCCGTCACGTGGGCGTACGCCGACGCGATGGCCGAGTGCTCGTGCTCGGCAGGCACCTCACCGTCGAACGCGACGTAGCCCGACCCGCGCAGCAGCGACGTGCTCGCGGTGAGCAGCGCGGCGTGGTCGGCCCGCGCCGGGTCCAGGCTGCGGACGAGCTCGGGGTAGGAGCGGTCGGCCGGCCAGTCGACGTGCAGGGCCCGGGCGACCCGCCGCAGCCGGTCGACGTCGCGCGGGTCGGCCGGGGCGAGCGTCCGCAGGACGCCGACCCGGCCGGCGACCATCAGCCCCGCCGCGGCCATGCCGGTGAGGAGCGAGATCTGGGCGTTCCACAGCTCGACCGCGAGCGGCTCGCGGAACTCCAGCTCCCAGGCGTCCCCGACGCGGTTCACCTCCTGGTCGGGCAGCGGCAGGCTCACGCCGCCGCGCGCGGCCTCCTGCTCCAGCCGCAGCCGTCCGACCTCGCCGAGCAGGGTGAACACCTCGTCCGCCCGGCCCGCGTCCAGGTCGGCCTGGACCCCGGCGTAGGACAGCTTGGCCCGGCTGCGCACCATCGCGCGCTCGACGCGGACGTCGGTCTGGGCCCCCGAGCCGTCGAGGTCGATCGTCCAGAGCAGGGCCGGGCGTGGCCCGTCGGGCAGCAGCGAGGCCGCACCCTCGGAGAGCGTGGGCGGGTGGAGCGGGACCTTGGAGCCGGGGCCGTAGAGCGTCTCGCCGCGCCGGTGGGCCTCGGCGTCGACCGCTCCCCCGGGCCGCACGAACGCCGCGACGTCGGCGATCGCGTAGTGGACGCGGAAGCCGCTCCCGGAGCGCTCGAGGTGCAGGGCCTGGTCGAGGTCGCGCGAGGTCTCCGGGTCGATCGTGACCAGCGGCAGGTCGGTGCGGTCCAGGGACGGCAGCGGCGGCTGCACGTCGGCTGCCTCGGCCAGCACCTCGGGCGGGAACTCCGGGGAGACCTCGAGCTCGCGCTGCAGGGCGGCGACCCCGTCGCTGATGGCGCCGTCGGGCGACGCTGCGACCCTGACCACTCGTCGTGGCACCCGAGACCCCTTTCCGTCGATCGTTGCGAGTCTCGCAGACGGCCC
Organism: uncultured Nocardioidaceae bacterium; assembly: GCA_964557235.1. Classification (GTDB taxonomy): domain Bacteria; phylum Actinomycetota; class Actinomycetes; order Propionibacteriales; family Nocardioidaceae; genus Marmoricola_A. The sequence goes on from CAZKZQ010000084.1 coordinate 2,969, forward strand.
ACGGGCTGGTAGAAACGCAGGCGACCGCTGCCCAGAGCGACACCCCGGAGAGCTGACCCCTTGCTGATCCTGCTGCCCCCGTCGGAGGGCAAGACCGCCCCGCGCCGGGGCGCCCCGCTCGACCTCGCCACCCTGTCCTTCCCGGACCTCGCCCCTGCCCGCGAGGAGGTCCTCGACGCACTCGTCGCGCTCTGCTCCGACGACCCGGTCAAGGCCGGAGAGGTGCTCGGGCTGGGCCCGACGCAGGCCGACGCGGTCACCCGCAACGCCGGCCTGCGCGAGGCACCGACGACGCGCGCGGACCGGCTCTACACCGGGGTGCTGTACGACGCGCTCGACCTGGCCTCGCTCGACGCGGCGGCCAAGCGGCGGGCCGGCCGGTGGCTGCTCGTGACCAGCGGGCTGTTCGGGTTCGTGCGTCCGGGCGACCGGGTCCCGGCCTACCGCCTGTCGGGCGACGTCTCGCTGCCCGGGCTCGGGCCGGTCTCGCGCCACTGGTCGGGCCACCTCGGCGCCGCGGCGACCGAGGCCGCCGGCGACGGGCTCGTGGTCGACCTGCGCTCGTCGTCGTACACCCCGTTCTGGCGGCCGGACCGCTCGTGGGCGCCCCGCGTCGCGACCGTGCGCGTGCTCCACGAGCACAACGGCACGCGCAAGGTGGTCTCCCACTTCAACAAGGCGACCAAGGGGCGTCTCGTGCGTTCGCTGCTCGAGGCGGGGGCCAACCCTCGCAAGCCCGCCGGGCTCGTTGACGCCCTGCGCGACCTCGGCTGGCAGGTCGAGACGCCCGAGGCGCCCACCCGCCTCGACGTGGTGGTCGCGGAGATCTAGACGAGGCCCAGCTCGTGGGCGCTCTCCCACAGCTGGTCCCGCACGTCGGGATGGGCCGCGTCGCGGATGATGTGCCGGGCCTGGGCCTTCTCGCTGTAGCCGAACACCTCCGCGACGCCGTGCTCGGTGACGATGGCGGTCTGCTGGAACGACGTCACCGGCTCGTCGAGCAGGGGGACGATCGTCGACACGTCGGCCTTGGGGTGCCAGGACCGCAGCGCCATGAACGCCTGGCCGCCCGGCGAGTGCAGCGCCCCCACGATGAAGTCGGTCTGACCGCCGAAGCCGGAGTAGATCCGCCGGTTGATCCGTGAGGCGTTGGCCTGGCCCAGCAGGTCCATCTCCAGGGCCGTGTTGACCGACGTCATGATGCGCTGCTGGGCGATGAGGGCCGGGTCGTTGGTGTGCTCGGTGCGCATCATCCGCACGCGGTGGTTGCCGTCGACCCACGCATAGAGCTCCTCGCTGCCGAACATGAACGACGTGGTGAGCGGGTGGGTGTCGTCCAGCGCCCCCTGGCGGTGCAGCTCGAGCACGCCGTCGGAGAACATCTCGGTCCAGACCCGCAGGCCCCGCCGGCCCGTCAGCGCGGCCAGCGTCGCGTCGGGCACCCCGCCGATGCCGAGCTGGAGGGTCGCGCCGTCGGGCACGCGGGAGGCGACCAGCTCGCCGATCGCCCGGCTCTCCTCGCTCGGCGGTGCGGGCTTCACCGACGGGACCGGCTCGGAGACCTCGATCCCGAAGGTGACGTGGTCGACGGGCAGCAGCGCGTCGCCGTACGTGTAGGGCATCTGGTCGTTGATGACCGCCACCACCGTGCCCGACCGGGACCGGCAGCCCTCGATGGCCGCGGGGAGCACGTTGACCTCGAGCCCCAGGCTCAGCTGGCCGTCGCGCGGCGGTGCGCAGTGCACCACCACGACGTCGGGCGGCGTGACCCGGCGCAGCAGCACCGGCACCATCGACAGGCGACTCGGCACGTAGGACAGGTTGGGGTGGCGCCGCATGCCCGGCCCCACGAAGGAGGTCTCGGCCACCACGCCGTGCCGGTCGGGGATGCCCACCGGGGCGTTGAGGACGTTGATCGTGTACTGCTCGATCGCCTCGTCGACCGCACGGACGCCCGGCCAGGGGACCGACGCGTTGCCACTGACCACGACGCGGGGACGGCCGGGGATCTGCGCGAGCCGGCGGGTGAGCTCCTCGGGAGTGATGATCCGCATGACCCCATCATGGCGGCGCCGGGGGGCGGGCGCGCCAGGGCCGGGCGGCCCCAGCCCGCGGCCTCACACCTGAGGAGCTCAGCGGATGTTGGAGGCCCCGACGTAGGCGCCCGTGCCGGGCAGCCCGTTGAGCAGGCGCACGACGCCCCGGCCGTCGGGGTACCAGGTCAGCACCGTCACCGACGCCGGCATCACCTCGGTGCGGAAGAGCCCGTCCATCGGCAGCTCGAGCACGCCCTGGAGCAGCATCTTGATCGGGGTGAGGTGCGTGACCGCGAGGACCGTGCGGCCCGCGTGCTCCTCGCGCAGCGCGTCGCGGACGCCGTCCATGCGCTCGCGCATGCCGTGCATCGAGTCGCCGGTGCCGCCGGCCCTGAAGGTCGGGTCGCCGAGCCAGGTGGTGAACCCCTCGGGGTCCTGCTCGACGGCCTCCTTGTAGGTCAGCCCCTCCCACGCCCCGAAGCTCGCCTCGAGCAGGCCCTCGTGCAGGTCGTACGACGCCCCGAGGCGTGCGGCGATCACGTCGGCCGTCTGCCGGGTGCGCTGCATCGGGGAGCTCAGCATGACCAGGTCGTGCTCGGCCAGGGGGGCCAGCCACTCGGCGGTCAGGCCGGCCTGCGCGCGACCGTGCTCGTTGAGCGCGGGGTCGGAGCCCGTGCTGCCGCTGAACGTGCGCGCAGCGGTGTGGTCGGTGTCGCCGTGGCGCACCAGCACGAGGGTCGTCGGGTCGCCCTGCTCCCACGGCGGTCGTGGCGGCGCGGCCGGTGCGACCGGCTCCGCCACGTCGGCGTCCTCCCCTGCGGTGACCGAACCCGGGCCCGTGCCGTGCAGGACACCCTCGGGCGCGTCGAGGGCGAGGTTGGCCAGCGCGTCGGCGTCGGAGTTCTGCTCGCGCGGGATCCAGGTGAACCGCGTCCCGGTCGGCGCCAGCTCCTTGGCGCGGAGCGCCAGCGGCTTCATGTCGGGGTGCTTGATCTTCCAGTTGCCCGACATCTGCTCGACCACGAGCTTGGAGTCCATGCGCACCTCGAGCTCGGCGCCCTCGGCGTGCTGGTGGTAGAGCTCGAGCCCGGCGATCAGCCCGCGGTACTCCGCCACGTTGTTGGTCGCCACCCCGATCCGCTCCGCCCGCTCGGCGATCACCGCGCCGGTCGCCGCGTCCTTGAGCACCGCGCCGTAGGCCGCGTTGCCCGGGTTGCCCCGGGAGCCCCCGTCGGCCTCGACGACGACCCTGGAGGTCACAGTCCGCTCTCCCCCGTCCGCACGAGGATGCGCGCGCACTCCTCGCACCGCACGACCGCGTCGGAGGGCAGCGCGGCGATCTGACCGAGCACCTGGTTGTCCAGCTGGAGGCTGCAGCCGCTGCAGCGCCGCTGCCGGAGCAGGGCCGCCCCGACGCCGCCCTTCTGCTCGCGCAGCTTCTCGTAGAGCGCGAGCAGGTCGGCCGGCAGGTCGGCGACCAGCTGCACCCGCTGGTCCTTGAGCTTGGCGGCCTGGGCACGCAGGTCCTCGAGCCGCTCACCGCGCGTGGCGTTGAGCTCGGCGGTGCGCTGGACGGCCCGCTCCAGCTCGGCGCGCGTCTCCTCGAGGTCGGCCTGGACCGCCTCGAGCCGCTCCATCACCTCGAGCTCGGCGTCCTCCAGGTCGGAGATGCGCTTGTCGAGGGAGACCAGCTCGTGCTGCAGGTGCTCGAGGTCCTTGGGGTTGGTGATGGTGCCGGCGTCGAGGCGCTGCTGGTCGCGGACCCGACGGGCCTTGACCTGCTCGACGTCGGCGTCGGCCTTGCGCTGCTCCCTGGTCAGGTCCTCGACCTGGACCTGGAGGTCCTTGGCGCGCCCCTCGAGCTCCTCACGACGGGCGGCGAGGGTGGCGAGCTCGGGGCCCTCCGGTGGGTTGCGGGCCTGGTGGCGCAACGCGTCGTGGCCGGAGTCGAGCTCCTGCACGTCGAGCAGCTTGAGCTGGGCGAACGGGTCGGCCTTCAACGCAGGTGTCCTCCTAGGACGGGGTCAGACCCGGAACGTCCACGGGTCCGTGACGATCGTGCTCACGCGGGTTTCCACCGTATAGCCCCGCTCGGCGGCGGCCCGGTCCACCTCGGTCCGCGCGACCGGCAGCCAGGTCCACTCCGCCGACCAGTGCGCCACGTCGACCAGGGCCGGCACCTCGGGTCCACCCTCGAGGAACTCGCTCGCCCGGTGGTGCTTGAGGTCGGAGGTGACGAACACGTCCGCACCGGCCGCCCAGGCGTCCTCGAGCAGGGACTCCCCCGACCCGGCGCCGACCGCCACCCGGGCGACGACCCGCTCGGGGTCGCCGGCCACCCGCACGCCGTGGGCGGTCTGCGGCAGCCGCTCGTCGACGTACGCCGCGAAGGCCCGCAGGCTCATCGGCTCCGGCAGCGTGCCGACCCGGCCGTGCCCTCGGACCGACGGGGGCACCGTCTGGCCGGGCGCGGTGGCGAGCTCGTGGACGTCGTACGCCGGCTCCTCGTAGGGGTGCGCCGCCACCATCGCCGCCACGACCTCGTCGCGCAGGCGCCTCGGCACGACCGCCTCGAGCCGGACCTCGGGGACGACCTCGGCCCGCCCGACCTCGCCGACGACCGGCTGCGCACCCTCCAGCGGCCGGAAGCGGCCCTCGCCGACGACGCTGAAGGTGCACGCCTCGTAGTCGCCGATGCGCCCGGCCCCCGCGCCCGTGACGGCGGCTCGCACGGCCTCGACCCCGTCGACGGGGACGAAGACGACGAGCTTGTCGAGCCCGGAGTCGGTCGGCGCCAGCACGCTCAGGTCGGCGAGACCGAGCGCGTGCGCGATCGCCTCGTTGACGCCGTACGCCGGGACGTCGGCGCTGGTGTGGGCGGTGTAGAGCGCGATCCCTGCCGTGATCAGCCGGTGCAGCACCCGCCCCTTGGGCGTGGTGGCCGCGACCGAGCTGACCGGGGTGAGCAGCAGCGGGTGGTGCACGACCAGGGCGTCGGCACCCCAGGCGACGGCCTCCTCGACCACCGCGGCGACCGGGTCGACGGCGAACAGCACCTTGGACACCTCGGCCGAGGGGTCACCGCACACCAGGCCGACCTCGTCCCACGGCTCGGCCCACGCGGGGTCGTAGCGCTCCTCGAGGACCTCGACCAGCTCACGCAGTCGCATCTGCACGTGGGCGCAGCAGGGATCGAACCTGCGACATCTTGCTTGTAAGGCAAGCGCTCTACCGCTGAGCTATGCGCCCTCGGGCGACGCCGGGCGTCGCGGACAGGTGAGGATATCGCCCGGGGCCGGAGCGGGTCAGGAGGAGGGCTGGCAGCTCTCGAGCGCGTTGACGTAGGACTGGTCCTCGAGCAGCTTGTCGCCGTCGGTGATCGAGATCGGACCGCCGGTGACCGCCCACTGGCGGCCGCGGAAGTTCACCAGGCGCGAGCCGTCGGCGCACTCGTGGCCCTGCGCGGCGACGGGGACCTCCATCGCGTTGTCGACGCAGCCGTCGTAGTGCTGCGGCAGGGTCCGGCCCGGGCGCCAGGTGGCTCGGCAGTCGGGCAGGTTGGTGCTGTTCGCGGACAGCGTCGGGAGCTTGCTCGCCGCGGGGAGCGGCTGGGACACCGAGGTGGTCCCGGAGAGGCTCGGCTCGCCGGCGGCTGAGTCGCCGGCCTGGTCCCCACACCCGACGAGCACGCTCGCCGCACACAGCAGCACGGCGGCACCGGTCAACTTGCCCATGGGACACATCCTCTCACCTGGAGGGCCCCGGCGGCAGGGACGCGCAGCATCAGCCTTTCGGGTGAAAAAATAAGGCAGCCGCTGGCGTCTCGGGTCACCAGCGGCTGCGCTCCTATTCAACCACGCCTAGGGGTGTAGCGCCCACCGTGCACGCCTGAATATGGACACCTCTCAAAGCAAAATTTCAGCGACGGGCCCCGGTCAGCCGTCCGAGCCGGCGTCTCCCCCGGTCTCGGAGCCGTCCTCGTCGCCCCCGTCGTCGCCCCCGTCGTCGCCGCCCTCGCCCTCCTCGAGCTTGCGCTTGAGCACCTTGCCGGTGGCGTTGCGGGGCAGCTCGTCGAGGAACTCGATCTCGCGCGGCACCTTGTAGCGGGCCAGGTTGGACTTCACGTGGGCCTTGAGGTCGTCCTCGCTGGCCTCCTTGCCGTCCTCGAGCACGACGAAGGCCTTGAGCCGCTTGCCGTAGTCCTCGTCGTCGACCCCGATGCAGGCGACCTCGTGGACGGCCTCGTGCTTGGCGATGCAGTCCTCGACCTCCTTGGGGAAGACGTTCTCGCCGCCGGAGACGATCATCTCGTCGTCACGGCCCTCGATGAACAGGTGCCCCTTGTCGTCGAAGCGGCCCACGTCGCCGGAGCTCATCAGCCCGTCGATCATGTCCTTGGTCTCCTCGCCGCCGGTGTAGCCCTCGAAGAGGATCCCGTTGCCGACGAAGATGCGGCCGGTCTCGCCCTGCTCGACCTCGTTGCCGTCCTCGTCGAAGATCTTGACGATCGTGGCGTGCGGCGGCTTGCCCGAGGTGCCGGGAGCGTCGCGCAGGTCCTGGGGCGTCGCGACGGTCGCGTAGGCGACCTCGGTCGAGCCGTAGATGTTGTAGAGGTTGTCCCCGAACCTGTCCATCCACGTCGTGCTCAGGTTGCCGGGCAGGGCGGAGCCGGAGGCGGCGACGACCTTGAGGTTCGGGAAGTCGTACTTGTCCAGGACCGCGTCGTCGAGCTTGAGGATGCGCTGCAGCATCACCGGGATCACGACGAGCGAGTCGACGTCGTGCTCCTTCATCGTCTCGAGGCACTGCTCGGGGTCGAACCGGCGGCGCAGCACGATCTTGGACTGCAGCAGCATCGCCAGGGCGAGGTGCGCGAAGCCCCAGGTGTGGAACAGCGGCGCGGCGATGTGGCACGTCCAGCCTCGGCGCAGCGGCATGCGGGACAGCAGCGCGACCGCGGCGTCCACACCGGCGTCGCTGCGGGGCGCGCCCTTGGGCGTGCCCGTGGTCCCGGAGGTGAGGATGACCATCCGGCTCTGCTTCTCCGGCGCCTTGAAGTCGGCCGTCGCCGAGCCCTTCTCGATCAGCGCCTCGACGGTGGTGACGTCGTCGGAGGGCGCCTCCTTGTTGTCCTCGTCGTCCTCGACCCACGCGACCACGCGCTTGATCTGCTCGGGGATGTCCTTGACCAGGTCGGCGAACTCCTCGTCGAACACGATGACCTTGGGCCCCTCGCGCTCCATCACCTCGACCAGCTGCGGGCCGGAGAAGGCGGTGTTGAGGAACAGGATGTCGCCGCCCAGCTTGCTGGCCGCGATGAGCGCGTCGACGAAGCCGCGGTGGTTGCGCGCCATGATCGCGACGCCGTGGTCGGCGTCCACGCCCATCTCCCGCAGGGAGTCGGCCAGGGCCGTGCCGCGGTCGTCGATCTGCTTCCAGGTCAGCTCGCCGCGCTCGTCGACCAGGCCCACGTCGTCGGGCGCACGCACGGCCAGCGACGCGAAGCCGCCGGCGGGGCCGACGCCCCACTCCTTGAGCGTCAGGGCCAGCTTGGTCAGCTTGCGCGGGCCGTAGGGCTTGACGATGCCACTGGCCAGGAGCACCCGGGCCTTCGTCACCTGGTCACCGACGAGGGCGGCTGCCTGACGTGGCTTCTGCATGGGTCTCCTTGGAGGTGGGGTGCCGAGCGTCCGGGTGGATGCTTCCCAAAGACGCGAGGAGTACGCCGGGCCGAGCCGCGGCGGTCTCAGCGAGGGTGGTTCTTGGGCGCCGCGAGACGGGTCGCCGTCCAGTCGGCGCAGATCGGCAGCGTCGTCGTCACCGCGAGACCGGCGACGGGCGCGGCCTCCGTGACGTCGGCCGCCTCCACCGCGCCGGGCCTGCCGACCTTGGGCGTGAGGAGCCAGATGGATCCGCCGTCCGCGAGGTCGGTCAGCGCGTCGACCAGGGCGTCGACCAGGTCGCCGTCCTCGTCGCGCCACCAGAGGAGGACCGCGTCGACCACGTTGCCGTAGTCCCCGTCGACCAGGTCACCGTCCACGGTGTCCTCGACCTGCACACGCAGGTCGTCGTCGACGTCCTCGTCCCAGCCGAACTCCTGGACCACGTCTCCACGGGCCAGACCCAGGCGGGCACCAATGTTCGTGGTGTCCGCGCCCCCGGGGGTCGCGCTCACGTCCGCCTCCTCGCATTCCCGACCGCAATGCGGCTGTCACCTTCTGGTCAGTCCACTAGATGAGCGCCCCCCGCGCAACGTTTTCGCGGTGTTCCCCCCTCTGCGGGTGTCGGCACCACCCTTGCACGTCCCGTCCGCGGGCGGGATCCGGCGTACTCGCGAGTACTGGAGGCCGGTGCAAAGATGGAGCGGTGACCGAGCCTGAGTTCGACGACACCCAGAGCACCCGGGGCGACCGCCGCAGTGTGATCCACGAAGGTCTGCCCACCCAGCTCCCCGACATCGACCCCGACGAGACCAAGGACTGGGTCGACTCGCTGGACGCCCTCATCGACGAACGCGGACGCGACCGCGCCCGCTTCGTGATGCTCAAGCTCCTCGAGCGCGCCCGCGAGCAGCAGGTCGGCGTGCCGGCCCTGCGCAGCACCGACTACATCAACACGATCCCGCCCGAGCGCGAGCCGTGGTTCCCCGGCGACGAGGAGGTGGAGCGCCGCATCCGCGCCTTCCTCCGCTGGAACGCCGCGATCATGGTCTCCGGCGCCAACCGGCCCGGCCTGGAGGTCGGCGGCCACATCGCGACCTTCCAGTCCTCCGCCTCGCTCTACGAGGTCGGCTTCAACCACTTCTTCAAGGGCAAGGACCACCCCTCCGGCGGCGACCAGGTCTTCATCCAGGGCCACGCCTCCCCCGGCATCTACGCCCGCGCGTTCCTCGAGGGCCGCCTGACCGCCGAGCAGCTGTCCTACTTCCGCCAGGAGGTGCAGCACGGCGTCGGCAAGGGCCTGCCGTCCTATCCCCACCCGCGCCTCATGCCGGACTTCTGGGAGTTCCCGACGGTCTCCATGGGCCTGACCGCGATCAACTCGATCTACCAGGCGCGCTTCAACCGCTACCTCCACAACCGCGGCATCAAGGACACCAGCGACCAGCACGTGTGGGCGTTCCTCGGCGACGGCGAGATGGCCGAGCCCGAGTCGCTCGGCGCGATCCGCATCGCCGCCCGCGAGGAGCTGGACAACCTCACCTGGGTGATCAACTGCAACCTGCAGCAGCTCGACGGCCCCGTGACGGGCAACGGCAAGATCATCCAGGAGCTCGAGGCCAACTTCCGCGGCGCCGGGTGGAACGTCATCAAGGTCGTCTGGGGCCGTGAGTGGGACTCCCTGCTCGCCCACGACGTCGACGGCGTCCTGGTCAACCGGATGAACTCCACCCCCGACGGGCAGTTCCAGACCTACTCCGTCGAGTCCGGCGAGTACATCCGCGAGAGCTTCTTCGGCGGCGACGCGCGGCTGCGCAAGATGGTCGCCCACATGAGCGACGAGCAGATCCGCAAGCTCCCCCGCGGCGGCCACGACTACCGCAAGGTCTACGCCGCGTTCGACTCCGCGACCAAGCACGCCGGCCAGCCGACCGTGATCCTCGCGAAGACCATCAAGGGCTGGACGATCGACGCCCTCGAGGGCAAGAACGCCACGCACCAGATGAAGAAGCTGACGCTCAAGGACGTCAAGAAGTACCGCGACCGGCTCTACCTCCCGATGTCCGACCGCGACATCGACGAGCACTACGAGAAGCACGGCATGGCGCCGTTCTTCCACCCGGGCGAGGACTCCCCCGAGATCGAGTACATGATGGAGCGCCGCAAGGCCCTGGGCGGCTCGCTGCCCAAGCGGGTCGTGCGCGCCAAGCCGCTCGACCTCCCCGCGGCCAAGGTGTACGACGAGATGAAGGCCGGGTCGGGCAAGCAGGCCGTGGCCACGACGATGGCGCTCGTGCGGCTGCTCAAGGACCTCGTGAAGGACAAGGGCATCGGGGCACGCATCGTGCCGATCGCCCCCGACGAGTACCGCACCTTCGGCATGGACTCGTTCTTCTCGAGCCAGAAGATCTACAACCCGGCCGGCCAGCACTACGAGTCGGTCGACCGCAAGCTCCTCATGGCCTACAAGGAGTCCCCGCAGGGGCAGCTGCTCCACGAGGGCATCTCCGAGGCCGGAGCGATGGCGTCGGCGACGGCCGCCGGGTCGGCGTACTCCACGCACGGGGAGTACATGATCCCGGTCTACCTCTTCTACTCGATGTTCGGCTTCCAGCGCACCGGTGACTCCATCTGGGCGATGGCCGACCAGCTCGCGCGCGGGTTCCTCATCGGCGCCACCGCGGGCCGCACCACGCTGACCGGCGAGGGCCTGCAGCACGCCGACGGCCACTCCCCGCTGCTCGCGGCCACCAACCCCGCGGTCGTGCACTACGACCCGGCGTTCGCCTACGAGGTCGGCCACATCATGCGCAGCGGCATCGAGCGGATGTACGGCACCAGCGAGGACCACCCCGACGGCGAGAACGTCATCTTCTACCTCACCGTCTACAACGAGCCCTACGTCCAGCCCAAGGAGCCCGAGGGCCTCGACGTCGACGGCCTGCTCAAGGGTCTCTACCGCGTCACCGAGGCGAGCGACGGCGACGGACCCGTCGTCCAGCTCATCGGCTCCGGCGTCGGCTACCCGTGGGTCCGCGACGCCGCCAAGCTGCTGCTCGAGGACTGGGGCGTCCGCGCCGCCACCTGGTCGGCGACGTCGTGGAACGAGCTGGCCCGCGAGGCGATCGCCACCGAGGACCACAACTTCCTGCACCCCGACCAGGACCCGCGCACGCCCTACGTCACGCAGGTCCTCAGCGGCCACGACGGTCCGGTCGTCGCGGTGAGCGACTTCATGACCGCCGTGCCCAACCAGATCGCCAAGTGGGTGCCGGAGGACTTCCACGTCCTCGGCGCGGACGGCTTCGGCTTCGCCGACACCCGCCCCGCCGCCCGGCGCTTCTTCCACATCGACGCCCAGTCGGTGGCGGTCGCGGCGCTCAACGCGCTGGCCCAGGCCGGCGAGATCGAGCAGTCGGTCGTGGTCAAGGCGTTCGAGAAGTACCGCATCGACGACCCCACGGCCGTCGCAGGCGTCAAGCAGGAGGGCGGCGACGCGTAGCGCCGACCGGGTAGCCCGACCGCCTCTGGCGGGGAGCGGAGCCTGACCGGCTCCGCTCCCGGGCACCACGCCCGAGCTGAGCGTGTGTCGCCCGGTGGCTGACGCTGTGGTCCGGCTCGGTGACGAGGCGCCACGCGCTTTTTACGCTCGGGCATGGCGCCCGTGCGCGGCCCCGGCCAGTCCCCGCGCGACCACCGGTGATCGAGCAGCGAGCGCAGCGAGCGATCAGTCGAGATCAGCTGCGCGCGCTCAGGCGATCGTGACGACGCGGCTGTCCGGGATGACGACGCCGGCGGGGGCGCC
>CAZKZQ010000085.1:0-6593 GCA_964557235.1 uncultured Nocardioidaceae bacterium
GCTTGCCGGGGACCGTGACGCCCTGCGCGGTCTCGCCGAAGCCGGGCTCCTTCTCCACCAGGAAGGTCGTCATGTTCTTGTAGACCGAGTCCGAGCCCTCGTCGGTCTTCACCAGGGTCGCGACCAGCGTGGACGTGCCGCCGTTGGTCAGCCACATCTTCTGGCCGGTGATCTCGTAGGACCCGTCGTCGAGCCTGGTCGCCTTGGTCTTCACCGCCGACACGTCGGAGCCCAGCCCCGGCTCGGACATCGAGAACGCACCGCGCACCTCGCCCGTCGCCATCTTGGGCAGGTACTTCTTCTTCTGCTCCTCGGTGCCGTGGCGCATGAGCATGTAGGCCACGATGAAGTGCGTGTTGATCACGCCGGAGACGCTCATCCAGCCGCGCGCGATCTCCTCGACCACGAGGGCGTAGGTGAGCAGGGACTCGCCCAGGCCGTCGTACTCCTCGGGGATCATCAGGCCGAAGATGCCGAGCTCCTTGAGGCCCTCGACGATCTCCTCGGGGTACTCGTCGGCGTGCTCGAGCTCCTGGGCGACCGGGATGATCTTCTTGTCCACGAAGTCGCGGACGGTCGACAGGATCTCCTGCTGGATGTCGGTGAGACCCTCGGTCTGCGCGAGGCGACCCATGGCGGTCCTTTCGTCGTACGACAGGGAGGCACCAGCCTAGTTAGCCGCGAGGGCCGCGACCACGCCTCGGGGCTATGGAGAAAGCCACACGGGCTATGGACTGGGCCACACCTTCACGAGGTAGGCCAGCGCCTCGACCGCGGCCTGGAGCGCGGCCTCGGGCGGGCAGGTGGTGGGGTCGATCCCGGCCTGCGCGACCGGTCGCAGCTCCTCGAGGTCGCCGACCACGCGGACGCCGAGCTCGCGCAGCCTGGTGATCTGGCGGTCGGCGCGCTCCTCGACCCACGCACCGGAGAAGCCGATCCGGTCGTGCGGGCCCGTCGGCGCCGGCATGCCCTGCTTGGCGAGCTGGTGCTTGACCACCTTCTGGTAGTGGAACAGCGTGAGCTCCTCGGGCAGCGCCTCGTTGAGCGCGCGGAGCACCTGCGCCGACGCGGCGCTGAGCGAGACGTTCTGCGGCTCCGCCGGCGGGAAGGCCGACCCGTCGAGCCCGACCACGGAGCAGAACCGGTCCCACAGCACGCCCGGGTCGGCGCCCGGGTGCGGCACGGTGACCAGGGTGAACCGGTCCTGGCCGACCGCCTGCACCCACTTCTCGGCGATGAAGGGGTAGTTCATCTGCCGCCAGAAGCGGCGCGCGTGCCCCTGGCGCGGCTTCTCGGTGCTCGCGATGTCCTGGAGGTACTGCGGCCACGTCCAGGTGGCGCGGTTCTTCAGGCCCTCCTGCCACATCGCCGGGACGTTGCGGCCCAGGTCGCGGGCGGTCATCACGACGTGCACGTCGGCGGGACGCAGCGAGTCGACCACCTTGGCGATGTAGTCCGGCGGGGTCGGGCCGAGGAACTCCATCGAGATCAGCCCCGTGCCGTCGTAGGCCTCCAGCTCGTCGAGCAGGCGCTGCCAGGCACCCTCCGACCCCGGGACCACGTGTCCGTCGCGGGTCTGGTCGAGGACGTCCAGCACCCCGAGGATCTGCTGGCGCCAGCGGTGGCCGGGGAAGCAGAAGCCCTGGGCGGCGAGGATGTCGTGGTGGAACTGCAGCTGGTGCTGGACGGTGCTGGTCCCGGACTTCATCGCCCCGATGTGGAGCACGACGGTGTGTGCCACGTGCTCCCTCCAGGCGACTCGGGCGACTCTCCCTCCGCGTCCCCCGGGACGCGCGTCAGGCGCGCGGTCGGCTGGACACGGTCACGTCGGCGAGGATCATCGGGTGGTCCGATGCCTTGTCGACCAACGTACCGTCCTTGACCCGGTAGTTCGTGAAGCGCACGTCGTTGGAGCCGAAGATCCAGTCGATCTTCATCCGGTCGGGCGTGCGGCACCGGGTGGTGCCCCAGGACCCGCCGCTCGCGCTCTTCATCGGCGACTGCGTGGTGAGCGCGCAGAAGTAGGGCTGGGTCTCGTTCATGTCGCCGGTGTAGATCAGCGGCACCCCGGACTCCCAGATCTTGTTGGCCAGGCCGACCTCGAGGATGCGGGCCTGCGCGCGCCACGGCGTGCTGTCGCCGGAGGTGCGGGTGTTGGCCGGGTTGTGGAAGTTGGCGAACCAGACCAGGCGGTCGGTCTTCACGTGGCGCAGCAGGATGTAGGGCATCTGCACCTTGGCGCCGTGGAAGTAGGGGATCGCGATCGTGTTGGCCTCGACCAGCTCCCACGTGTCGGTGCGCCAGGCGATGGAGTTGTGGGTGTCGATCCGGTTGAGGGTGTCCGCGGGGTAGAGGTCCCACGAGTCGCCCTGGAGGGCACGGAACGCCGAGAGCTGGCGGGGCTGCAGCTCCTGCATGCCCACGACCTCGACCTTGTTGTCGGCGAGCAGCTGGGTGGTCCACCTCATCCGGGTCTCGCCGGAGGCCATGCGGGGCTTGTTGCCGCCGGCCGCGGTGTGGCTCCAGCCGAGCACGTTGAACGAGGAGACCCGGAACGTCGCGGACGTGACCTCACGGAAGCCGGCGCTCGCGCGGGCCGACTCGGCGTCGGCGGGGGCGCCCTGCAGGGAGAGTCCGGCGAGGAACGCCGCTCCGGTCAGCGCGACCGTGCCGAGGACTCCCCGGCGGGACCGCGAGCCCCACCTGTCCGTGGCCCGTCCGCCTGCGCGTGCCGCACCCACGAGATACCTCCCAAGCTCTGCCGACATGACACGTCCGCGCCAGGGAGCGGGGGCTCCCGGAGGCTTGCGGACCCGTCGACCGTACGGGACTCGTGTGACTGGCGGGACAGAATGGAGCAAGAAGGGCGAAAAACCGGGACGACACGCCGACGGACACGCCGAAAGGTCTAGAAAGTGCCCCGGAAGCGATCGGGGATGCGGACGAGGTCGCCCTTGCGCATCCGCTGGATCTGACGACCGCCCCCGCGGGCTCGCCAGGTGTCGTCCTCGTTGACCACGACGCGGCGCAGCTGCGCGGCGGTCGGCGCGAACTCCGGGATCCCGGCGTAGGGGTCCTCGGCGGGCAGGTCGGTGGTCAGCTTGTCGAGCAGGCGGACCATCTTGTCGCCGGTGAACTTCCAGCTCGTGGTGTGCGGGCGGTTGTCGGTGAGCACGCTCGCCCGCCGGCCCTCGGCCGCCGCACGCAGCGCCTCGCGGTCCGCGAACTTGGCGTGGAAGAGCCACAGCTCGGGATCGATCGCCCACTCGGTGTTCTTGAGCCCGTGGGAGGCCGAGGTCCACGCGCCGTGGACCTTCTTGAGCGCCGGCTTGCACATCAGCGGGATGAACTTGGCCAGGTGGCGCTGCTCGCTGATCGGCAGCGACGGGTCGAGGTCGGGCTCGGCACCGACGTGGTGGACGACGTTCATCCCGACCGCGCCGAAGACCTTGGTGCTGGGCTTGGCGCCGACCAGCGCCGCGAGGGTGTCGTAGCGCTCGGGGTCGGCGACCAGGAACTCGTCGGCGTCGCAGAAGATCACCGCGTCGTAGGACTCCAGCAGCGCCGAGGCCACGTGGCTGACGAAGCCCATCCGCGCAGGCTCGAACGGCCGGTGGATGAACGACGGCACCCGCAGCACGGGGCACTCGAGGTCGTCGGTCGAGCCGTCGGTGGTGTTGTCGTCGATGACGAGCAGGGCGCCGGGGCCACCGCACTGGCGGGAGTAGTGCTCCACCCACCGGCGGAGCATCACCGGCTCGTCACGCACCATCGTGATGGCGGCCACGCGCGGCCGGCCACCCGGCGGCGTCGGGGGGCGCCGCCGGAGGGGGTCTGGCATCAGTCGTTCTCCCAGTACTTTCCGCCGGCCTTGGGCTCCGCCCAGGCCAGCACGCCGGAGTCCTGCAGCAGCCCGGTGGTGTCGATCAGCGAGGTGTCGACCAGGGAGCCGTCAGCGGCGCGGAACGAGGCGCCCGTGCGGGCCTGGCGGCGGTAGGTGACCGGCCGGGAGCCGTTGGCCCAGATGAAGTTCCAGTTGCGCTCGTACTGGCGCTCGAAGCGGTCGGACTTGGTCAGGAACACGATCTCGTCACCGGTCACTCCGATGCCCGCCCAGTTGCTCGAGCCGGTCATCACCAGGTTGGTCGAGCGGTCGCCGTCGTAGCTGCCGGAGATCGTCATGTACTTGTGGTGCGTATAGGTGTCGAGGAACCCGTCGCGGTCGTAGTCGAAGCCGTTGGCGCGCACGGGGATCAGTCCGCGTGAGGTCCGCGCCCGGAAGGCCTTCTTGACCGGCGCGTCCACCGAGCCGTGCATGACCTTGATGTCGCAGCCGGCGCCCCACAGCCGCACGAGCTGACGGGCGATCCACCCACCACGCTCGCCGCCGATGCGGTGCTGGTCGATGCGGATCCGGGTGCGGCCGTTGGTGCCGTAGCCGCGCGCCACTCCCCGACAGTCGACCTTGCGCAGGATCCGCATGATCGGGTCGTTGGCCGAGGTCGCGTTGGGGAACGGGAAGACGTGCAGGACGGAGTGGTCCTGGATCGGGAACACCTGGTAGAGCGGGTTGGCCCGCTTGTCGAGCTTCATCTGCTCGAAGGTCTCCTTGAACGCCGCGTAGGTCCCGGGGCGGTCGTTCATCACCAGCAGGTCGTTCCACTGGTGGACCATCGCGTTGTAGGTGAAGTTGTTCGACCCCACCATGACGACGTTCTCAGCGGCTCCGGACCTGGAGAACAGGTAGAACTTGCTGTGCAGGAACGAGCCGCCGCGGCAGCCGCGCTCGCACTGGTAGATGAAGCTGCGGCGGGTGCGGTTGGCGCCGAAGACGCTGCGCATCCGCTTCATCACCTTGGTGGTCTGGTGCTGGTTGAGCAGCAGCTGCACCGCGACGCCCCGGCGGTAGGCCCGGATCAGCGCGTCACCCATGCGTCCGCGGTCGAAGGAGAACAGCGAGATGCGGATCTGGTCGCCCTTGCGGGTGTGCTGGATGGCGTTGTAGGCCACGTCCTCGATCCGGCGGTGACCCGCCTCGCCGCCGTTGGGGTTGTTGAAGTGGGCGCCCGGAGCGGGCTTGAACGGCCTCGCCGCCGCGCGCGCCGGTGCCGTCTCACGGACGGCGGCGGTGCCCGGCGTGGCCACCAGCAGCCCGCCCAGGACCGCGGTCGCCACGGCCAGCACCAGCGCCGCGCCGCGTCGCCGTCCGGTCAGTCGGTGCACGGAAGGGGTGCTCTTCCGGTCAGTCACGATGTCGCCCCACTCTGTCGGAACCTGTGCCGCAGTCGGCCGAGCCCGCTGCGGATCCTGCCTCGTCGTGCTGCGCGGACGAGTGCCTGCGCGTCGGGCGCCGACTCCGCTGTCGCTGCCCCTCGTGCTCGACCCCCGGCCTCTGGAGGACCCTCGGTGAGGGGACCCGGACCCATGTCCCTCCCCAGGAGCTCGTCTCGCTCGCGGGTCAGGGCCCGGACGTCTCGCAGGAGGCGTGCGATGGCCGTCGTGGCGCTGTCGAGAAGCTCCCCCTCGGACACGTCGTCGGGGTGGCGCAGACCCTCTGCCACAGGGGGCAGGAGTGCCTGCAGGTCACCTCGGACGTCGTAGCCTCCGGCACGCAGGAGCTCGACCGCCCTCTCCCCGCGTCGACGGAGATCGGACGCCTTCGCGTCCCCCGCGCGGAACTTCTCGCGCCGGCTGGGCAGAATATCACCCTCGGCGAGGTATCCCCGGATCCAGCGACCCCGCGCCATGGCCGACCCGAAGCCCTCCAGCTTGGCGTTCACCCGCCTCAGCAGCTCGACCTCCACGAGGCCCAGCGAGGTGTTCACCGGGGCCTCCGGGACCTCGAACTCGGTGCCGTCGAGACCCATCACCTCGGCGAAGCGCAGCCACAGCTCGGAGGGGGCACCGGCCCCCGGCGCGACCACCAGCACGTGGATGCGCTCGGGCGGCACGACGGCCGACCACCGGTCGAGGATGTCGGCCAGGTCGAAGCTGCCCCAGCCCCACTCGTCGGTCGGGTCGTAGTCGTCCCGGGCGGGGTAGTCGTCCACCCCGCGCGTGCCGCCGTTCTTGACGTCCTCCTGCCAGCGCGAGACCCCGAGCTCGGTCATCGCCCGCGCCGTCACCACCACGTGCAGCTCGCGGCCGGCCAGGTCGTCGACGATGCGCTGCACCTGGGGGGTCGAGGCCGCGGCGAAGAACTCGTGGCTGATCTCGGCGTCACCGTCCCACGCCATCAGCTCGTCGACCAGGTCCTGCCAGGGCCGGGCGACGTCGCCGGGGCGGCGCGACAGGTTGGGGTCCTCGCGGACGTCGAGGGAGGCCAGCAGGTGGCGACGGCGGTGACGCCCCGGGAGGAGCACGCCGTGCTCGCGCAGGCGCTCCTTGTTCTCCCACAGCACGTGCTGGAGGTACGTCGTGCCCGTCTTGGGCAGACCGATGTGGAGGAAGACGCGCGGGGGCCGGTCCCACGACCCGGGGGTCGCCGGGGTCTCCGGAGGTGGGGAGGGCGGGGTCGTCACGACTCGGGCTGCGCCTGGGGCTGGGCCTGGGGCTGGGGAGCCGGGTCGGGCGCCGGGCCGCCGACGCTGGCG
>CAZKZQ010000085.1:6693-14433 GCA_964557235.1 uncultured Nocardioidaceae bacterium
GGGCTGGGCCTGGGGCTGGGGAGCCGGGTCGGGCGCCGGGCCGCCGACGCTGGCGTGGTAGCGCGCGAGCAGCTCCTCGGCCCGGCCCGGGTCCTGCTGGGTCACCGGGAGCAGCAGCTCGGCCACGACGTCCATGAGCTCGGCCAGGCGCAGGTTGGCCTGACGGCACTCCTGCACCTCGGCCTCGAGCTCACGCAGGTGCTGCTCCAGCTGCGGGGCCATCCTCGCCATGCGCGCGAAGCTCGCTGCGCGGTCCTTCAGTGCCATGTCACCACCAGTCTCGTCACGTCGAAGCTCTCCTCGCCACGCGGGAAGCCCCCGGCGGGGGCGTCCTCGGCGGTCTCGGTCAGGTCGTGCCGCTCGGCCACCCGGCCCCGGTGCGCCTCGATCTCGGCCACCAGGGCGTCGACGTCGAGGGGCCGCGAGCGCCCGCGGCCACCGGCCGCGGGCGGGACGACGCGCTCGTCGGGCGTGCCGGCGGGGGCGCGCCGGACCTGCACGAGGGTGCGTCCGCCTCCCCGCGTGGCCATGTCGGCCAGGCGGTAGAACCCGCGGCGACCGTCGGCGTCGACCGCGTCGAGCACGTGCCGGGAGACCACCGAGCGCGGGCCGGGCAGGCGCGCCAGCTGGGCGCCGCCCGCCATCACCGAGCGCACCTCGTTGAGGTTGGTCCAGTGGAAGCGCAGCGGGAGGCCCTCCTCGGCCGCCCGCGCGGCGAGGTGGCGGAAGTGGATCGGCTTGAAGTCCACCCCGACGGTGCTCACGCCCTGGCGGGCGGTCCACGTGGCGTCGACACCGGCTCCGCAGCCGATGTCGAGCAGCGTCGTGGGCCGCTCCCCCGCGTCGAGGGTCTCCAGCGCCCAGCGCGCGAAGGCGCTCGGTCGCAGGCGCTTGCGGCCGAGGTCGCGCGGCTTGGCGACGTCCCACTCGAGGATGCGTCCGCCCCGGGTGCCACGGAACCAGCCGTCGAGCCGTCGCACGGTCGTGCGCGGCGTCGTGAACTTGTACGCCGGGTCGGGCGTGCGCCAGGTGGGGCCGTACATCGCCTCGAGCAGCTTGTCGGGCACCGCGGGGGCCGGGAAGGTGCGGCCCTCGAAGCCCACCTCGCTCAGCGGCCACACCCACGCGGGCTCGAAGGGCGCACCCACCTCGCCCATGAGGAAGAGGTGGTTCGTGCCGTCGATCTTGCGCATGAAGCCGCCGAACACGTCGAGCCCGCGCGTGCCGCCGTCGGCCTCGGTCACGTCGACGCGGATGCCCATGCCGCTGTAGCGCGTGACGGGGTGGCCCCGCTCGACCAGCTCGCGCTGGAGCCGGAAGGACTCCGCGACCGCCTCGGCGGGGTGGTCGTAGCGGGAGACGTAGCCGAGGTCGGCGTCGTTGTCGTGACCGATGAGACCGCCCTCGCGCACCGCCCCGAGGAGGGAGCCGTAGGCCAGGAACGCCTCGATCCCGCAGGCCCGCAGCTCGGCGAGGACCTGCTCGATCGAGTCCAGCAGCGGGGCGAGCTGCGCGGGGTCGCGGGAGTCGAACAGCCGCGAGAGCACCAGCGACTTGTCGAGGCCGAGGGGGCGGCCTTGCTGGTCCACGACCGCGACCTCACCCTCGCCCGAGCCGAGCACGGCCTCGGCCCGGCCCACCTCGTGGCCGTGGACGTGGTCGACCAGCGACACCGTCGTACGCCCGTCGAGGAAGCGGGTGAGCGCGGGCGGCCACGGCAGGAGCAGGCCGCCCTCGTCGCGCACGGTGTCGCGGACGGTCCAGAACGACCAGATGCGGCGGTCGTCGAAGCGGACGTCGAGGGCGGCGTCGTGGCCGGCGTCCTCGGGAGCGAGGTCCAGGTGGAGGCCGCGGTCGTCGACGCGGAGGGAGCGCAGGGGCGCGAGCGGGTGGGGCTCCGCGCTGCTCATCTGTACTCCGTCGTGAGGGATCGGGGGCCGGCCCAGCCTAGCGGTGCGAGAGCCCCGGAACGGTCATCGGCACCCGCCCCGAGCACCTATCATGGGCCGGTGAAGTGGAACGTCCGGCCGATGGACTGGGTCATCGGCACCTCCGTGCTCGTCGTCGTCGGCATCGCCGGCACGTACGGCGTGCAGGCGGTCGCGACCACCTCCCCCTCGAGCAAGGTCACCAGGTCCGACTCGGTCGACGGGGCCGACGACTGGGGCAGCGTCCACGAGGAGATCGAGGAGAGCACGACCCTCGACGCCAAGGCCCGCGCGGCCAGGCCCCAAGGCATGCCCAAGCTGGCCAAGTCGGCCGGGTCGGCCAAGGCGAGCTTCCCGAGCCCCCTCAAGCTGGCCCAGCGACGCGCCCGCAACGCCCCCGCCCCGACCGTCCAGGTCGTGGTGAGCTCGTTCAACGTCCTCGGCAGCAGCCACACCGCCGGTCACGGCAAGGGCAAGAAGGCCCGCCCCTCCGGCGTCACCCGCGCGAGCGGCGCGGCCCGGCTGATCAGCGGCAACGGCGTCGGCATCGTCGGCCTCCAGGAGCTGCAGTCCGACCAGGCCCGCGCGCTCAGCAGCCGGCTGCCGGGCTACGGCATCTATCCCGGCAACTCGATGGGCGCCCGCGAGGCCGAGAACAGCATCATGTGGCGGCTCGAGATGTTCGACGTCGTCGAGGCCCACACGGTGACCATCCCCTACTTCCGCGGCAACCCGCGCCAGATGCCCTACATCAAGCTCCGCAGTCGTGCCAACGACAAGGAGCTGTGGGTGATGAACTTCCACAACCCCGCCGACACCCCGCGTTGGGGCAACAACAGCCGCTGGCGTCGCGCCGCGATCCAGCGTGAGATCGACCTGGTCCGCTCGCTGCGCGAGGCCGAGCCCGACGTCCCGGTCGTGATGACCGGCGACATGAACGACCGCGCGGAGTTCTTCTGCCCGATGGTCGGGTCCGGGCTGCTCACCGCCTCCAACGGCGGCAGCGTGAGCGGTGGCTCGTGCTCGCCCCCGCCCGCGACCCAGATCGACTGGATCCTCGGCAGCCCCGGCCTGGAGTGGTCGAGCTACGTCGTCGACCGGTCCGCGCTCGTGCGCTGGTCCACCGACCACCCGATGATCCGTGCGGTGCTCACCCTCCGGGCGAGCGACGCGGTGTCGGAGGCTGCCGACGCCCTCGCCGCACTCGGCGGCTGACCCTCCCGAGCACTCCTCCCCGCGCCTCGTCGTGGTGGCGGCGCGCGACCGCGTCCAGGAGCTCCCGAGCCGCCTGGGCCGGCGTGCCCGGGCCGTCCGCGGGCACGGTGTCGGGGTCGGGGCCCTGGCCCGGGTCGACCACCGCGAGGTCGGCCAGGTCACCGTGGACCAGCCAGCCGCGCTGCCGGACCTCCTCAGGCCAGGCCGCCGACCGCTCGGCGAGGTAGGCCGCCAGGGCTGGCGTCGGGTGCGCCGGCTCGCCCGCGCGCTCGGCGAGCACCTGCTGGGCGAACCACCGCTTGACCACGTGGGCGTGGTCCGGCTGCGTGATCCGCCCGTCCAGCTCGACCAGCACCTCGCGCAGGAACCGCACCTGCGCGGCGCCGAGCGACCGGTTGGCGCCCGACGCGGGGTCGGTCTCCCGCGGGTCGAGCACGTCGGGCGGGAGGTCGGCGGCCTCGGCGAAGCGCCGCCACAGCACGTCGGGGTCCGACCCGGGCGGCGGTGCCGTCACCACGTGGACGGTCGCGTCGGGCAGCGCGGCCGACCAGCGGTCGAGCACCCCGACGAGGTCCTGGGAGCGCCAGAACCCGTGCTCCTCCGCAGCCGACTCGGCCGGCGTGGGCAGCGCGGCGACGAAGTCGGCGTAGGACCACGGCCGGCCGTTCTTGACCTCCTCCTGCCAGTGGCCCATCGCCTGCCTCAGCAGGTCGCGGCAGGTGACGACGAGGTGGACGTCGAAGCCGGCTCCCGACGACAGGTCCGCCGCCACCCGGGCCGCGTGCTCCGGTGAGCAGCCGGCCAGGATCTCGTGGCTGATGATCGCGGGCAGCCCCACCTCGCGGACCCGGTCGAGCAGTCGCCCCCAGGTCCCGTCGACGCCGTCCGGCCCCTCTGCTGGGAGCCCCCAGACGTCGTACTGCTGCCGGACCTCGACGGCCGCGCGGAACATCGCCTCCGGGCGGACGAAGGGGTAGAGCACCCCGGCGGCGCGCAGCTCCTCGCGGTGGGAGGCCAACAGGCCCTGGAGGTACGTCGTCCCGCTCTTGGGCAGCCCGACATGGAGGGTCAGGCGGCGCTGTCCGGTCGGGGCGGCGGTCACCCTGGCGAGGGTAGTGCGACCACTACCCTGGAGCCCGTGAGCACCTCGCCCAACCGTGTCTTCGTCGGTCGCCTGACCGGCCTGCAGGTGTTCGACCCCGCCGGCGACCAGGTGGGCCGGGTGCGCGACCTGGTGACGACCGTCCAGAAGTCCGGCCGGCCCCCGCGCGTGGTCGGCCTCGTGGTGGAGGTGTTCGGGCGGCGCTCGATCTTCCTGCCGATGACCCGCGTGACGAGCATCGACGGCCGGCAGGTGATCACCACCGGCGTGGTCAACATGCGGCGGTTCGAGAAGCGCAACAACGAGATCCTCGCCGTCGCCCAGATGCTCGACCGCCGGGTGACGATCGTCGAGAGCGGCGTGCAGGGCACGGTCTACGACCTCGCGATCGAGCAGCAGCGCAACCGCGACTGGGTGATCAGCAAGGTCGCGCTCCAGGAGGACTCCAAGCGCTTCGGCCGCAAGGGCCAGACCCATGTCGTGGAGTGGCACGAGCTCACCGGCTTCGAGACCGACGGGGAGCAGGGCGCCACCCACGTCCTGGCCGCGCTGGAGGAGATGAAGGCGGCCGACCTGGCGACGGTCATCCACGAGATGCCGGCCAAGCGCCGCCGCGAGATCGCCGCGGCCCTCGACGACGAGCGCCTCGCCGACGTGCTCGAGGAGCTGCCCGAGGAGGACCAGGTCGAGATCCTCGGCGACCTGACCGACGAGCGCGCCGCCGACGTGCTCGAGGAGATGTCGCCCGACGACGCCGCCGACCTCATCGCCGAGCTGCCGCCCGAGACGGCCGAGAACCTGCTGTCGCTGATGGAGCCCGAGGAGGCCGAGGACGTCCGGCGCCTCATGTCCTACGAGGAGCGCACCGCCGGCGGCATGATGACGACCGAGCCGGTCGTGCTGCCCCCCGACGCGACCGTCGCCGAGGCGCTCGCCCACGTGCGCAACGCCGACCTCAGCCCCTCCCTCGCGGCCGCTGTCTATGTCTGCCGCCCCCCGCTCGAGCCGCCGACCGGCAAGCTCCTCGGCGTCGCCCACATCCAGCACCTGCTCCGCGAGCCCCCGCGCACGATGCTCGGCGCGATCGCCAAGGGCGGCTCCCAGGACGCGATCGACCCCTCCGCCCGGCTCGAGGACGTCGCCCGCCACCTCGCGGCCTACAACCTCGTGGCAGCGCCCGTCGTCGACGAGGACGGCCGCCTGCTCGGCACGGTCACGGTCGACGACCTGCTCGACCACCTCCTGCCCGAGGGCTGGCGCGAGCGCCCGTCCGGCACGGGGAGGCTCCGTGTCTGAGACCAACCACGAGCGCGGACGCGTCCGCCGCGGCGAGCGCCGCGAGTCCCGCGACCTGCAGCACCGGGGCCTGCGACGCGAGCTGCGCCTCGACCGCACCGAGAG
Organism: uncultured Nocardioidaceae bacterium; assembly: GCA_964557235.1. Classification (GTDB taxonomy): domain Bacteria; phylum Actinomycetota; class Actinomycetes; order Propionibacteriales; family Nocardioidaceae; genus Marmoricola_A. The sequence goes on from CAZKZQ010000085.1 coordinate 12,340, forward strand.
CGAGCGCCAGGCACGCCTCGACGTCCCCAAGGACACCCGTCGTCAGTGGCGACCCCGCTTCGAGGACGACACCTTCGGCCGCTTCGCCGAGCAGTTCGCCCGGTTCATGGGCACCGCCCGGTTCCTGCTCTACATGACCGCCTTCGTCGTGGCGTGGGTCGTGTTCAACACGACCCCGGGGCGCTTCGACAAGTACCCCTTCATCTTCCTGACGCTCATGCTCAGCCTGCAGGCGTCGTACGCCGCTCCGCTGATCCTGCTCGCGCAGAACCGCCAGGAGGACCGCGACCGCGTGATCGCCGAGCAGGACCGGCTCGACAACTCCCGGGCCCATGCCGACATGGAGTTCCTGGCGCGCGAGATGGCCAGCCTGCGACTGGCGCTGGGCGAGGTCGCGACCCGCGACTACGTCCGCTCCGAGCTGCGCAGCCTGCTCGCCGACATCGAGGAGCGGCTGCCCGTCGAGGACGCGGAGGGCGAGGAGCCGAGCGAGGAACGCCACACCGGCTCGACCTGATCCGTCCGCGCCCCGGCACGTAGGCTTGGACGCATGACCCACCCCACTCCGGACCAGGTCCGCGCTGCCCTCGCGAGCGTCAACGACCCCGAGATCCGGCGTCCGATCACCGAGCTCGGCATGGTCGAGTCCGTCGAGGTCGACGCCGCGGGCCACGCGGCCGTCACGATCCTGCTCACCGTCTCGGGCTGCCCGATGCGCGACACCCTCACCAAGGACGTCTCCGCCGCGGCCCGCTCGGTCGAGGGTGTCACCGGCGCCACCGTGACCTTCGGGGTGATGAACGACGAGCAGCGCACCGCGCTCCGCGCCACCCTGAGCAACGGCAAGGCACCCAAGGAGATCCCGTTCACCAAGCCGGACTCGCTGACCAAGGTCTATGCGATCGCCTCCGGCAAGGGCGGCGTCGGCAAGTCCTCGGTCACGGTCAACCTCGCCGTGGCGATGGCGCAGCAGGGCCTCAAGGTCGGCCTCGTCGACGCCGACATCTACGGCCACTCGATCCCGGCCATGCTCGGCGTCGCGGACCAGCGGCCCACCCAGGTCGACGACATGATCATGCCGGTGCCGACCACCTTCGGTCCCTCCGTGGTCAGCATGGGCATGTTCAAGCCCCGCCGCGAGCAGGTCGTCGCCTGGCGCGGCCCGATGCTCGACCGCGCCCTGGTGCAGATGCTCGCCGACTTCTGGTGGGGCGACCTCGACGTCCTCCTCCTCGACCTCCCGCCGGGCACCGGTGACATGGCGATCTCGCTGGGCCAGCACCTGCCCAACGCCGAGATCGTGGTGGTGACCACCCCGCAGGAGGCCGCCGCCGAGGTGGCCGAGCGCGCCGGCACGATGGCCTCGATGCTCCACCAGCGCGTGGTCGGCGTCGTGGAGAACATGTCGTTCCTGCCGTGCCCGCACTGCGGCCCCGAGCACCGCATCGACCTGTTCGGCACCGGCGGTGGCGCGCGCGTCGCCAAGACCCTCAGCGAGCGCTTCGGCTACGACGTGCCGCTGCTCGCCGAGGTGCCGCTCGACCCGCGCCTGCGCTCCGGTGGCGACACCGGCAGCCCGCTGGTGGACTCCGAGCCCGACGCGCCCGCGTCGGTCGCCCTCGGCGAGGCGGCCCGCCGCCTGACCAGCCGCGGCCGCAACCTGGCCGGCATGCAGCTCGGGCTCACCCCGACCAGCAAGCTCTGAGCCGTCGCCCTTCGGCCGTGCGGCTGGGTCGACGACACTAGGCTGCGACTGTGCTGGGGATCGGGCTGCCGGAGTTTCTCGTGATCGCGGTGGTCGCCATGCTCGTCTTCGGGCCGGACCGGCTGCCGGAGTTCGCGCGCCAGGCCGGGCGCATGATCCGCCAGCTGCGGACGCTGTCCCAGCAGGCCCGCGACGACATCCGGGCCGAGCTGGGCCCCGACTACGCCGACTTCGAGCTGCGCGACCTCGACCCGCGGCGGGCCATCCGCAAGCACATCATCGAGGCGTGGGACGAGGACGAGGACCGTCCCGCCGGCCCCGTCGAGCCGACGCTCGCCCAGGGCGAGGTCCCGCCGTACGACCTCGAGGCGACGTAGTCCCCTCGCCTC
>CAZKZQ010000086.1:0-14361 GCA_964557235.1 uncultured Nocardioidaceae bacterium
CGATGCCGCACGGGTTGGCGTGCTTGATGATCGCGACGGCCGGCCGGTCGAAGTCCTGCGCCGCCCGGCGGGCCGCGTCGGTGTCGACGTAGTTGTTGTAGGACATCTCCTTGCCGTGCAGCTGGGTCGCGGCCGCGAGGCCGCCGCGCCAGTGCTGGTAGAGCGCCGCGGGCTGGTGCGGGTTCTCGCCGTACCTCAGCACCGCCGTGCGGGTCCACGTGCCGCCGGTCCAGGCGGGGAAGCCGCTGCCGTCGCTGGTGTCGGCGACGACCGAGCCCATCCAGGACGCCACGGCCACGTCGTACGTCGCGGTGTGCGCGAACGCCTCCGCCGCGAGCCGCGCGCGCTGGGCGAGCGTGAAGCCGCCGTCGCGGACGGCCGCGAGCACGTCCTCGTAGCGGTTCGGGGAGACCACGACCGCGACCGACGGGTGGTTCTTGGCGGCCGCGCGGACCATCGACGGGCCACCGATGTCGATCTGCTCGACGCACTCGTCCGGCGAGGCGCCCGAGGCCACCGTGTCGGTGAAGGGATAGAGGTTCACCACGACCAGGTCGAAGGGCTCGATCTCGAGCTCCTCGAGCTGACGCCGGTGGCCCTCCAGGCGGAGGTCCGCGAGGATCCCGGCGTGCACGCGCGGGTGCAGCGTCTTGACCCGCCCGTCGAGGCACTCGGGGAAGCCGGTCAGGTCCTCCACCTTGGTCACCGGCACGCCGGACTCGGCGATGCGAGCAGCGGTCGAGCCGGTGGAGACCAGCGCGACCCCGGCCGCGTGCAGGCCCTGGGCGAGCTCCTCGAGCCCGGTCTTGTCATAGACCGAGACCAGCGCCCGGCGCACCGGCCTGCGCTCGCCGGCCGGGATCTCCGTGGTGGGGTCAGTGTCCTGGGTCACGTGCGAACCGGACCTTCCTGTCGTTGATGGTGAAGCCGTCACGGGCCATCCGGCCCACCGCGTCGACGAGCATCCGGCGCTCGGCGACCTTGATCCGCTCGTGCAGGGACTGGACGTCGTCGTCGTCCTCCACGGGCACCGTCGTCTGAGCCACGATCGCGCCGGTGTCCACGCCGGCGTCGACCACGAAGAGGGTCGCCCCGGTGACCTTGACGCCGTAGGCGAGCGCGTCGGCGGGTCCGTGCATCCCCGGGAACGACGGCGACAGCGCCGGGTGCGTGTTGACGCAGCGCCCCTCGAACTCGCGGAGGAAGTCGGTGCCGACGAGCTTCATGAAGCCGGCCAGCACGACGAGGTCGGGCGCGTGGGCCGCGCAGGCCTTGGTCAGGGCGACGTCCCAGGCCTCGCGACTCGGGTGGTCCGCGACCCGCTCGACGAAGGTCGGGATCCCCCGCCGCTCCGCCCGGGCCAGCCCCTCGATGCCGTCGCGGTCGGCGCCCACGGCGACGACCTGGGCGCCGTACGCCGGGTCGTCGGTCGCGTCGAGCAGTGCCTGGAGATTGGTGCCGCCCCCGGAGACCAGCACGACCAGTCGCGCGGGCGCGCGGACAGGGCTGGAGGACGCGGGCACGGCCACAGGGTATCCGCCGCCGGCCCCCTCGCCGGACCGCGGTCACGGCCCGGCGCCGGCAGGACCGCGTGCCCTGGTCGCGGTGGCTCCCCAGGTCTAGGGTCGCCGAGGACCGGACCCCTCAGGAGGCGGCTGTGGACGTGCGAGACCTGGTGCGTGGCCACTACGGCGCGGCCTCCATCGACCGGATGATCCTCGACGCTCTCGGTGAGCACGGGGTCGACGTCGACCACCTCGCGGCGCCCGACCTCTTCCCGGTCGACCAGCTGCACGCCGGTGGCCCGGCGGCCACCGCCCACGTCCTCGACGTGCTCGGGGTCGGCGAGGGCACCACCCTGCTCGACGTCGGGTGCGGGATCGGCGGGACGAGCCGCATGGCCGCCCTCCGCGGCGCTCAGGTCACCGGGATCGACCTGACCCCCGAGTTCGTCGAGGCGGCCGAGGCCCTGACCGCGCGCACCGGCCTGGCCGACCGCACGACGTACCTCACGACGCCGGGCGAGGAGCTCCCGCTGCCGGACGACTCGTTCGACGCCGCGGTGATGATCCACGTCGGGATGAACGTGCCCGACAAGACCGCCGTCTTCGCGGAGGTACGCCGGGTGCTGCGGCCGGGCGGGCGCTTCGCGGTCTACGAGCAGGTGGCGACCGGCACGGGCACGCCGACCTATCCCCTGCCCTGGGCCGACGACGAGCGGTCCTCGTTCGTGGAGACCGAGGACGACTACCGGCGCCACCTCGAGGCCGCCGGGTTCACCGTCGGGGAGGTCATCGACCACACGGCGGCGACGGTCGGCGGCCCGCCCCCGGGGCCGGTCAACCAGGCGACGCTGCTCGGGCCGACCTTCGTCGAGCGGATCGGCAACAACATCGCCGGGACGCAGGCGGGCCTGCTCCGTGCGGTGATCCTGACCGCGACCGCCTGAGTCAGTCGACCGCCGTCGCCGACGTGGCACGCGGGGCCGGAGCACTCGAGCGCCACCACCGTCGGGTCGCGACGACGCTGAACGCGGCGCACAGGCCGGCCAGCACCGCGAGGGCCGCGATCAGCCCTGCGCGGTGGTAGGGGTGGTCGGCCGGCCACACGACGGCGAGACCGCCGACCCACATGGACGTCGCGTACCACCCGAAGCCGGCGAGGACGGCTCCCCTGGTGTCACGCCCGATCCGCTCGACGAGGGGCACGAGGAAGCGCGGGTAGCGCCGGGTGAGCAGCAACAAGAGCACGAGGGAGCACAGGACCTGCAGCGCCGTGGCGAGGAGCTTGCCGAGGTCCTCCATGGGGGCAGGCTACGCGGCCGCTCAGTCCTCGCGGGGCACGTGGACGGTGTGCTCGTCCTCGTCGACCGGCTGGTGCACCTGGGTCTCGTCGGGGTCGTGCTGACGCGGGACGTAGCGCTCCTTGGCGCCCCAGACGCCGAGGTCGGCCCAGCCGGGCACGTCGGCCCGCGGGTCGTCGACGTCGATGCCGCGTCGGCGGGCGCGTCGCTCGCGGCGCTTGACCGAGCGGGCGGAGGCGCGACCGGCTGCGGCCTCGTGGTCGCGCCAGGGCAGCGAGCGGTCCAGCGGGCCGTCGTCGAGGTCGTCGGACTCCTCCACGTGACGCGTGCGCCACCAGACGTGGGCGAGCCCTGCGGTGAGGGCGCCGGCACCGAGGGTGAGCGCGGCGGCGAGCAGCGTGGCGCCCGTCGCGGGGCCGATCTCGCTCATGCGACCCGCGCCGACCGAGCCGCCTGACAGGCCGGCCAGCAGGGCGACCCCGAACGCTGCCACCAGCCCGGCACCGGCGGAGCGCGCGGCTCCGACGGCGTAGGACCGGGTCGGGAAGCGTCGTGCCGTCGCGTGACCGGCGTAGAGGCCGCACAGGACGGGCAGGGCGATCAGCGCGATCACCCAGCCCGGGGCGGGGCCGTTGCCGGGCACGGCGGCGAGGACGGGGACAGCGGGCACGGCGCCGACGGCGACCCCGGACGGGGCGACGACCGTGCCGGTGCCGAGGGAGAACCCGGGACCCAGGAGGTAGGACACCCCCCAGCCGGCCAGGTTGGGGCCGAGGACGGCGACCAGGCCGACCGAGAAGAACGCGCCGGCCCCGTCGAGGTGGAGGCCGGAGAGGACGTTGGCGACCGCCTGGCCGCGGAAGGCGACGGCGAGCGCGGAGAGCAGCGCGCCGGCGGCGTACAACGCGAGGAAGCCGACGAGGGCGCCGAACAGCACCGCGCGTGCGTGGGTCGGGAGCAGGGCGCGCAGCTCGGCCCGCAGGCCGGAGCCCGCGACCAGTCCGAGGCCACCGGCGACGCCCGCCACCAGCGCCCCGCCCAGGAACGCCAGGAGCGGGTCGGGCGAGGCCGCGGGGGTGGCGGCGAGGATCGCGGTGACGAGCGCGACGCTGGCGTAGGTGCCGCCGAGGACGACGGCGCCCAGGCCCAGGGACAGCAGGTCCTCGACCTCGGAGGTCGCTCCCGCCCAGCGACCGGCCCGGAACGCGACGAACGCGCAGAGCAGGCTGAGCCCCAGCGGGACCGCCGAGATCGTCGAGGCCCCGACCTGGAGGTGCGCGCCGTGCGCGAGCAGCCAGGCGTCCGCGCCGATGCGCAGAGCGGTGCGGGTCGTGCCGTGGGAGCCGCCGTCGGAGGCGAACCACCCGACGAGCGCGACGCCCCAGAAGGCGAGCAGGAGGACGGCTGGTGCGGCGAGCCCGGCCCAGGCGGCGCTCACGGCCAGGGCGCGCTGGGACGGCGCCTCGGGGTGGGGCCCGGCGGGCTGTCCGGCGAGACGGCCCTGCGGACGCTCCGAGCGGGACGGGCGCGCGAGGAGGTCGGTCATCGCGGTCCATCCTCGTCCACGCCCGGCCGACTTCGGCGGCTCCCACGCCGACGTCCTCCGAGCCTGAGCACGGCGCGCGGGCCGCGCTTCATGAGAGTTCTCTCATGAAGCGTTCATCTGATCCCGAGGTGGGTCCACGAGGCTGGCCCCATGGTCTGGAAGAGCATCCTCGTCGCGGTGCTGCTGACGCCCCCGGTGGCGTACGTCGCCGGGGTGCTCGCCCCGGCCGCCGAGCCGGTCGAGCGGCGTCCGGCCCTGGTGCTCCAGCCTGACGGCGCCGAGCCTCCCGGCATCGCCCCCCGCATCACCCTCGGTCCCTCGCCCGCACCCGGCGGGGACCCCACGACCCCTGACCCCGACGACGACGACGAGGACGACGAGGCTGACGACCCCGACGAGGCTGACGATCCCGACGACGCGGACGACGCGGACGACGTGGAGGTCGTCCGCCCGGGGGCTCGGGACCTCGACGACGAGGAGGACGATGACGCGGACGATCGCGACTGAGCCCTCACCGCCGACAAAGAGCCTCCGCAGCGGGCGGGGGCTCTCGGTGCGCACGCGCCTCGCCGCGGCCACCTCCGCCCTCGTCCTGGTCGCGCTCGTCGCCGCCGGGGCGCTGCTGTGGCTGGTCGGCGACGCGCTCGTGGACCGGCGCCTCGCGGCGGCCGCCGACCAGGAGCTGGCCGAGTTCGCCAACCTCCAGGAGGTCGGGCTCGACCCGCGGACGGGTCGTCCCGTGACCTCGCTGCGTCGACTCGTCGAGCTCTACCTCGAGCGCAACGTGCCCTCGAGCTCGGAGGTCCTCGTCGGCTTCTGGGACGGGCGGCCGCGGCTGTCCTCGGCGACCGACCGCCAGGGGCTCCTGTCCGAGCCGACCTTCGTCCGGGCGGTCGACGAGCGGACCGCGACCGGGGGCCGGACCCGCATCGACAGCCCGTGGGGCGAGGTGATCCTCGACGTGCTCCCCGTCCGCGACGGCGGCACGGCCGACGGCAGCGACGACGGCGCCTTCGTCGTCGCACTGTTCGTGGCCGAGGAGCGTGGCGAGCTGGTCGAGCTCGTGCGCACCTACGCCGTGGTCGCGGCGCTCGCGCTCGTGCTCGTCACGGTGGTCGCCTTCGTGCTGTCGGGACGGCTGCTCTCGCCGCTGCGGGTCCTGCGCGAGACCGCCCAGGACATCTCCGAGAGCGACCTCAGCCGCCGGATCCCCGAGCGCGGCAACGACGACCTGACCGACCTGACCCGCACCGTCAACGACATGCTCGCCCGTCTCGAGACCGCCTTCGCCGGCCAGCGTCGCCTGATCGACGACGCCGGCCACGAGCTGCGCACCCCGCTCACGATCCTGAGGGGCCACCTCGAGCTCCTCGACGCCGCCGACCCCGACGACGTGGCTCGCACCCGCGAGCTGCTGCTCGACGAGACCGAACGGATGTCACGGCTGGTCGACGACCTCATCCTGCTCACCAAGGCCGACCGGCCGGGGTTCCTCTCCCCGGGCGACGTCGATGTCGCGGCGCTCACCGAGACTGTCCACGCCAAGGCGGTCGTCCTCGCCCCGCGGAGGTGGCTGGTGGACGGGACGGCCGACGTGGTCGCCCGCATCGACGAGCAGCGCGTCGCCCAGGCGATGCTCCAGCTGGTCGACAACGCCGTGCGGCACACCCGTGACGGCGGCATCGTCGCCGTCGGGTCGGCGTACGACGCCGCGACCGACACGGTCCGGCTGTGGGTCCGCGACGACGGACCGGGCGTGCCGGAGGCCGACCGCACCCGGGTCTTCGCCAGGTTCACCCGGCTCGACGAGCACCGGGACGAGGGGTTCGGGCTCGGTCTCTCGATCGTCGAGGCCATCGCGGCCGGGCACGGGGGCCACGCACAGGTGCACGACGCCGAGGGTGGCGGAGCACGGTTCGAGATCACGCTGCCGAGGGAGAGGACGGGCACGCCATGGCGCGCATCCTGATCGTCGAGGACGAGGCCCGGATCGCCTCGTTCGTCGCCAAGGGACTCACCGCCGACGGGCACACCACGTCGACCGCGGCCGACGGGGTCACGGGCCTCGACCTCGCCCTGAGCGGCGAGTTCGACCTGATGATCCTCGACATCGGGCTGCCCGGGCTCGACGGCTACGCCGTCCTCGACGGTCTGCGGGCGCAGGGCAGCGAGCTCCCGGTGATCGTGCTGACCGCTCGGGACTCCGTCGACGACACGGTCGTGGCGCTCGACGGCGGTGCCGACGACTACATGGCCAAGCCGTTCCGCTTCGCCGAGCTGCTCGCCCGCGTGCGGGTGCGCCTGCGCGCGTCCGCGCCCCGGGAGGCCTCGCGCGACCGGGAGACCCGCCTCACCGTCGGCGCCGTCTCGTTGGACCTCCTCGCGCGGACGGCTGCCCGCGGCGGTCGCACGGTCGAGCTGTCGGCGCGGGAGTACCAGATGCTCGAGCTCTTCATGCGCAACGCCGGCAACGTGCTCTCGCGCGAGCAGCTGCTCTCCCACGTGTGGGGCTACGACTACGACCCCGGGTCCAACGTGGTCGACGTCTACGTCGGCTACCTCCGCAAGAAGCTCGGCAGCGACGTGGTCGCGACCGCGCGCGGCATGGGCTACCGCATGCCGCGCGCTCTCCCCTGAGCCTCAGCGACTGAGCGCCATCTTGAACCGGCCGAGGTTGCCGGCCGGGAGCATCCCGAGCACGAGGGCGAGCTCGTCGACGACCTCGGAGGGCGCCGGACGGTCGGCGGGGTCGGGCTCGAGACAGGCCGCCACGACCTCGGCGACCGGGCCGGGCACGCCGTCGGGCACCGGGTCGTCGACGGCGTGCGGCCGGTGGCCGGCGACGGCCTCGAACAGCGTCACTCCCAGGCCCCAGACGTCGGAGGCTGGTCCCGGCACGCCGGTGCGCGGAGGGTCGCACTGCTCCGGTGCCATGTAGGCGTCGGTCCCGACGGGATGGTCGAGCGCCCGGGCTGCCGCGACGTCGCGCGCCACGCTCACGTCGATCAGCTTCGCCGGCGCGCCCATGATGATGTTCGACGGCTTCACGTCGAGGTGCACGACGCCCTCGCGGTGGAGGTGGTGCAGGGCCGAGGCGACCTCGATCGCGAGGGGGAGGTACTGCTGCGGCGAGAGGGCCCCGTGCCGGCGCACGAGGGTGGACAGCCGCGGTCCGTCGAGGTGCTCGAGCACCAGGTGCGGACGCGGCCCGTCGAGGTCGGTGCGCAGCGCCCGCACCAGCGCGGGGTGGCCGAGCCGCGCGAGCGTCTCGGCCTCGCGGCGCAACCCGCGCAGGGTGACCTCGTCGGTCACCTGCGCGGGCCGCACCGCCTTGAGGACCACGGCGGTGTAGGTCCGCTCGTCGAAGGCGAGGTAGGCCTCGTAGGCCGAGCCGCCCCCGAGCTTGCGGATCACCGACAGGTCGGGGGTGAAGAGGTCGCCCTCCCCGAGCCGCCAGCTGTCCGACTGCAGGTCCGCGGTCGTCATCGCCGTCCCCCTCAGCGCGCGCGGGTGTCGTTGCGCGAGCGGTCGTTGGTGGTGTCGGCCGTGCGGTCGCGCGTGGAGCCGCCCGGGCCGTCGTACGTCCTGTCGCGCGTGTTGTCGCTGCGGCTCAGGTCGCGGTCGCGGCTCACCCGGGTGACGTTGCTGCGCGTGTCGTCGTTGGTGGCCCGGCTCACGCCGGTGTTGCGGGTGTTGGCCGTGTTGCGGGTGTTGGTCGGGTCGGCGTCGTCATCGTCGTCGTCGTTGACGAGCACGAGGTCGACGTCCTGGTCGTCGCGCTTGAGGTATCCGTCGGCCGACGCGCTGGCGAGGCCGGGGACGGCGAGCACGCCGATCCCGACGAGACCGGCCAGGGCGATGACGCTTCCACGCAGGGGGTTCATGAGGGTTCCTTCCGCTCGGGGTGCCAGCGGCTGCTGACGACGTCCACGGTCGCGGGTCGGGGTGACACCTCCATGAGCCGATCGTGAGGGCGTTCTCATCACCAGCGACCGGCCGGACCTAACTCCGGCTCAGGTTCTTCGTTGGGACCGGTGACCGTCCCCCACCGAGTGGAGCCCACGTGCGCCTGCGTCCCGCCCGTCCCACCCGCCTCACCCGCCGTACGACGGGCGCCGCGCTCGCCGCGGCGGCCCTCGTCGCGCCGGTGCTCGTGCTGACCGCGACCGGAGCCCCGGCCGGGGCCGCGGACACGACCGTCGCGCCCCGCGCGACCGCGGGCTACCAGGCGACGATCACGCGCACCTCCCACGGCATCCCCCACGTGGTCGCCGGTGACTGGGGCTCGCTCGGCTTCGGGCACGGCTACGCCACGGCCCAGACCAACCTGTGCAACCTCGCCGACACCCTCGTCACCGGGCGCGGCGAGCGGTCGCGCTGGTTCGGGCCCACCCGGCGCTACGAGGACCAGGTGACGCTCTCGGCGACCAACCTGCAGACCGACGCGCTGTTCACCGACATCCGCAACCGCAAGGTCGTGGAGAAGCTGCTCGCCGATCCCAAGCGGGGTCCGGGCGCCCAGGCCAAGGCCATGGTGCGCGGCTACGTCGCCGGCGTGAACAAGTACCTCCGCGACATCGGCGGCGCCTCCGAGGTCCACGACCCGACCTGCCGCGGTCGCGGCTACCTCAAGCCGAACGTCACCGCCCTCGACCTCTGGTACGGCGTCTACGCCGCCAACCTGCTCGCCTCCACCGGCGTCTTCGTGCCGCAGATCGTCGACGCCGCCCCGCCGACCGAGGGCGGCCTCCCCCTCGGGGACGCCGCCTTCGCCAAGGCGCCCAAGGTGACCGACAAGGAGGCGCTGATGGCGGCGCTGGGCAAGGACCCGCGCGCGCCCTTCGGCTCCAACGCCACCGCCCTCGGCTCCGCCGCCACCTCGACCGGTCGCGGCATGATCCTCGGCAACCCGCACTTCCCGTGGCGTGGGCGCTACCGCTTCGAGCAGGTGCAGCTGACCATCCCGGGTGTGTACGACGTCGCCGGCGCCTCGCTGATCGGCTCGCCCGTCATCAACATCGGCTGGAACCGCAACGTCGCCTGGAGCCACACGGTCAGCACGGCCTACCGCTTCACGCCCTACGAGTACAAGCTGCTCGGCAACCCGACGACGTACCTCACCGACTCCGGCCCCAAGGAGCTCGACCGCCGCACGGTGACGATCAAGGTCAAGAGGGCCGACGGCACGATCGGCACCACGACCGAGGACCTCTACCGCACCGGCCAGGGCTACGTGCTCTCCGACCTCGACACCTTCATGCCGTGGACGCCGGTGAGCTTCTTCGCGCTGCGCGACGCCAACGCCGAGCAGCTGCGCACGGTCGACACGTTCCTGAACATGGGCAAGGCGCGCACGGTGCGCGACCTGCTGCGCCGCCAGGACGCCGCCGGCGGCATGCCGTGGGTCAACACGACGGCCGCCGACCGCAACGGAGACGTGGTCTACGCCGACCACTCGGTCGTGCCCAACGTCAGCAACGCCCTGGTCAACGAGTGCGCGACGCCGACCGGCCAGGTGCTGTTCAACGTCGCCGGGCTCCCGGCCCTCGACGGCACCTTCGCCACCAGCCGGTGCCGGTGGGGCACCGACCCCGACGCCAGCCGCCCGGGCATCTTCGGACCCGAGAACCTGCCGGAGGCCTTCCGCAAGGACTGGGTCGCCAACGCCAACGACTCCTACTGGCTGCCCAACCCCAAGCAGCGGCTCGAGGGCTTCGCGCGCATCATCGGCTGCGAGAAGTGCGAGCGCACGCTGCGCACGCGGATGGTCTACCGCTACGTGATCGACCGGCTGAAGAAGGCCAAGGTGACGCCGCTGGCGCTGCGGGGCTTCGAGCACCAGAACCGCATCATGGGCGCCGAGCTCGCGCGCCGCGGGGGCGACCTGGTCGACGTCTGCGAGGCGGCCAACGGCGGCACCTCGTGCGACGTGCTGAGGAAGTGGGACGGGCGCAGCAACCGCGACAGCGTCGGCACGCACATCTTCCAGGAGTTCATGCTCCGCGCGCTCGACGCCAACACGCCGATCTGGCAGGTGCCGTTCTCCTCCTCCGACCCGGTCAACACCCCGCGCGACCTCAACGAGGGCAACCCCGAGGTCGTCCAGGCGATGTCCGACGCGCTGGCCTACCTCGCCGGCAAGAACGTCAAGCCGGCCACGCCGTGGGGCAGGCTCCAGGTCGCCGGTGACGAGGGTGCTCCCCCGATCGGGCTCGGTGGCGGCGACGGGTTCGTCGGCAACGCCAACGTGGTGTCCACCCGGCTGCCGGGCGCCAACAAGGACAAGCTGATCCCGGTGTCCTACGGCTCCTCGCACATCCAGGCGGTGTCGTTCCTCGACGCCGGCAAGGTGCTGGCCCGCACGATCCTGACCTACTCGCAGTCGACCGACCCGACCTCGATCTGGTCCTCGGACCAGACCCGGCTCTTCTCGCAGAAGAAGTGGGTGTCCTTCGCCTTCACCCCGGCCCAGATCCGGGCGGACCGGATCAGCAGGAGGACGATCACCGCCCCGCGCTAGCGTGGCCGCATGACCGACCTGACCCGGGAGGACGCCGAGGCGCGTGACGCCGCCAGCCCGCTGCGCGGACGGCGGGAGCTGTTCGACCTGCCCGAGGGCGTGGTCTACCTGTGCGGCAACTCGCTGGGGGCCGTGCCCCGCAACGTGCCCGACCGCATGGCCGACGTCGTACGCCGGGAGTGGGGCAGCGAGCTGGTCCGGGCGTGGAACTCCGCGGACTGGACCCACCTCGGTGCCCGGTGCGGCGCCCGGATCGCGCCGCTGATCGGGGCCGCGCCCGAGGACGTCACGGTCGGCGACTCGACCAGCGTCACGCTGTTCAAGACGATGGTCGCGGCCGCGCGGCTGCGGCCCGACCGTCGCGTCATCGTGCTCGAGCCGACCACCTTCCCGACCGACGGCTACGTCGCGCAGGGCGTCGCCCGCACGCTCGGGATGGAGCTGCGCTGGTGCGACCCGGCGGACCCGGCGGCCTCCCTCGACGACGACGTCGCGGTCCTCGCGCTCACCCACGTCGACTTCCGCAGCGGCGCGATGTTCGACCTCGACGCGGTCACCGCCGCCGCGCACGACGCGGGCGCGGTCATGCTCTGGGACCTCTGCCACTCCACGGGCGCCGTGCCGGTCGACCTCACCGCGGCGGGCGCGGACCTCGCGGTCGGCTGCACCTACAAGTACCTCAACGGCGGCCCCGGCTCCCCCGCTTTCGTCTGGGCCGCGCCGCACCTCGTCGGTGACCTCGACCAGCCGATCACCGGCTGGTGGGGCCACGCCGAGCCCTTCGCCATGCACCGCGACTTCGAGCCCGCGCCCGGCATCCAGCGCATGGTCGTCGGCACGCCGCCGGTGCTCGCCCTGTCGGCGCTCGAGGCGGCGCTGGAGGCCTTCGACGGGGTCGCGATGTCCGACCTCCGTGCCGCGTCCCTGGCGCTCACCGACCACCTGATCGAGCTGGTCGAGGCGCGCGTCGAGGGCTTCGAGCTGATCACCCCGCGCTCGCACGAGCGGCGCGGCAGCCAGGTCTCCTTCCGCCACCCCGACGCCTACGGCATCGTCCAGGCGCTGATCGCCCGCGGCGTCGTGGGCGACTTCCGCACCCCGGACGTCGCCCGCTTCGGGGTCGCTCCGCTCTACGTCCGCCACGTCGACCTGTTCGACGCGGTCGAGCACCTGGCTCAGGTCCTCGAGCGCGAGGAGCACCTCGACCCGGCGTACGCCCGCCGCCTCGCGGTGACCTGAGGGCTTTTCTCGGATCGGGTGCAACCGGACCGAGCGCCCAGGCGTATCCCTCCCGAGCACCCACCGAAGGGGGATCCATGGAGAAGACCGAGTTCGACGCGTTCTACGCCGGCTCGTACTCCCGCCTCGTCCATCAGCTGCACGCGATGATCGGGGACCGGGAGGAAGCGGCCGACTGCGTCCAGGAGGCCTTCGCGCGGGCCTGGTCCCGTCGCCACAGCCTCGACACCAGCCAGGCACCGGAGGCCTGGGTCCGCACGACGGCCTACCGCCTGGCCGTCAGCCGCTGGCGGCGCGTCGTCCGCAGCCGCAAGGACCCGGACCGCGCACTGCACACCTGGGACCACGCGGCCCCACCGAGCCCGGACCGGGTCGCCCTGGTCTCCGCGCTCCAGCAGCTGCCCGCCGACCAGCGCCGAGCGCTGGTCCTCCACCACCTCTGCGACCTCTCGGTCGCCGAGGTCGCCGCCGAGGTGGGCTCCCCCACCGGCACCGTCAAGGCCCGCCTCTCCCGCGGCCGCAACGCCCTGCACGCCCTCCTCACCGAAGGAGCCAGCCATGTCTGACCTGTTCTCGCCGTTCCGTGACGCGGAGCAGCTCCCCACGCCGCCCGTCGAGGACGTCCGCCGCCGCGGCGACAGCCTCCGCCGTCGTCGCCAGGCCGTCCAGGCCGGCGGTGTCGCCGCTGTCGTCGCCGCGATCGCGCTCGCCGGGGTCGGCCTGTCCGGTGGGTTCGCCGACCGTTCGGCCGAGCCTCCGGTCCTGACGCAGGGCACCGGCGCCCCCAGCCCGACCGAGCCGACGACCACGACGCCCCCCGACGGCGGCACCCCGAAGGGCGTCGTGACGACCATCCCCGACTCGGTGGACCTCGTCCGCGACTGGGTGGACGACGACGGCGACGGCGAGGAGGTCAAGCTGGCGACCGGACCCGACGTGCAGTGGCTCGGCGACGTCGTCGAGTGCGAGGCCAGCCACTCCCCGGCCGACGAGTCGGTGGACCACTTCGCCACCCGGCTGTCGATGCCCGAGTCGGCCCAGGCCCGCGACCTGCGGGTGTTCGCCGACGACGCCACCGCGCAGCGGGTCGCCGAGGACTACGTCTCGTGGTTCGCCGACTGCCCGTCGTTCTCGCTCGACCAGAACACCTCGGAGACCCGCAACGAGGTCACCTCGGTCAGGCTCGGGGACCAGGGCTGGATCGTGTCCCAGACCTACTGGGCCGACGGCACGCCCCAGCTCGCCGAGAACGCGTTGGTGGTCACGAGGGTCGCCAACACGATCCTGGTCGCCCAGCGCTACGGCGAGTACCCCGGCGCGACCAACCCGGACGCCACGGAGGAGATGCACGCCGACTTCCTCACGGAGGTCCGGCCGATCGTGGACGACCTCAGATGCGCCTTCGGCGGGGTCTGCAAGTTCGTCGACTGATCGCGCGAGGCCGCCGGCCGGCGTACCTCTCGGCGCTGCGGCAAAACTGGCACTCCCCGAGCGTTGCAACGCTCGGGGAGTGCCAAATTCACCAGGGCCCTAGTGAAACTGGACCCTGCGACGATCACAGACCCTTGAGGATCTCCCGCATCAGCTGCGCGGTCTCCGACGGCGTCTTGCCGACCTTGACCCCGGCGGCCTCGAGGGCCTCCTTCTTGGCCTCGGCGGTGCCGGAGGAGCCGGAGACGATCGCGCCGGCGTGGCCCATCGTCTTGCCCTCGGGGGCGGTGAAGCCGGCGACGTAGCCGACGACCGGCTTGGTCACGTTGGCCTTGATGTAGTCCGCGGCCCGCTCCTCGGCGTCGCCGCCGATCTCGCCGATCATCACGATCGCCTTGGTCTCCGGGTCGTTCTCGAAGGCCTCGAGGGCGTCGATGTGGGTGGTGCCGATGATCGGGTCACCGCCGATGCCGATCGCGGTGGTGAAGCCGTAGTCCCGCAGCTCGTACATCATCTGGTAGGTCAGCGTGCCGGACTTCGACACCAGGCCGACCGGGCCCTTGCCCGCGATCGTGTGCGGCGTGATGCCGGCCAGCGACTCCTCGGGCGTGATGATGCCCGGGCAGTTCGGCCCGATCATGCGGGTGCTCTTGCCCTCGAGGTAGGCGAAGACCTCGGCGGTGTCCTGCACCGGGACGCCCTCGGTGATGACGACCAGCAGCTCGATGCCGGCGTCGATGGCCTCGATGCAGGCGTCCTTGGTGAACGCCGGCGGCACGAAGACGACCGAGACGTTGGCCTCGGTCTCCTTCATCGCCTCCT
>CAZKZQ010000087.1:0-14262 GCA_964557235.1 uncultured Nocardioidaceae bacterium
CCCTGCTGCGCAGGAGGCCCTGGTCGAGGCCTTCCGCGGCTTCGCCCGCTGACCGCTCGACGGTCGCCGCCCCACCGACCTCCCCGGAGGGAGCCATGCCCGACATCGGGTTCGACAACCTGCTCGCCGTCTCGCTCATCGCGCTCCTGGCCCCACTGGCGCTCGGCCTCGCGCCCCGCGTGCGCGTCCCCGCTGTCGTCCTCGAGATCGTCGCGGGCGTCGTCGTCGGTCCGAGCGTCCTCGGCTGGGTCGAGCCCGACCTGGTGGTCTCGATCGTCGCCGTCCTCGGTCTGGCGTTCCTGCTCTTCCTCGCCGGGCTCGAGATCGACACCCGTGGCCTGCGCGGGCCGTTGCTGCGGCTCGCGGCGGCCGGCTACGCCGTCACGCTGGTGCTCGGCGTCGGGGCGGGGGTCGGGCTCCAGTCGCTCGGCTGGGTGCAGGATCCGTTGCTGGTCGCCGTCGCCCTGTCCGCGACCTCGCTGGGGTTGGTCGTCCCGGTCCTCAAGGACGCCGGCCGGCTCGAGGGTCGGCTCGGGCAGGACGTGGTCGCGGCCGCGTCGGTGGCCGACTTCGCCGCGATCGTGCTCCTGTCGTTGTTCTTCTCCACGAGCGACTCGGCGGCCGGCACCCGGGTGTGGCTCCTCGCGGTCTTCGGCGCCCTCGTCGCCCTGACTGCGCTCGCGGCGTACGCCGTCAGCGCCTCGTCCCGCCTCACCGAGGTCGTGGTGCGCCTGCAGGACACGACCGCCGAGATCCGGGTGCGCGCCGCCGTCCTGCTCCTGGTCGGTTTCGTCGCCCTCGCCTCGCGTCTCGGCCTGGAGATCATCCTGGGGGCGTTCCTCGCCGGCGCCGTCGTCGGGCTGGTCGACCGCGACACCTCCACCCATCCGCGCTTCCGCACCAAGCTCGAGGCGATCGGCTACGGCTTCCTCATCCCGGTCTTCTTCGTCGCCAGCGGCCTGCGCCTCGACCTGTCCGGCCTGATGGAGGAGCCGGCCACGCTGCTGCGCGTTCCGGTCATCGCCCTCGCCCTGCTGGTGGTGCGCGGTGCCCCTGCCCTGCTGCTCCGCCACCGCCACGACCGCCGGTCGGTCCTCGCCGCAGGGCTCCTGCAGGCGACGTCGCTGCCGTTCCTCGTGACCGCGGCCCAGATCGGGGTCGCCACCGGCACCATCGGGACCACGACCGCGGCGGCCCTGGTCTGCGCCGGGCTGGTGTCGGTCGTCGCGTGTCCCGCCCTCGCCGTCGGGCTGCTGCGTGGAGCTCACGACGACGTGGGTCGGGGAACGGGCACGCCGGTCCAGTCCGGTCCTTAGACTCAGCCCATGCGCGTCCTCGTCACCGTCGTCGACCCGCGGCAGGACCTCATCCGGGACGTGGTGCTCCAGGCCGAGGACGGGGTGACCGTCGCGGACACGATCCCCGAGCTCGTCCGGGCCGCTCGGGCCGTCACGCCGACGGCGAGCAACGTCGTCTCCATCGGGGTCTCGACAAGCTCGACCACCAAGGGCAGCTCGACCACCGGCGGCAGCTCGACCGCCGGCGGCGCCGAGACCCAGCACAGCAACGGCGTGCCCGTGCTCTACCACCTCGGCGAGCGGCTCGACCCCAAGGCGCCGCTGGCGGAGTCCGGGCTGCGCGAGGGCTCGCTCATCTCCGTCGCCGACCCCAGCGCCAGCCTCCTCGAGGAGCCGCCGGGCCTGGTGGAGCTCCGCCTCGTCTCGGGCCCGGGCGCCGGCGGCGTCCACCGCCTGACTGTCGGCGAGGCCACGATCGGCTCCGACCCGTCCTGCGTCGTCCACCTCGACGACCCGGCCGTCCCCCCGGTCGCCGCGTGGGTGCAGGTCCGCCCCGACGGCGAGACCACCGTGACGCCCTACGAGGTGGCCGACGAGTCGACCACAGCCAAGGTCGGCGACGAGCTCGAGCTGTCGCTGGACCGCGCAGCGGTCGAGGGTACGACGGACTGGCCGCTCGGTGCCCTCCTCACGGTCGGCGCCACGATGCTCGAGCTGGAGCGGGTCACCGAGCCCGACGCCGCCGTCGAGCCGAGCGCCGAGGCCGGGTGGGTCGACTACAACCGCCCACCGCGGCTGCTGCCCCCGCTGCGGCAGACGAAGTTCAAGCTGCCCCAGCCCCCGAGCGAGCAGACCAAGACCGGGCTGCCGTGGCTGGTCATGCTGCTGCCGCTGATGCTCTCGGTGGTGCTGGCGATCGTGCTCAAGAAGCCGTACTTCCTGATGATGGGCCTGATGTCGCCCATGATGATGCTCGGGTCCTACCTCCAGGGCCGCAAGCAGGGCAAGGTCACCTACAAGCAGCAGCTCGCGGAGTACAAGGCCAAGAAGGCCCGCATCGAGGCCGACGCCGCGCAGGCCGTCGTCGACGAGCGCATCGCGCGCAGGTCCGAGGCTCCCGACCCGGCCACGGTGCTGCTCATCGCCTCGGGGCCGCGCATGCGCCTGTGGGAGCGCCGCGTCACCGACCCCGACTACCTCTCGATCCGCATCGGCGTGGGCGACCTGCCCAGCGAGGTGTCGGTCGACGACCCCGAGGAGCTCGAGCACCGGCGCGAGACCACCCCCACGGCGTACGACGTCCCGGTGACGGTCTCGCTCGCCGACCGCGGCGTGGTCGGTGTGGCCGGACGCGACGACCTCCCCCGCCGCCTGGCCTCGTGGATGGTCGCGCAGCTCGCCGTGGTGCAGAGCCCCCGCGACACGTGGGTCTACGTCCTGACCGACGCCGACCACGCCCACGAGTGGGACTGGCTGCGGTGGCTCCCCCACGCCCGCCCCCAGCAGGGCCAGGACACGATGGCCACCCTCGGGGTGGACACCGAGTCGTGCGCGCGGCGCATCGCCGAGCTGACCGCGATCCTCACCTCGCGCCGCCAGGCGCTGGCCAACCGCAGCAACGCCGTCCTCAACGAGCCCGACATCGTCGTGGTGCTCGACGGCGCCCGGCGCCTGCGCAACCTGCCCGGCGTGGTCGCGCTGCTCAAGGAGGGGCCGAGCCTCGGCATCCGCTCGATCTGTCTCGACACCGACGAGCGCCTGCTGCCCGAGGAGGCCAACGCCGTCGTCGTGCAGACCCACGCCGGCGTGACGCTGCGCCAGATGCGCGGCAGCGACGTCGAGCAGGTGACGCCCGACCTGGTCGGTCTCCCCTGGCTGCAACGGGTCTCGCGCGCCCTCGCGCCGATCCGCGACGTCTCCGGCGGTGACGACGACTCGGTGCTGCCGAGCGCGTGCCGCCTCACCGAGGTGCTCGGCATCGAGCCGCCGACCGCCGACGCGCTGCGTGCCCGCTGGGCCGTGGGCGGCCGGTCGACCAGCGCGGTCATCGGCGCCTCGCTCGACGGCGCGTTCGCCCTCGACATGGTGCGCGACGGCCCGCACGGCCTCGTCGCCGGCACCACCGGCGCCGGCAAGTCCGAGCTGCTGCAGTCCCTGGTCGCCTCGCTCGCGGTGGCCAACCGGCCCGACGCGATGACGTTCGTCCTCGTGGACTACAAGGGTGGCGCGGCCTTCAAGGACTGCGTCGACCTGCCGCACACGGTCGGCATGGTCACCGACCTCGACACCCACCTCGTCGAGCGCGCGCTGATCTCGCTGGGCGCCGAGCTCACCCGACGCGAGCACCAGCTCGCCGAGGGCGGCGCCAAGGACATCGAGGACTACATCGACATCCGGGCCAAGCGCACGCACCTGCCCGAGATGCCGCGGCTGCTCATCGTCATCGACGAGTTCGCCTCGCTGGCGCGCGAGCTGCCCGACTTCGTCACGGGCCTGGTCAACATCGCCCAGCGCGGTCGTTCGCTCGGCATCCACCTGATCCTCGCCACCCAGCGCCCCGGCGGCGTCGTGTCGCCGGAGATCCGGGCCAACACCAACCTGCGCATCGCCCTGCGGGTCACCGACTCGACCGAGTCCTCCGACGTGATCGACGCCCCCGACGCCGCCGGCATCTCCAAGGCCACGCCGGGCCGGGCCTACGCCCGCCTCGGCGCGTCCTCCCTCGTGCCGTTCCAGGCCGGTCGCGTCGGAGGACGCCGCCCCGGCACGGTCGCGGTCACGCAGGCCAAGCCGTGGGTGAGCCTGGTCGGCCTGCGCGACCTGGCCGACCCGCCGGCGTACCCCCCGCGGGCGGAGACCTCCGACGACGCCGAGATCACCGACCTCAAGGTGCTGGTCGAGGCGATCCGTGAGGCCAACGACGCGCTCGGACTCGAGCCGCAGCACAGCCCGTGGCTGCCGGCGCTGACCACCGAGGTGCTCCTCGACGAGCTCCTCGAGGAGGTCGCCACCGAACCCGGCCGCATCCCCGCCGCGCCGTTCGCGGTCGAGGACCACCCGGCCCAGCAGGACCGTCGCCCGGCCGTGATCGACCTGCACACCTTCAGCCACCTCGCGATCGTCGGCGGTCCGCGCAGCGGCCGGTCGCAGGCCCTGCGCACGATCGCCGGATCGCTGGCGCGGCTGACCAGCCCCGACGACGTCCACCTCTATGGCCTCGACTGCGGCAACGGCGCCCTGCTCCCGCTCGACGACCTGCCGCACACCGGCGCCGTCGTCCAGCGCACGCAGACAGACCGGGCCACCCGGCTCCTCCAGCGCCTCATCGGCGAGTTGTCACGGCGACAAGAAGTCCTCGGCATGGGTGGCTACGCCGACCTCACCGAGCAGCGGTCGTCCGGCGACGAGCCGCTCCCCCACCTCGTGGTCCTGCTCGACCGCTGGGAGGGCTTCCTCGGCAGCCTCGCCGAGCTCGACGGCGGCACCCCGATGGAGCAGGTGCAGACCCTGCTGCGCGAGGGCGCGTCGGCCGGCATCCACCTCGTCATCACCGGCGACCGCCAGCTCGTCAACGCCCGCATGGGATCGCTGATCGAGGACAAGATCGGCCTGCGGATCCCCGACCGCGGCGACTACACCCTGCTCGGCCTCTCCCCGCGCAAGCTCCCCGAGGACATCCCCGAGGGCCGGGCCTTCCGCAGCGAGTCGGGCATCGAGCTGCAGTTCGCGCTGCTCACCGAGGACCCCGGCGGCCAGGCGCAGGGCGCGGCGCTCCGCGCGATCGGCGCGGAGGCCAAGGCCAGGCACGGGGTCTCGACAGGCTCGACCGCCGGGAGGCGCCGCCCGTTCCGCGTCGACGTCCTCCCCACGCGCATCGCCTTCGACACCGCCTGGGACCTGCGCCCGCCCGAGGTCGACCGGCCGCTGTGGGCGCTGGTCGGGGTCGGCGGCGACGACCTGTCCGCACGCGGGCTCGACCTCGCGCGCGTCCCGCAGGCGATCATCGCCGGGCCTCCGCGCTCGGGCCGCTCGACCGTGCTGATCTCCGTGGTCGAGTCGCTCATCCGCGGCGGCGCCGAGGTGGTCATCGCGGCTCCGCGCCCCAGCCCCCTCCGCGCGTACGACGGCAAGCCGGGCGTGCGCGCCGTCCTCACCGGCGTGGAGATCGGCGAGGAGGACCTGGCACCGTTGATGGACGAGGGCGACGGGCCCGTGGTGCTGGTCATCGACGACGGCGAGCTGCTCAAGGACATCGAGGCCAAGGACTACCTCCGCGCCCTGCAGCGCACGGCGGTCGACCGCGGCCGCGCGATCGTGCTCGGCGGCGACGTCAACGAGGTGGCCGGCGGCTTCAGCGGCTGGCAGGTCGACATGAAGGGCCGGCAGGGCCTGCTGATCAACCCGCAGTCGATCACCGACGGCGAGCTGCTCGGCGTCCGCGTGCCGCGCTCCAGCCTGGGCAACAACCCGACCGCGGGCCGCGCGTTCCTCAACGACGGCTCGGGCGAGCTCGAGCTCGTGCAGGTGCCGGCTCAGTGATCACCTCACCCTGAGGCTGTGGTCCCGCGCAGGCAGGGTCGCCGCACTGTGCCACGGGACGAGGACCTCACCAGGGGTTGCGTGACCTCTCCCACCGAGCGGTCTCCTCCTCGAGCGAACCCACGAGCACGACGAAGAGCCCGGCTCCCGACGGCGGTTGCTCGAAGGCGTCACCGGCGGGATCGGGATCCTGCCAGACCTCGACCTCGATCTCCTCGCCGCGCTTCGGGAGCGTCCACCGCTTGCCGGAACGCCGGCGGAGGACGACGGGCTCGCCCGGCGGGAGGTCGGCCCCGGTCGGGACAGGGCCCGGGATCCTGGTGGCGCGCGCGTAGTCCCAGCCGCGCCGTCTGCCCACCCCGCTGACCACGCGGTCGATCCTCAACAGAGCCGGAGGATCGAAGTGCTCCCGCGTGACCAGCAGGAGGTCGCCGCCCGGGCTCATGGCGCGGTGCTCTCCCCCTGGGAGACGGAGTCGGGGTTGACCCGCGCCGAGGGCAGGCTGCTGACGATCGCCCGGCGAGCGGGCTCGTCGAGACGCAGGACGTCGATGACACCGAGACCGGCGGCCCGCTGCTGCACGAGGTCACGGAGCTGCTCGAACTCCGGGTCGGCGCCGAAGAAGGCGACGGTCGGCACGAAGTGCCGACCCACGAGCCGGTCGACGAGGTAGACCTCTCCGGTCAGGTGGTCGGCCTGGTCAGCCGCCAGCCGAGTCCTGAGCTCGGCACCCTCTGCCGAGTCGGCCGACAGCACCTCGAGGTCGCCCACCAGCGTGGTGCCGTCGGACGAGCCGATCACACCGTCGACGATCGCACGCAACGAGGCGGGGTCGAAGCGGACCGGGACCGGACCGGAGGGGTCGAAGAGGACCTCGTCCACCCCCTGGCCGTGCGCCAGGTCCGGGAGCTCGCTGCCCGGGACCATCTCGACGACCGCCGGTCCCCAGCTCGTCAGCGCTGCCTGGGAGGTGAAGGCAGCAAGACACCTGACCCCGCGACCATCGACCAGCACCGCCGGGACGCGCTCCCCGCCGCCCTCGGTGATGAGGATCGCCACCGGGTGCTCGCGCAGGGCCTGTCCCAGGAGCCGCGGGTCACCGCCGGCCAGAGCCTGCGCGACGGAGGCATCGACCTCGTCACTCACGGCTTGTACTCCCCGGGGCCCATGGTCCAGGGCGCGTTCACGCCGCTCACACCGGTCAGGTCGACGGCGTTCCCGGCGTCCTCGATGATGTACTCCGGGAAGCCGCCGGGGTTGCCGTCCAGCGGCAGCGCCAAGCGGATCTCGCGGACCTGCGACACGTCGACCAGGTCGCCCTCGGCGAGGAACCGGGCAGGGTTCTGGTCGGGGAGGCCGGCCTCGACCCTGAAGTCGGTCGCAGGCGCGATCTCGGTCGGCGTCCACGACGCGCCCGAGGGCCGCGACCCGAAGGCGTAGTCCTTGCCGGGCTGGAGGAACGGCCTCCCGGACGACTCGAGCTGCTCTCCGAAGATCCGGTACACCCGCATACCCTCGTCGGGCACGGGCACCCGCAGCAAGTCCGGGAGACCGCGAAGCGTCCCCATGACCCCGAAGTCGGACTGGACCATCGACCGCACGCCGCGGAGCAGGGCCGGGGTGGCGCGCAGCCGGACGATGGCACGGTCCGCGAGGAGCACGGTGGTCGTCCGGATCTGGCTTCCCAACGCCCGCGTCGCCGCCGCCATCTCGGCCAGCGCGGTCTTGCCCGAGGACAGGATGTGCAGGCCCGCCTGCAGCATCCCGCCGGCGGCGAACTCCGCCCGCAGCGCGCTCAGCGAGGTCAGCCCCTTGGTGCCGGGGATGCACGCCAGCGCGGCGAGGCCGACCTCCCACAGGGAGGCCTCGCCCTTCATGTACTTCATGATCGTGTCGGCCAGGATGAGCAGCGCGGCGGCGAACACCACCCACGCAAGTGGCCCGCCGATGATCAGCGCGATGACGCCGAGGACCGCCACGACCACCTTGGCGATCGTGATGATGACGTCCCACGCCTCGCCGGCCCAGTCCTTGAACTTCTCCCAGCGCGAGCGCTCCGGGATGCCCGCGTCAGCAGCCTCGTGGATGCGGTCGGCGGCCGTCCGGCCGTCGTTCTCGCGCAGGTGCTTGGCGTCCAGCGCCAGACGACGGGCGGCGTCCAGGCGCGACTGGGCAGCGGAGACGGCAGCATCGGCCGAGGAGCGCGCGGCCTGCGCCGACGACAGCCGTGACCGGGCGTCACGGATCTGGTCGGGCGTGGGGTTGAGCGAGGGGTCGTTGAGCGCGGGCACGCCCGAGGCGCTGCTCACCGCGGACGCCGCGGCACTCGCCCTCCGGCGCGCGTCCTCGAGCTCCTCGTGGGCGATGCGTCCCCTGGCCAGCGCGTCGTCGGCGTCGCCCTGGTGGACCTCCAGCCGTCCCGCCCACCACGACAGCGCGTCGGAGGCCTGGCCGTAGGAGTCCGCGCACTTGCCGAGCTGGTCGGGCAGGTCGCCGGTCTTGCTGCGGAACTTGTCGCCCGCCTCGCCGATCCACCGGCCCAGCGCCTCGTCGCCCATCAGCTGCCGCACGCGCCGCTCGGCCCAGGCCGCGTCGTCGGCGACCTGCGACCACGTGCGCGCCATCCGGCGTACGGCGGCGGGCGAGCCGGGCGTGGGGTCGCCCTCGAGGTCGAGGACCCACCAGTCGTGGGGACGCGTCATGACTCATCTCCGAGCGGGACGATGCGGAACGTGCCGGTGATCGCGTCGAAGAGGTCGTGCAGCTCCGCTGCCAGGGGTACGACGGGCGAGCCGGCCGAGATGATGAAGTACTTGTTCATGCCGGGGACCCGGACGAAGGTCTGCATGAACACGGTGCGGACGTAGCCGCCGTGCACCGGCAGGTCGTCCACGCCGAAGGCACGGGCGCAGTCGCCGGCGGCCTCGACCTGCGCGGTGGTGACCGTGGTGAAGCGACCGTCCTCGGTCGGCGGCACGGTCTGGAAGCGCGCGAGGAGGTCCTGGGTGTCCTGGTCGCCGACCGGGCCGCGGACCAGCGAGACGGTGAGCGACGCGGTGATCGGGCCGTCGTCGGTCGGGTGGGCCAGGCACGCGGCGTAGGCCGCGCCGGACTCCCAGGCGGCCGCGGCCTCGTCGCGGAGGATGCGCATGACGCCCTGTCGCGCCTCCCACATCTCCTGGCTGCCGCGCAGGCGGTCCTCGACGAGGACGCGGATGCTGTCGTCGCGCGTCGCGGGCGAGAGGTCGAGCTCGAACCAGCTGTCCGGGACGGTGATCGCGAACCCGACCCGTCCCTCCAGCCCGGCGACGGCCGGGCCGGTCACGAACCACCCTCCATCTGCTCGGTGAGCTGGGTGGCGAGGTCGGTGTCGGTCTGCTCGTAGGCGTCGGCGGACTCGTCGAGGATCTCGCCCATCGCGTCGATGTTCTTGCCGATCTGGCCGCGACCGTCGTCCCAGTGGTTCTCGAAGTCGTCCAGCGCGTCGTAGACGCGGTCGTCGCCGACGTCGTCGCGACCCGCGTCGATGGTCGAGCGGGTGGCGTCCAGCGTGGACTTCACGGTGCGGATCGTCTGCGCGAGCGTGCGCAGGCCGGTCACGTCGACGGACAGGTCGGGCACGGGTCACACCTCCACGACGGGGACGGAAGAAAAGGCGGTCCGGCGGGCCACCGCGAGTGCGGTGGCCCGCCGGTCGCGGGTCACTTGCTGAGCGCCGAAGCGAGCTGCTCGTCGGTGTCCTGCAGAGCCTTGGCGGCCTGCGAGAGGTACTCGCCCATGCCGTCGAGACCCTCGATGGTCTTGTTCACACCGGTGTTGAACTCCTCGTACGACGCCGAGAAGGCCTTCGAGGACTTGTCGGTGACGTAGCCACCGGACACGAGGCCGTCGATCATGCTCTTGAGCTTGCTGAGCTGACCCTCGATCTCGGCGCGGCCGGCCTTGAGCTTGGCCGACGCGGCGTGCATCTCCTCGTAGGTCACGTTGAGGTTCGACATCTGGTCTCTCCTTTGTTGGTTGACTCCGCCGGCCGGGTGGCCCGCGCGGGTTGATCAGGGGTGGTTCCCCCCTCCGGGGTCAGCCCCCGACGGCACCTCTCGACCCGGGCGCCAGTTCCGCGACCAGCGCATCGGTTTCGGGAGCGTGCCTGACCCCGTGCTCCTGGAGCGCGGAGTACATCTCGGTGATCGCCGCGTCGAGCCGGTCCGGCGCGTGGCCGGCCAGCAGACGCAGACGGTCGCGCCACAGCGGCTCGGCCGTCGGCGCGAGACGCAGGCCCATGACCAGCGCCTCCTCGGCCTGCTCGGGCCGGCCTGCGGCGGTGGCGAGGTCGGCGGCCCGGCGGGCCATCGACGTGACGAGCATGCGGCAGGTGCGGGCCTCGCGGGCGAACGCGAGCCAGGAGTAGTGCACTCCCGAGAACGCCTCGCCCTTGCCCTGGCGCAGACCGGCGAGCAGTGCGTCGAGCTCGCGCGGGCCCTCGGCCCGGGCGGCGGACGACAGCGCGGCGTAGTC
Organism: uncultured Nocardioidaceae bacterium; assembly: GCA_964557235.1. GTDB lineage: Bacteria > Actinomycetota > Actinomycetes > Propionibacteriales > Nocardioidaceae > Marmoricola_A. Next base: position 10,353 of record CAZKZQ010000087.1, read on the forward strand.
GGTCGCGACGTCGCCGTGCAGGTGCCAGCGGCCGTCGGCGTCGAGGCTCAGGCGCGGGCGCCCCTCCTCGTCGCGGCCGAGCCACTCCTGCGCGTCGGCGAGGCGGGCGTCGACCACGTCGCGCTCGGCCCCGCGCGGCCACAGGCCCGAGACCAGCACGGCCTCGTGCAGGCCCTCGGGGTGCAGCGCCGCCATGACGACGAGCTCGGTGAGCATGTCGCGCCGGGCCGGGTCGAGGTGACCCGGAGCGGCCACCTCGACCTGCCCGAGCAGCTGGATCCGCACCGCGCTGGAGCCGGGCGCGACCGGGACGACGTCGGCGGCAGCAGCGGCCGCGGCTGCAGGGGCGTCGGAGACGAGCACGTCGCCGGACACCGTGGACGGGCTGACCGAGCCGGCCTCGAACTCGCCCTCGACGCGGCGGCGCAGGGCCTCCTCGAGGAGAGCGTGCAGGCGGGCCTGGCCCTCGCCGGTGAGGCGGCGGGCCGTGCCGCGGACGCCGAGGACGCCACCGTCGAAGGCGCCTGCGGCGTCGACGACGAAGCGCCAGCGGGCGCTGGTGGAGTCGCCGACGCAGACGACGGAGACGGCGGTGCGGCCGTTGCCGGACAGCTCGGCGATCTCGCGGGCCTGCTCGGAGGTCGGGGTCCCGGAGGCGAAGACGACGACGGGGGCGGCGTCCGTGCCGGCGCCGCGCTGGCGACCCTGGAGGACGCCCTCGACGCCGAGCTGGGCGACGACGTGGCCGACCCGCTCGCGACCGCGGCGCGCGATCTCGAGCGCCTCGTCGAGGCCGGTGACGTGGCGGACGCCGGAGCCCTGCAGGTCGGCGAGCTCGTCGCCGAAGCCGGCCATGACGATCTCGACCTTGTCGGCCCAGGCGTGGGTGGCCAGCTCGAGCGCCATGGCCATGACGACCTCGCGGCCGACCTCGGCGCTGCCGCCGAAGGAGACGAGCCCGGGGGCCATCTCCAGGTCGACCAGCAGGTCGAAGCCGTGCGCCTCGGCCACGTTGACCAGGCAGGGGTACGGCGCCGGGGCGCCCGCGTTGGGCGCGGTCACCTGGTCGGCGTGGACCGTCCACGACATGCCGTCCTCCGAGGCCGACCACGGCGCGGTGGGCGCCTCGTCGGCGGGCAGGGAACGGGCGAGGTGGAGCACGACCTGGTGGTCGTCGACGTAGGCGAACAGCACCTCGGGCATCCGCTGGCCGTGCGCGAGACGGGTCTCGAGCAGGCCGCGCAGCGCGTCGTCGACGAGCCGCGAGCGGCGCAGGGCCGCGGCGCGGGTGACGTCGAGGGCCTCGGGGTCGGGCTCGCCGAACGGACCGCGGCGCGCGGTGAGCGCGCGGGCGACGCCGGCCAGGATCAGACCGCCGCCGAGCAGCAGCGAGCCGAGCGCGCCGGAGCGGTCCTGCTCCGGGGCGATGAAGCCCGAGCCTCCGCCGGCCTGCGTCACGGCGGTGCCGCCGTCGGCCTGGACGGCCGTGCCGCCCTCGGCACCCGACTGGGCACCGCCCTGTGAGATGACCGGGCCCGGCGTGCGGTCCGGCACGGGGGCCGGGGTGGAGCGGACGCCCGAGCCCTTCGCGTCGCCGGGCAGGCGCAGCTGCCAGCCGGGACGGATCAGGTCGGCGTCGGTGAGGCGGCTGCCGTCGGGCTGCAGCCGGTCCTTGTTGAGGGCGAAGATCTCCTTGTAGCGGAACGGGTCGCCGAGCGTGCGCTCCGCGATGTCCCAGAGGGTGTCGTGGTTGCGGCCCTCGGGAGGCCGCACCTCGTAGTGCTTGAGGGACTGGCCGTGCGCGCCGTCGGCCTGCACCTGCGCGTCGGCCTCGGCCTGCGCCTGGGCGAGCGCGTCCATGACGACCTGCTGCTCGACCACCTGGACGGTGGTGGGCGCCGCGGGACGGGCCTGCTCGTGGTCGGCGCCGAGGGCGGCGACGCCGGAGGCGAGGGTCGCGCCACCGCTGAGGAGCAGGATGCTCGCGACCAGCTGACGGGCGATCGTCTGCGAGCCGCCGCCGAGCAGCACCTGGCGCGGCACGCGGCCCGAGCGGATCGCGCGCCACTCGGTGAGGAAGCAGACGACGAAGTGGGCCCACACGATCCAGATCACGACCGCGAGCGTCTTGATCACGAGCATCGGCGTGAGCTCGGCGGTCAGCCAGGACGACGAGGGCGCGGTGGTCGGCAGCGGGTTGCCCACGCCGAGCACGAGACCCACGGGGACGCCCACGACCAGCACGAGCGCGCCGAGCAGCGCCAGCACACCCGTGCCACGGCTGCGCTGCGGCGCCGCGCCCCCGCGCGGCAGGGTGTCGGGGCGCGCCTGCGTGCGACCGCGAGGCCGCTCCGGTGCGGTGGTCCTCATCTCGACATCCCCTCTCTGCGGGCCCGCTCCCCGGCCCGCCCCGAATCAGCTGACGACCAGCGCCTGGATCTCGGTGACCGGCAAGGGCGTCACCTGCGACTTCTGGAAGGTGTTGAACCGGCTGCGGACGCCGCCGACGATCGTGTCGACCGCCCACGTCGCGGTGATCTCCACCGGGTAGGCCGGCTGTCCCTCGGAGGTGACCAGCTGCTGGCCCGACGAGGAGTTGGCGTACTTCCACCAGCACCCGTCGTGGGTCTGCGGGGTGTCACCCTTGGTGGCGAGGAAGCCCGTGCCCGGGCAGCTCACCGACTCCGGCTTGTCCTCGCCGAGCGGCTTCACGGTCAGCCCGACGACGTGCGCGTCGAGGGTCACGCCGCCCGCGCCCACCGTCAGGTGGTCGTCGGTGCCGTTGACGAACGAGGTCCAGGCGCCGACGCGCGGCCGCGAGGACGGGGTCGCGACGGCCACCGGGAAGGGCACCGTGCCCTGCTGCAGGTCGACCAGGTCGTTGATCAGCGTGTGGATCTCGACGTTCTGGTCGTTGCGGATCCACACGATCGAGACGTGGATCTGCACCTGGCGCACCGGGGTGTCGAGCTCGGGGTCGACCAGGCAGTACTCCCACCACCACGTGGTCCCCTCGGGGCCGGGGGTGTTCTCGTACTGCAGGGCGTCGAGCTCGGCCTTGCCGAGGCGCTCGTGCGAGCAGCCGGGGATGTCCTTCTTGTTCTTGGCCTTGAAGTACTCGCGGACCGTCTGCTGCTGGGCGCTGCCGTCACCGCAGGACAGGCCGATGTAGTTCGGGGTCGAGACGACCGAGCAGCCGCCCGCGTTGCCGTACGACGGGCCGGACGAGCCGTAGGGGTCGCCGCTGTCGGGCGTCCCACCCGGGTCCGCCGGGCCGGTCGTGTCGACGGGGGGCGGCGGAGGCCCGCCCATGCCGGTGCCCGCCTGAGCCGGCGCGACGGCGCCGACCAGCACGAGAGCCGCGGTCAGCACCACGGCGAACAGGCTCACGGTGCGGGTGCGCATCGTGGTCATCGTCGAGTCCCCCATCATCAGAACGCTCGGCCCTTCACGACCGTCTTCTTGCAGTTGTGGCCGGCGTAGACCATGTCGTCGATCTTCCACTTGCCGGCCTGCTTGACCATAAGGAATTTGCCGGCCTCGATCTTGCGGCCTTCCACAGGCTGCTTGGTCTTGGGGTCCACGGTGAAGCCGAACGTCCACAGGCACATCGGCACCTCCGCGGCACCACCGGTGTCGCGGACGCCGACCGGGGTGAAGGGAACCGGCCCGGGATACTCCAGCCCCATGTCCTCAGCGAAGTAGCCCTGCATCTTGGTCAGCCCGGTCGGGGTCACGAAGGGACGGATCAAACGCATCGACTTGTCGTCGGCCGTGACGGACCGGGCAGCAGCGATCGCCCACTTGCGCGCCACCTTGACGGTCGGCTCGTCCTCGAAGCGCGACAGCGGGCGCGCGGTCGGCGAGGGCTTGGGCGTCGGGGTGGGCGTCGCGCTCGTGGTTGTCGGGG
>CAZKZQ010000088.1:0-14212 GCA_964557235.1 uncultured Nocardioidaceae bacterium
GCCCACTTCTCGCGCAGGAAGGGGAACATCAGCCCGCCGAAGTTGGAGCCGCCGCCGGTGCACCCGATCAGGAGGTCGGGCGTCTCGCCGGCCTGCTCGAGCTGGAGCAGGGCCTCCTCGCCGATGATCGTCTGGTGCATCAGCACGTGGTTGAGCACGCTGCCCAGCGCGTAGTTGGTCGCGGGGTCCTGCGCCGCGACCTCGACCGCCTCGCTGATCGCGATGCCGAGCGACCCGGTCGAGTCGGGGTGCTCGGCGAGGATGGCGCGGCCGGCCGCCGTCAGCTCCGAGGGACTCGGGTGCACGGTGCCGCCGAAGGTCTCGATCATCATCCGGCGGTAGGGCTTCTGGTCGTACGACGCCCGCACCTGCCAGACCTCGCAGGTCAGGCCGTACTGCGCGCACGCGAACGCCAGCGCCGTGCCCCACTGGCCGGCTCCGGTCTCGGTCGTGAGCTTCTTGATGCCGGCCTTGGCGTTGTAGTACGCCTGCGGCACCGCGGTGTTGGGCTTGTGCGAGCCGGCCGGCGAGACGCCCTCGTACTTGTAGTAGATCCGCGCCGGCGTCCCGAGCGCCTTCTCCAGCCGGTGCGCACGATAGAGCGGGCTCGGCCGCCACAGCCGGTAGACGTCGAGCACCTCCTCGGGGATGTCGACGTACTGCTCGGTGGAGACCTCTTGCAGGATCAGGTCCATCGGGAACAGCGGCGACAGGTCGTCCGGACCGACCGGCTGTCCGGTGCCCGGGTGCAGCACGGGCGGAGGTGGCGTCGGCAGGTCGTGCAGCACGTTGTACCACCGGGTCGGCATCTCGCTCTCCGCGAGGAGGAACTTGTGCTGCAGGACCTCTGACATGGCGACTCCCCTTCGTGCGACGACGGGCTGCTCCCGACCCTAGTGCGGGTGCCACCGTCGGTGCGAGGTCCCGGTGCTGCCGGATCTGATGAGCTCGAGCCGCGGCTTGGGCCCGTCGGAGCGGCCGGTCTGCGGCTTGCGCCGGCCCGCCCGCCACGGGTCGGGCCAGACCGCACCCGGTCCGTCGTAGTCCTGCTCCACGGCGGCGTGCAGGGTCCAGCTCGGGTCGTAGAGGTGCGCACGACCGAGCGCGCAGAGGTCGGCGCGGCCGGCCATCAGGATCGAGTTCACGTCGTCGTACGACGAGATCACCCCGACCGCGATCGTCGGGATGCCCAGCCGGTTGCGGATCGCGTCGGCGTACGGCGTCTGGTAGCTGCGGCCGAACTGCGGCCGCTCCCGCTTGGTCACCTGCCCGGTGGAGACGTCGATCGCCGCTGCGCCCGCCTCCGCGAAGGCAGCCGCCACGGCGAGGGCGTCCTCCAGCGTCTGGCCGTCCTCGACCCAGTCGGTCGCGGAGATGCGCACGGTCATCGGCCTGGTGGCGGGCCACACCTCACGCATCGCGTGCCACACCTCGAGCGGGAAGCGCAGCCGTCCGGCGACGTCGCCGCCGTACTCGTCGGTGCGCCGGTTGGTCACGGGCGAGAGGAAGCCCGAGAGCAGGTAGCCGTGCGCGCAGTGCAGCTCGAGCAGGTCGAAGCCCGCCTCGGCCGCGCGCCGCGCGGAGGCGACGAACTGCTCGCGGACCTCGTCGAGCCCGGCGCGGTCCAGCTCGCGGGGCGTCTGGTTCTGCGGCGAGTAGGCGACCGGGGAGGCGGCGACGACGTCCCAGTTGCCCGTCGGCAGCGGCTCGTCGATGCCCTCCCACATCAGCTTGGTCGAGCCCTTCGCCCCGGAGTGGCCGAGCTGGCAGCCGATGGCCGCCGAGGTGTGCTCGTGCACGAAGTCGACCGCTCGCGCCCAGCCGTCGCGCTGCTCGTCGGTCCACAGGCCGCCGCACCCGGGACTGATCCGTCCCTCGGCGGACGGGCAGATCATCTCGGTCATCACCAGACCCGCGCCGCCGAGCGCCTTGCCGCCGAGGTGGACGAGGTGGAACTCGGTCGGGACGCCGTCGCGGGCGACGTACATGTCCATCGGGGAGACGATCACCCGGTTGTTGAGCGTCAGCCCGGGACCCTCCGGCGCGCGCAGCGTGACCGGCTGGAACATCGGCGGGGTGTCGGGGTGGCCGCCGCACTCGCTCGCGAACCACGCCTCGCAGCGGTCCACGAACTCCGGGTCGCGCACGCGCAGGTTGTCGTAGGTGACGCGCCGCGAGCGGGTCATGATGTTGAAGGCGAACTGGGTCGGGTCCTGGTGGACGTACTGCGCGAGGTTCTCGAACCACTCCAGGCTGGCCTGCGCCGCCCGCTGGGTGGAGAGCACCACCGCCTTCCGCTCCTCCTCGTACGTCGCGAGCGCCGCCTCCGTGGTCGGCTCCTCGTGCAGGCAGGCCGCGAGGGCCAGGGCGTCCTCCATCGCCAGCTTGGTGCCGGAGCCGATCGAGAAGTGGGCGGTGTGCGCCGCGTCGCCGAGGATCACGACCGAGGCCCGGCCGGGCTCCGAGTGGACCCAGTGCTCGTTGCGCACGGTCGTGAACTGGACCCAGCGCGAGTTGTTGGCCAGCACCTCGTGCCCGTCGAGCACGTCGGCGAAGAGCTCCCGGACCAGCGCGATCGACTCCTCGTCGGACTCACCGGGCGACCAGGTCCGGTCGGCGAGGTCCGCAAAACCCGCACGCCGCCAGACCTCGCTGGTCATCTCCACGATGAACGTCGACCCGGTCGCGTCGAACGGGTAGCCGTGGATCTGCATCACGCCGTGCGGCGTCTGGCGGACGAGGAACTTGAACGCGTCGAAGACCAGGTCGGTGCCCAGCCACATGTAGCGGCAGTCGCGCACGTCGAGGCTCGGTCGGAACGTGTCGGCGTACCGGCGGCGGACCATCGAGTTCAGGCCGTCGGCGGCGACGACCAGGTCGTGCGTCGCGGTGAGCTCGTCGAGGTCGGGGGCCTCGGTGCGGAAGTGCAGCGTCACGCCGAGCTCGCGGCAGCGCTCGTGGAGGATCTCCAGGAGCCGACGGCGGCTCATCGCGGCGAACCCGTGGCCGCCGCTGGTGATCACCTCGCCCTGGAAGTGGACGTCGATGTCGTCCCAGACCGCGAACTCGCGCTGCATCTGCGCGAAGACCACCGGGTCGGCGTGCTCGATGCCGCCGAGCGTCTCGTCGCTGAACACCACGCCGAACCCGAAGGTGTCGTCGGCAGCGTTGCGCTCCCAGACCGTGATCTCGTGCTCCTGCCCCGTGGTGGCGGCCAGCTGCTGGGCGAGGGCAGAGAAGTACAGGCCGCCGGGGCCGCCTCCGATCACCGCGATGCGCATGAGCAAGCATTGCGTCTCCTTGACGAGCGTTGTCAAGGCGCCATACGGTCGCCGGTATGCCCGGCGGAGCGAGCGGACCCGCGCCTGAGGAGCCCGTGGCGGCATATGCGCTGACCGCCCGGCAGGAGGAGTACGCCGCGTGGGTGCGGTCGGAGGCCGCCGCCCTCCAGGACGTCGAGCCCGTGCACGGTGCGGTCAACCGGCCGCTGGTCGAGGCGATGGGGCGCGCAGGGCTGCTGCGGGGGCTGTTCGGAGGAGACCCCGCAGAGGCCCCGCGCGACGCCGCCGCCATGCAGCTGTGCCTGCTCCGCGAGATGCTCGCGACGGTCACCACCGAGGCGGAGACCGCGCTGGCCCTCCAGGGGCTCGGTGCCTATCCGATCCTCCAGTCCGGCAACGACGCCACCCGTGAGCGCTGGATCCCCGGCGTCGCGACCGGCGAGGTCGTGCCGGCGTTCGCGCTGTCCGAGCCTGGGGCGGGCTCGGACGCCGGCGCGCTCTCCCTCGAGGCGCGGCCGGACGGCGACGGCTGGACGCTGCACGGCACCAAGACCTGGATCTCCAACGCGCCCGACGCCGACGTCTACACCGTGTTCGCCCGCACCACCGAGGGCGCCGGTGCTCGTGGAGTCTCGGCGTTCGCCGTGGCGGGCGACTCCCCCGGCCTCACCGGGGAGCGCCTCGACATGGTCGCCCCCCATGCGCTCGGCACCCTCCACTTCGACGGCGTCCGCGTCTCGTCCGACGACCTGCTCGGCGAGGTCGACCGCGGCTTCGGGGTCGCGATGCGGACGCTGGATCTCTTCCGTCCCAGCGTCGGCGCCTTCGCGGTCGGCATGAGCCAGGCCGCCCTCGACGCCAGCGTGGCCTGGACCAGGGAACGCGAGATGTTCGGAGGACGGCTGATCGACCTGCAGTCCACCCAGCACACGCTGGCCGAGATGGCGACGCGGGTCGAGGCCGGCCGCCTCCTGGTGCGCCGGGCCGCCGCGACCTACGACGCAGGTGCGCCGTCTCGCGAGATCACCATGACCGCCGCGCAGGCCAAGCTCTTCGCCACCGAGACCGCACAGTGGGTGGTCGACCAGGCCGTCCAGCTGCACGGCGCACGCGCACTGCAGCGCGGCCACCTGCTCGAGCGGCTCTATCGCGAGGTGCGGGCGCCGCGGATCTACGAGGGCGCCTCCGAGGTGCAGCGGACGATCATCGCCCGCGGACTCATGAAAGGGAACCCCGAGCAATGAGCCGCTACCGCGCCAGCGCGAGGATCACCGACGACTGGCAGCACTTCGACTTCTCGGTGACCGACGGCGTCGCCACCGTGACGCTGAACCGCCCCGACAAGCTCAACCCGCTGACCTTCGAGTCGTACGCCGACCTGCGCGACCTGCTCGCCGAGCTGCCGCACCGTGGCGACACCCGGGTGCTGGTGATCCGCGGCGAGGGCAAGGGCTTCTGCGGGGGCGGTGACGTCAACGAGATCATCGGCGAGCTGATCCAGATGGACGCCGCGGGCCTGATGGGGTTCACCAAGATGACCGGCGAGGTCATCCGGGCGATGCGCGAGTGCCCGATCCCGATCATCGCCGGGATCCAGGGCATCGCCGCCGGCGCCGGGAGCGTGGTCGCGATCGCCGCCGACTTCCGGATCTGCACGCCGCAGGCGAGGTTCGCGTTCCTGTTCACCAAGGTCGGGCTGTCCGGCGGAGACATGGGCGCGGCGTACCTCCTGCCCCGCCTGGTGGGCTACGGCCGCGCCACCGAGCTGCTCATGCTCGGGGACACGATCGACGCCGAGACCGCTGACCGCTACGGCCTGGTCACCCAGCTCACCGACGACCTCGACGCTGCTTGCGCGGCCCTCGCTCGCCGGCTTGCCGACGGACCCACGCTCGGCCTGCAGCAGACCAAGTCGCTGATCACGCGCGAGCTGGACATGCCCATCGGGCCCGCCATGGAGCTCGACGCGATGACCCAGGCGCTGCTGATGACCACCCGCGACCACGCGGAGTTCCACGCCGCCTTCAACGCCAAGCGTCCCCCCGAGTGGACCGGCCGATGATCGCCCTGGTGACGGGCGCCTCGAAGGGCATCGGCGCCGGGTGCGCCCTCGCGCTGTCGACGGCCGGTCACCGGGTCGCCCTCGTCTCCCGCGACGAGCAGGCGCTGCAGGAGGTGGCGGCCACGCTGCCCGGCGAGTCCCTCGTCGTGGCGGCGGACATGCTCGACCCCGCTGCCATCGAGGCCGCCTTCGCCCGCGTCGAGGAGGAGTGGGGCCCCGTCGAGATCCTGGTCGTCAACGCCGGAGCCGCGATGTCGGCGCCGTTGGTGAGGACCAGCGACGAGGACTGGCAGCGGATGCTCGACCTCAACCTGACCGCGCCGTTCCGTTGCCTCCGCAGGGCCCTGCCCTCGATGACCTCGGCGGGGTTCGGGCGGGTCGTGGTGATCGCGTCGGTCGCCGGCAAGGCCGGCGCCGCACGGATCGCGGCGTACACCGCCAGCAAGCACGGGGTGCTCGGACTCGTGCGCGCGGCGGCGGCCGAGGTGGCCAGGACCGGCGTGACCGTCAACGCCGTCTGTCCCGGCTATGTCGACACCCCGATGACCGACCGGTCCGTCGCGGACATCGCTTCCGGCACCGGGCGGTCTCCGGAGGAGGCCCGCGAGATCCTGAACGGCATGCAGCCGATCGGGCGCCTGGTGACCGTCGAGGAGGTGGCAGCGACCGTGATGCTGTGCGTCGACAACGCCGCCATCAACGGCCAGGGCATCAACGTCGACGGTGGGAGCGTGCAGAGCTGATGGCCGACCTGGTCCGCGTCAACCCGCCGTCGCTGGCGAAGCCCTCCGGCTTCTCCCACGCCGTCGTCGCCCGCGGCACGACGATCCACCTCGCCGGCCAGACCGGGATGGACGCCCAGGGCGCCATCGTCCCGGGCGGCGTGGTCGCGCAGTTCGAGCAGGCGCTGACCAACCTGCTCACCGCCCTGCGCGAGGCCGGCGGCTCCCCCGACGGACTCGCGTCGCTCACGGTCTACATCGTCGACATGGACGACTACCGCGACCACGCCCGCGACATCGGCGCGGTCTGGAAGCGACTGGTCGGCACCGACTACCCCGCCATGGCCGGCGTCGGGGTCGCGCGACTCTGGGACGCCGAGGCGCTGGTGGAGGTCCAGGGCTTCGCGGTCCTCTGAGACTTCTCAGGCCTCCAGCCGCGCGCGGGCGTGCTTCGCCGCCGGCTCACGCAGCCGCCCGTCGAGCTCGGCGAAGAGGTCCGCGGCGTGGACCCCGGGCCAGCGCGCCGGGAGCAGCTCGAGCGGGATGCCGGGGTCGAGGTAGGGAAGACGTCGCCAGGCGGTCAGCATCGGGACGTACGCCGTGAACGCCCGGGCCGGGTCCGGCGAACGCAGCCGCGTCAGCGGGCTGTGGTCGGCGACGAACTCGTCGTAGAGCGCGGCGATCGCCGGCAGGTCCCACCACTCGCCGACGCGCACGTCGGCCGGGCCGGAGCCGAGGTAGGCCCCGCGGAACAGCTCGGTGTACGACGTCAGCCCGGCACGGTCGAGCGCGGCCAGCGTCTCGTCGTACGCCGTCCCGGGCGCGATCCAGACGCCGGGCGCGGCGGTGCCGAACCCCAGCCGGGTGAGCAGCGAACGCAGCTCGTGCCGCTTGCCGCGCTCGGCCTCGGGGACGGAGAAGATCACCATCAGCCACCCGTCGGCGACCGAGGCCCGCGGCCGCGACCAGATGCGCGCGTCCCCCTCACGGAGCACCGCCAGCGCGGACGCGGACAACCGGTAGCCCGCCTGACCGTCCACCTTGGCCGGCTCGAGGACCCCGCGCTTCTTCAGCCGCGACACCGACGAGCGCGTCGCGGAGGCGTCGACGTCGAGGTCGCTCATGAGCTCGACGACGGAGCGCACGGACAGCCAGTGCTCCCCGTCCCGCGCATAGAGCCCGAACAGCGACAGGATCAGGTGGCGCGGCGACTGCTCAGTCATCGGCGGCCATCAGCGGCCGTCAGCGACTGGTTGCGCAGGCGGAAGCGCTGCAGCTTGCCGGTCGCGGTCCTGGGCAGCTCGGCCACGAGCTCGATCTCCCGCGGGCACTTGTAGGGCGCGATCTCGGCCTTGACGAAGTCCTTCAGCTCCTCGACGGTCACCTCGCCGTCAGTCACGACGAAGGCCTTGACGATGTGGCCGCGCGCCTCGTCGGGGACGCCGATGACGGCGCACTCCGCGACCAACGGGTGCTTGAGCAGGGCCTCCTCGACCTCCGGGGCCGCGATGTTGTAGCCGGAGCTGATGATCATGTCGTCGCTGCGCGCGTGGTACCAGAAGTAGCCGTCGTCGTCGCGCGAGAACGTGTCCCCGGTCAGGTTCCAGCCGTCGTGCACGTACGCCGCCTGGCGGGGGTCCTCGAGGTAGCGGCACCCGGTCGGTCCCTTGACCGCGAGCCGGCCCGCCTCGCCCGGGGGCAGCTCGGTGCCGTCGGGGCCGAGGATCGTCGCGACGTACCCGGGCACGGCGCGCCCGGTCGAGCCGGGCCGGATGTCGGCACCCGAGGCGGACACGAAGATGTGGAGCATCTCGGTCGCACCGATCCCGTCGATGATCTCGACGCCCGTCGCCTCGCGGAACGCCTCCCACGTCGCCTTCGGCAGGTGCTCCCCCGCGGACACCGCCTTGGTCAGCGACCGGACGGTCTTCCCCGCCGCGAGCATCGCCTTGTAGGCCGTCGGTGCGGTGAAGCAGACCGTCACTCCGTGCTCGTCGATCAGGTCGGCGAGCTCGACCGGAGTCGCGTGCTCGATCAGCAGCGTCGAGGCGCCCGCGTGGAGCGGGAACAGCAGGACCCCGCCGAGACCGAAGGTGAACGCGTAGGGCGGGGTCCCGGTGAAGACGTCGTCGGCCGACGGTTGCAGGACGTGCCGGGAGAACGTCTCGCAGATGGACATCACGTCGCGGTGGAAGTGCATCGTCGCCTTGGGCCGGCCGGTGGTGCCGGAGGTGAACGCGAGCATGCAGACGTCGTCGCTCGACGTCGCGACGTCGTCGAAGCCCGGGTCCTTGGCGGCGATCCGCTCGGCCCAGGCGTCGTCGCCGTAGGCGATCGTCGGGACCCCCAGCGGCTCGACCGCCTCGAGGAACCGGTGGTCGACCAGCGCCGCGTCCAGGTGCGCGATCTCGTGGATCGTCTGCAGCTCGCCCGTGCGCAGCAGCGGCATCGTGGTCACCACGACGGCCCCGGCCTTCAGCACGCCGAACCAGGCGGCGGACAGCCACTGGTTGTTGGGGCCGCGCAGGAGCACGCGGTTGCCGGGCACGATCCCGAGGTCCTCGACGAGGACCCGCGCGACCCGGTTGGCCGCCGCCAGCAGCTCGGCGTAGGACCACGTCGGGAGACCGGGCTGGTGCAGGCACGGCCGGTCCGCCCCGTGGCGCGCGGCGACGTCGTCGAGCAGCGCGGTCGCGCAGTTGAGGCGGTCCGGGTAGTGGAGCTCGGGCAGGTCGAAGATCAGCTCCGGCCACTGCTCGGCCGGCGGGAGGTGGTCACGGCAGAACGTGTCGACGTGGGCCGACGGGTGCAGCTCCATGCCCGACAACGTATGCCTCGTTCGTGACGACGGGCAAGAGGACGCGATACGACAGTGCTCGCCGCCGGGCGACCTCGAGCGCCTCCTCTCCTACCCCTTCACGTAGGACCGCTTCTCGGCGACCAGCCCGTCGCGTACGACGAACAGGTCGACCCCGCGCACGTGACCATCGGCCCACGCGTAGCGCCAGGTGACGACGGCCCGGTCCCCGGCGAACACCTCGGACTCGGTCTCGAAGGTCGCATCGGCCGACGCGGCGAAGAACTCGGTGAAGGCCGCGCGCACGGCGGCCTGGCCGTCGTACCTCACGCCGTCGGGGGGTGCGGTGTTCTCGAAGACGCAGTCGTCGGTCATCGCGGCCATCACGGCGTCGACGTCGTGGGCGTCGAAGGCCGCCCCGAAGCGGGCCACGGCCTCGGCCGTGGCCCGCTCCTGGACCCCCAGCGGGATGGTGGTCATCGCTTCGCGTAGTGGCTCGCGCCGAACCAGTCGACGACCACGACCGGCTCGTCGCCCACGACCCACGCGTCGTGGCCGGCCGGCAGGGAGGTGACCTGCCCGGGGGTGGCGTCGAGCTCGTTGCCGTCGGCCGTGCGGATCCGCAGCGTGCCGGCGACGTGGTACTGGAAGTGCGGTGCCTCGCAGAGCTCCGTGCCGGCGATCGGCTTCACGCTCTCCGACCAGCGCCAGCCGGGCTGGAGGACGAGCCGGCCGATCTCGGTGCCGCCGACCTGGAGGATCTCGGCGCGGCCGTTGTCGAACTCGCGCACCTCGTCGGGCTGCGCGAAGTCGCGCTGCTCGATGGTCTGCTCGGCGGTGTGGTCGTGGGTCTGGGTGGTCATGGCTGCTCCTGGACTCGGGGGCCGTTGCCTGTCGGCCCGTGACGTGAGGCAGACGCTAGGAACCGGACCTTGCGGTTTCCTAGCAGCGCGGGAGGATGAGCCCCGTGACCGACGACGGGCACGTCGAGCTCCGCCTCCTCGGGCGGTTCGCCGTGCTCCGGGACGGGGTCGAGGTCCCCACGACGGCGTACGGCGGCCGCAAGGTCCGCGGGCTGCTCAAGGTGCTCGCGACGCGGCAGGGCCAGTTCGTCAGCAACGACGTGCTGGCCGAGGCGCTGTGGCCCGACCGCCTCCCCTCCGACCCGGTCGCCAACCTCCAGGTGCTGGTCAACCGCGCCCGTCGCGCGCTCGGCGACGGGTCGCTGATCACGACCGGGGCGGGTGGCTACTCCCTCGCCGCTCCCCCGCGCGTCGTCGTCGACAGCGAGCAGTTCCTGGCCGCCGGCGCCCCGCGCGAGGCGCTCGGACTCTGGCACGGGGACCCGCTGCCCGAGGAGGCCTATGACGCGTGGGCTTCGGACTACCGGGAGCTGCTGCTGCGCACTCATCAGCGGGCGCTCGAGGACGCGGCGTCCGCGTTGTTGTCCGACGGCGATCCGGCGGGCGCCGCCGAGCTCGCCCACCAGGCGGTCGAGGCCGAGCCGCTGCGCGAGAGGTCGGCGCTGCTGCTGGTCCGCGCGCTGGCGGAGAGCGGGGACGGCGCTGCCGCGCTGATGGCGTACGACGACCACCGCCGCCTCCTCGCCGACGAGCTCGGGGTCGACCCGTCCCCGGAGGCGGCCGCCCTGCACCAGCAGCTGCTCTCCAGCACCGCCGCGGCGCCGGCGAGGCGCCGCGGTCGAGACCTGGGAGAGCTCGCCTTCGTCGGCCGCGACGCCGAGCTGACCGCCCTGCGGGAGGCGCTCGACCGCGGGCTGGTCGCGCTGAGCGGGGGCTCGGGATCGGGCAAGTCGACGCTGCTCGACCGGCTCGGGGTCGCGGTCCGCGCCCGCGCCTTCCTCCCGGAGCGGAGCGAGCCCTGGTCGCTGCTGCGCACCCTGCTCCGCGAGGTGGTCGCACTCGACGTGACCCGCGCGGACGCCCTGCCTCCGCCGCTGGCCTCCGCTCTCGGGTGGCTGCTGCCGGAGCTGGCGGCACCGACCTCCGACGTCGACCCCGAGACGCGGCGGGTGCTGCTGCAGGAGGCCGCGCTGCACCTGCTCGCCGGAGCCGGTGACGTCGCGGTCGACGACGTGCAGTGGTGCGACCCGAGCAGCCTCGGCGTCCTCGAGGCCGCGGCCGGACGTGGTGTCCGCATGGTGCTCGCGGTGCGGCCCGACGAGGTCGACGGCCCGGTCGCGGCCCTGGTGGCGCGGGTCCCCGTGACGGTCGACCTCCCCCCGCTCACGGACGCAGCGATCCACGACTTGGTGGACGACCCGGTCGCGACCGCTCTCGCCCACGAGACCGACCGCACGCCGATGGCCGTCGTCGAGACGCTGCGTGCGCTGGCTGCCGAGGGCTGCGTGGTCCCCGGGCCCGGTGGGCGCTGGCGCTCGGTCGACGAGCGCGCGGGCACGCGTGCCGCCGACCTCGCCCGCGAGGGCCAGCAGCGCGCGATCGGCCTGCGCGTCGCGGCCCGCCCGATCGACGAGCGCGAGGTGCTCGCCGTGCTCGCCCTGCTCGGTCGGGAGGCCAGGCCAGCCGTGCTCGACGTCGCCGTCGGAGACGAGGTGCTCGAGGCGCTGTCCCGGCTCCACCGCCGCGGGCTGGTCCGCGTCGGCGAGCAGGGCTGGGCGACCGCCCACGACATGGTCACCGACGTCGTCGTCGACGGCCTCGACCCGGCCGAACGGAGCCGGCTGCACGCCGCGCTGGCTCGTGCGCTCGCCGACGAGGACGACCCGGCCCTCCTCGCCCACCACCTGCGGAAGGCCGGTGACCTCGAGGGCGCGCGGGCGGCGTACCTCCGGGCCGCGGAGCGCGCGCTCGCCGCCGTCGCCGACGCGGAGGCGCTGCGGCTCGCGGAGGCCGGGCTGGCGATCGGCCCGTCGCCGGCTCTGCACGAGGTCCGCGGCGAGGCGAGGCAGCGGCTCGGGGACCTCACCGGTGCGCGCGAGGACCTGCGGACCGCGCTCGGCGGGACGACCGACAGCCAGGTGCGGTCGCGGCTGCTCGCCCGGCTGGCGATGCTCGCCCTCGGTGCCGACGACCCGGTGCGCGGCGGCCAGCTCGCCGAGCTCGCGCTGGCCGAGGCCGGACCTGACCCGGCCGTCCGGGCCCGCGCGCTCGAGGTGGCCTCGGTGCTCGACATGAACCTCGACCACGCCGACCGGGCGTCGACGCGGGCGACGGAGGCGCTCGCGCTCTATGAGCAGGCCGGTGACGCCGGCGGGATGGCGCGGGTGCTCGACGCGCAGGCGATGGCGCTCTTCCTCGACGGCGACGTCCGCGGCGGTGGGGCGTCCCTGCGCCGGGCGGCCGAGCTCTTCGAGGACGCCGGCGACCTGGTGCGCGTGGTGACGCCGCGGTCGACCGGCGGGCACGCGGCGGTCTTCGAGGGACGACCCGAGGACGGGCTCGCGCAGACGACCGCGGCCCTCGACCTGGCGCGGATGCTGGGCCACCCCGAGGGGCAGACCTATGCGCTGTGGCACCGGACCGAGGCGCTCGCCGCGCTGGGTCGCGGCGACGAGGCTGCGGCCGCTGCCGACGAGGCGCTCGAGATCGCGACCCGCATCCAGCACCGCGGCTGGACCGCGACCGCGTGGCGCGCCCGTGGTCTCGCGGCGCAGGCGTGCGGCGACCTCGAGGCCGCGCTCGCGGCGTACCGACGGCAGCTCGAGCTGTCCGAGCACCTCGGCCTCTTCGCCTGCTGGGCCCTCGCAAGGATCTCCCTCGTGCTCGTGCGACTCGATCGCGCAGAGGAGGCGCGGCCGCTCGTCGCGCGCGCCGTCATCGAGGGTCCGCCGCTCGGGCACCACGAGGCGCGGTGGGCGCAGGCCGAGGTCGCCCACGCGCTCGGCGACCCGATCGCGGGCGAGCTCGCCGTCGCGGCGCTGGGGCGGATGGAGACGGCCGGCGTGGCGCAGGGTCACGTCGAGCTGCTGCGGATCGCCTCGACGCTCGACGCCTGACCGCTTGCAAGTCGGCACAAGCGACCCACAAGTCAGGCGCAAGCGACCACGGCGAGGGTGCTCCGCAGGGCCCGAGAGGCGGGTCCACCAGCAAACAGGAGATCCCCATGTCGCTCTCGACCCTCGCCCGCGTCACCGCCGTCGCCGCCTGCTCGGTCGCCGCGCTCCACGCCGTGCCCGCCAACGCCGCGGACGACGCCGCTGCCCGGGCCGGCACCGGAGCCCTGACCAGCAAGGGCTTCTACGCCAAGACGACCCTCACCTCGACCAGCGGCAAGAAGCTCGCGCTCACCATCGGCGCCACGAGCGGCACGTCGGTGTCGATCGGACTGTCCCAGGGCCGGGAGAGCCACACCTGGACGTTCCAGGCGCCGGCCTCGGCCCTCAAGATCGACAGCACCGGCGGCGGCACCCTCGTCCTGACGTCCGCCCAGACCGGCGACCGCGGCAGGCTCAACCTCAAGTTCAGCCCGGACGGCACGGTCCGCAAGCGCATGTGCGGCACCCAGGTCGCCTCGAAGTCCCGCCCGATGGACGTCAGCGGCATCGCGTTCTTCAAGACCGGCACCCAGCCGTGGGGCAACGTCGGCAAGGCCACGCGCGCGATCGCGTTCAACGGTGCGGCCAACGTCAACTGGACCTACGACGTCACCTGCGCCACCACGCCGGCCTCGTGCTCGTCGTACCTCTCGTGGAGCAGCTATCAGTTCAGCTCCTCCACGATGACCGGCGTCAGCGGCACCCGCCGCGGCTCCACCGCCTCCGCGATGGGCTTCCGCAGCACGACCCTGCCGTCGCCGTCCGGCGCCACCCGCACCGACATCGTGAACCTGGCGAGCGTGCCGCTCCCGACGTTCTCCGGCGGCCTCGACAACGCCTCGCTGGTCGCCAAGGCCGGCTCGGGCTCGCTCACGGTCGCTGGTCAGAACGGCTATGCCAGCGACATCCCCTGCGGCTCGGGTGACTCCGCGACCGTCACGCAGTGGTCCGGCAAGGTGACCAACGGCGCCACCGCGCTGAGGATCCCCGCCCAGGTGTTCGGCGCGTTCAGCGTGCCCAACGGCACGACGGGCTCGATCACGCGACAGGTGTCCTGACCGACGACGCCTACGCTGGCCAGGTGATTCTCATCGACCCGCCGTCCGTGCCCTGGCGCGGACGGCTGTGGTCGCACCTGGCCAGCGACACGTCGTACGACGAGCTGCACGCGTTCGCCCGCGACGCCGGGATCCCGGAGCGCGGCTTCGAGCGGGACCACTACGACGTGCCCGAGGAGTACTACGACCAGCTGGTCGCGCTCGGCGCGGTGCCGGTGCGCTCGCGGGAGCTCGTCGCGCGGCTGCAGGCGGCGGGGCTACGCCGGCGCAAGTC
>CAZKZQ010000089.1:0-5733 GCA_964557235.1 uncultured Nocardioidaceae bacterium
CTCACAGGGAGCGCACAGGCAGCGCCCACGGTCGCCCCAACCTGCGGGCGCACGCTCGGTGACATGACCACGCTGGACAGGCCCACCCACCCGTCGTACGCCGTTCCCCTCGGCGTCCGCGCCCGGCGCGACGAGGCGGTGCGGCTCGCCGCCGGCACGACCCTGTGGGGCGCGCTGCTCCTGGTGTCGTACTGGTGGGCCGCCGGCGGCGGGGTCGGCGGCTTCGCGAGCTGGGCCGGGGCCCTGGTCTCGCTCGGTCGGCTGACCGGCCTCGTCGCCAGCGTGCTCCTCCTGGTGCAGGTCGTCCTCATGGCCCGCGTGCCCCTGCTGGAGAAGGCCTTCGGCCAGGACCGGCTGGCGCGCAGCCACCGCCTGATCGGCTTCACGTCCTTCTCCCTCATGTGGGTGCACATCGGCGCGATCACGTGGGGGTACGCCGGCGGGTCGGTCCCGAACTTCCCGCGCATGCTCTGGAACCTCGTCGTCGACTACCCCGGCATGCTGCTCGCCGCTGCGGGGACGGTCGCGCTCGTCCTCGTCGTGGGCACCTCGATCAAGGCCGCACGACGCCGGCTGCGCTACGAGTCGTGGCACCTGCTGCACCTCTACGCCTACCTCGGCGCCGGGCTCGCCCTGCCCCACCAGCTGTGGACGGGTCAGGAGCTCACCGGCTCCCTCGCCCGGACGGTGTTCTGGTGGTCGGCGTGGGGCGCGGCCCTGGCGAGCGTGCTCACCTGGCGCGTGGGCCTGCCCGTGTGGCGCAACCTCCGCATGGGTCTGCGGGTCGCCGCCGTCGTGCCCGAGGCGCCCGGCATCTCGTCGGTCTACCTCACCGGCCGGGACCTGCACCGCTTCGACCACGAGGCCGGCCAGTTCTACACCTGGCGCTTCCTCGGCCGCCGCGGCTGGACCCGGGCCAACCCGTTCTCGCTGTCGGCGGCGCCCGACGGCAGGACGCTGCGGATCACCGTGCAGGACGTCGGCGACGGCAGCGGCGACGTGCAGAGCCTGACGCCCGGCACGCGGGTGCTCGTCGAGGGGCCCTACGGCCGCCTGAGCGAGCGCGCCCGGAGCCACCCCAAGGTCGCCCTCATCGGTGCGGGCGTCGGCATGGCGCCGCTGCGCGCGCTGGCCGAGGGGCTCGCCTACGCCCCGGGCGAGGCCGTCGTGCTCCAGCGCTACACCGACCAGCCGCTCTATGCCGGCGAGCTCGACCGGCTGGCCGACCAGCGCGGCCTCCGCGTCCTGCGCCTGCCCGGTCGCCGTCGCCGCCCGGACTCCTGGCTCGGCCAGGGGCTGGGACCGGTGACCGACCTCGACGCCCTGCGCTTCTGGGTGCCGGACGTGGCCGAGCGCGACGTGTTCGTCTGCGGCCCCGAGCCGTGGGCCGCCCTGGTGGTGCGCGACCTGCGCGCCGCAGGCGTGCCCGACTCCCAGATCCACTCCGAGACCTTCAGCTGGTGACTGCGATGAGACGCATCGTCCTGTGGTGCCTGAGCACCCTGTCGGTCCTGGTGCTGCTGTTCGGCTACCACACCTCGACGTCCTCGACGCCGGCCGCGAGCCCCGCCTCGTCGTACCGCTCCAGCGCCGTGCCGGGTTCGGCGACCACGACCACCCACGGGACCGGCAGGACGGTGACCGGCGACCTCGTCGGCACCCAGTGGGGTCCGGTGCAGGTCGCGATCAGGGTGAGCGGAGGGAAGATCACCGAGGTGTCGGTGCCGCAGTACCCCAGCGGCAACTCCAGGGACGCCGAGATCAACAACTTCGCGCTGCCCACCCTGGTGCAGGAGACCCTCGACCAGCAGAGCGCGTCGATCGACATGGTCAGCGGCGCGACGGTGACCAGCACGGGCTATCTCCAGTCGCTGCAGAGCGCCCTTGACAAGGCCGGACTGTGACCGCCACGGCGGTGCGGCGCCGCGTCGAGCAGGTGATGGGGATGCCGATCTCCCTGGCGGTCCGGCCCGGTCCTGCCGAGTCCGAGGTCGACGCCGCCTGGGCCGAGGTGCTGGCCTCGCTGCGCGACGCGGACGCGGTGTTCAGCACCTATCGCGAGGACTCGTGGGTCTCGCGTCTCGGCCGAGGCGAGGTCACGCTCGAGGACTGCCCGCCGGAGGTGGCCGAGGTCCTCGCCCTCGGCGAGCAGGCCCGGGTCGAGTCCACCGGCGCCTTCGACGTACGACGGCCAGGAGCCTCCGGCGACCTCGTCCTGGACCCGAGCGGGGTCGTCAAGGGGTGGGCCGTGCAGCGCGCGGCTCAGGCCCTGCGGCGGCTCGACGGCGCGGACTGGTGCCTGTCGGCCGGCGGGGACCTGCTGTGCCACGTGGACGACCCGGCCGGCGAGCCGTGGCAGGTCGGCATCGAGGACCCCCACGACCCGACGCGCGTGCTGGCGCGGGTGCCGGTGCGCCGCGGAGCCGTGGCGACCTCCGGCACCGCGCACCGCGGCGCCCACCTCGTCGACGCGCGCACCGGCGAGGCGCCGCAGGGCATCGCCTCGGTGACCGTGGTCGGCCCGGACCTGACCTGGGCCGACCTCGACGCGACCGCCGCCTATGCCCTGGGCGCGGACGCGCTGACGTGGCTCGGGACCCGCGTGGGTCGCTGCGGCCTGGTGGTCAGGTCCGACGGCAGCACGGCGACCTTCGGGGCACCGGGCTGAGCGCGCCTCAGGACGTGGCGAGGTAGGGCCAGGTCTTCACCAGCTGCAGGGCGCGCTGCGTGTCGAACGGGTCGGCCTGCATGTAGAGCCACGGCCGGCCGAACCACATGAACGCGTCGCACAGGCGCAGGGCCTTGGTCGTCGCGTCGTCCGACAGCCCCCAGGTCGGGTTGCTGAAGTCCATGGTCGGCGGGATGCCGAGGGTCACGCAGGCCGTGTCGAGCAGCGAGTCGCAGACCCGGGCGTTGTCGAAGTTCGAGCCCTTGTAGGTGTAGCCCGCGAAGCCCTTGCCGTTGCTCGAGGTGTTGACGATGAACCGGCGCCCGGAGATGCCGCGCTCGTAGAGCTCGCGCACGAGGCGGGCGCCGAAGAGCACCTCGCGCTCGGTCGGGCTGTAGTGCGTGGAGTTGAGCGCGAAGCCGCGGACGTACTGCACCCCGGCCCGCTGCAGCAGCGTCGCGGCGCGCTCGACGTCGTCCTTCATCCAGTCGGCGGCACCGGCGTCGATGTAGACCGAGGTGTTGGGCAGGGCGCCGAAGACCTTGGCGGAGTACTGGATCAGGTTGGAGTAGACCCGTGAGCCGCCCGGCGCGCACAGCGCGAACGGCCCGTCGGCCTGGAGCACCAGCGCGACGTGGGCGTTGCCGACGCCCTTGGCGAACTCGTTGACCCACCGCTTGTAGAAGGCCTTCTGCGCGTCGGTGGGCAGCTGCTTGCAGGCGTCGTGCTCCCACGGCTTGAGCGCGAAGGTGGTGAGCTGCACCAGGGTGCTCGGGTCACCGGCCTGGGCGTTGACGATGTGGCTGCGCACCTTGGAGGCGATGTCGGCGGGCTTGATCCACGCGCCGTACCACTTGGACTTGGGCCGCAGCGCGATCTCGCCGAGCAGCGTCTTGGTGAGGCCGGAGGCGTTGAGGTAGGGCTGCCAGGACTGCTCCTGGTTGCCCTTGTAGACGCCCCACGTGCGGTTGGCCAGCGGGTTGGTGGGGTTGGCCCGGTTGGGCGCCCAGCGGTACGTCGACGCAGCGGTCTCGTGCACGGGGTCGGTGCTCAGGGGTGCCTCGGTCCTCACCGCGGTCTGGGTGCCCGCCACGCCGGCCAGCAGGGCCAGGGGCAGGCACGCACCGAGGGTGCGGGCGATCAGGCGGCCGCGGAGGGGGCGCAGCGCAGAGGTGGACGACATTTCTTCCTCCCAAAAGAAATTCGCCGCCGAGACACTGGGCAAGAGGTCCCGACCGCGATGGGTCCTTGGTCCCGATCATCACCCGGCGCCAGGAGGTTGGTGGTGACTTCGGCGTGAAAAGTGACCGGTGGGACCACTGGGGCCAATGAGGTGAGGCTCACCAGCCGGCGGGCAGCGGTCGCCCCTCGTGGAAGCCCGAGGCGGACTGCACGCCCACCACGGCCCGGTCGGCGAACTCCGGCAGCGTGCGCGCGCCGGCGTAGGTGAACGAGGACCGCACGCCCGCGCAGATCTGGTCGAGCAGGTCCTCCACCCCGGGACGGCCCGGTGCGAGGTACATCCGGCTGGAGGAGATGCCCTCCTCGTAGAGCCCCTTGCGGGCGCGGTCGAAGGCCGACTCGGTCGTCGTGCGGTTGGCGACCGCGCGGGCCGACGCCATGCCGAAGCTCTCCTTGTAGCGCCGTCCCTGGGCGTCCTCGTGCAGGTCGCCGGGGCTCTCGTGCGTGCCGGCGAACCACGAGCCGACCATGACGGCACTCGCGCCGGCGGCCAGCGCCAGCGCGACGTCGCGGGGGTGCCGCACTCCCCCGTCGGCCCACACGTGCGCGCCGAGCTCGCGGGCCTGGCGCGCACACTCGAGCACCGAGGAGAACTGCGGGCGCCCGACGCCGGTCATCATCCGGGTGGTGCACATCGCACCCGGACCCACGCCCACCTTGACGATGGTCGCGCCGGCCTGGACGAGGTCGCGGGTGCCCTCGGAGGACACCACGTTGCCGGCCACGATCGGGACCTGCGGGTCCAGGTCGCGCACGCTCGCCAGGGCCTCGATCATGCGCTCCTGGTGGCCGTGCGCGGTGTCGAGCACGAGGCAGTCGACCCCGAGGTCGAGCAGCGCCTCGGCCTTGGTGGTCACGTCGCCGGTGATCCCGACGGCCGCGGCCACCTTGAGCCGGCCCTGGTCGTCGAGCGCCGGGCCGTAGATCGTCGCGCGCAGCGCGGAGGTGCGGGTCAGGACGCCGACGAGTCGGCCGTCGGCGTCGACGACCGGCGCGAGGCGGCGACGCTCCTCCTCGAGCTGCTCGAAGGCGTCGCGGGGCGCCACGTCGTCACGCAGCGAGGAGACCTTGCCGCTCATCACGGTCTGCACCTGGGTGAAGCGGTCGACACCGGTGCAGTCGTCCTCCGACACCACGCCGACCGGGCGCCCGTCGACCACCACGAAGGCGGCGCGGTGCGAGCGCTTGGGGATCAGCGCGAGGGCGTCGGCGACGGTGTGCTCGGGGTCGAGCACGATCGGGGTCTCGAAGACGGGGTGCCGAGCCTTGACCCACCGGACGACGTCGGCCACCACGGGCAGCGGGATGTCCTGCGGGATGACCGCCAGTCCCCCGCGCCGTGCGAGCGTCTCGGCCATCCGTCGGCCCGACACCGCGGTCATGTTGGCCGCCACGAGGGGCAGCGTCAGGCCGGTGCCGTCGTGGGTCGAGAGGTCGACGTCGTACCTCGAGGCGACGGCGGACCGCCGCGGCACCATGAAGACGTCGTCGTAGGTCAGGTCGTGGGCCGGCAGGCCGGTCTCGTCGAGGAAACGCACCGCACCAGCCTAGGTGCGCTCCTCCGCGACCGTGTTGCCGCCGTCGACGACCAGGCACTGGCCGGTGACGTACGCCGCGGCGTCGGTGCACAGGAAGGCGACGGCGCCCGCCACCTCGGCAGGCGTGCCGCTGCGAGCCGCGGGCGTGCTCAGTCCCTGCTCGGCCTCGTGGGCCGTCTGGCTGCCCGTCGCGATCCAGCCGGGTGCGACCGCGTTGACGGTGACGCCGCTGCCGGCGTGGTCGACCGCGAGCGCGCGCGTGAGCCCGACCATCCCCGCCTTGGC
>CAZKZQ010000089.1:5833-13945 GCA_964557235.1 uncultured Nocardioidaceae bacterium
ACGGCGGCCTCGTCGGTCAGGTCCCCGACGAACCCGCGAGCCTCGACCCCGAGGGCTGCCAGCTCGGCGACGCGGTCGTGGACGCGCTCGGTCGTGGCGCACACGACGAGCGAGGCCCCGAGGCGGCCGAGCAGGGAGGCGCTGGCGAACCCGATGCCGTCCGGAGCCCCGGCACCTGTCACCAGGGCCACGCGGCCGGCGAGGTCGAGCTCCTCGGGCAGGGTCACGACTTCTTGGGCGGCAGGGGGACGAACCCGCTCGTGCGGCGGATGTAGTCGACGTACTCCGGCCTGCGGTTGTGGATGTCCTTCTCCAGCAGGGCTGCGCCCGTGCCCTTGGCGAGGAACCACGTCATCACGACCGGAGACAGGACGGTCCACCAGCCGCCTGCGTCGACCGCGACGAGCCAGACGCCCCACCAGGCGGTCGCGTCGCCGAAGTAGTTGGGATGGCGGGTGTAGCGCCACAGACCCGTGTCGAGCACCTTGCCCTTGTTGGACGGGTCGTCGCGGAAGCGCTGGAGCTGCCAGTCCCCCACGGTCTCGAAGAACAGTCCGACCGCCCAGACGGCCAACCCGACCCAGGCCAGCGCGCCGGGGTCGTCGTCACCGGTCACCGCGGCCTGGACGGGCCAGGAGACGAACCAGAGGATGACCGCCTGCGGGAGGTAGACCCGCCGGAGGGCGTAGGCGTTGCGGCTGCCCGACGCCTTGCCCAGCAGGGCCTCGTAGCGCGGGTCCTCCCCGTGGCCGCGTGAGCGCAGGAAGATGTGCCCGGCCAGCCGCAGCCCCCAGAGCACGACCATCGCGACCGCGAGGAGCGCGACCGGGCTCGTGCCGGTGACGGCGAGCGAGACGACCGCGACGACCGCGAACCCGAGACCCCACGTGACGTCGATGACCGCGTGCTTGCCGACACGGAGCGCGATGGCGAAGGTGACCGCCATCGTGAGGACGACCGCGAGAGCGGTCCAGGCGAGGGAGGCGATCACCTCAGAAGTCTCGCACCCACGGCATGCCGCTGCGGCCGTCCGCGCTGGGCTTCACCGCGAGGATCTGGTCGACGCCCATGCGCCCCTCCTCGAAGGCGAGCGCGCCGCCGACGAGGTAGAGCCGCCACACGCGGGCCATCTCCTCGCCGACCATCGCGACCACGCGGTCCCAGTTGGACTCGAAGGTGGCGTACCACGCGTCGACGGTGCGGACGTAGTGCTCGCGCAGCGCGTGCACGTCACGCACCTCGAGACCGGCCTCCTCGATCAGCGCGACGGTCTCGCCGACGGGACGCATGTGCATGTCGGGGGCGATGAAGGCCTCGATGAACGGTCCGCCGCCGGGGCGGGTGGTGCGGGACATCTGCTGGATGACCACGCGGCCGCCGGGTCGGAGCAACCGCTCGATCTGGCCGAGGAACACGGGGTAGTTGCGCTTGCCGACGTGCTCGCCCATCTCGATCGACGACACGGTGTCGAACGGCCCGTCGGCGACCTCGCGGTAGTCCTGCAGCCGCACGTCGACGCGGCCCTCGAGCCCCTCGCGGACGATGCGCTCGTCGATGTAGGCCTTCTGCTCCTTGGCGATCGTCACGCCGACCACCTCGACGCCGTACTCCGCGGCCGCGTGCAGCGACAGCGAGCCCCAGCCGCAGCCGATGTCGAGGTGCCGGTGGCCGGGCTTCGCCTTGTCCAAGCCGAGCTTGCGGCAGACCAGGTCGAGCTTGTCGCGCTGCGCGTCCTCCAGCGTGTACGACGGGTCGTCGCTGGTGAAGTAGGCGCAGGAGTAGGCCTTGTGACGGTCCAGGATGAAGTCGTAGAACTCGTTGCTCAGGTCGTAGTGGTGCGAGATCGCCTCGCGGTCGCGGGCCCGGCTGTGCAGGCGGCCGCGCAGGTTGGCCTGGGTCGCCGGGGGTGCGGGCGGGGCGCCGATCACGCCGAGGTCCTTGACCGCCTTGAGCCCGGCGACGACGGTCCCCGCGTCCAGGCGGGAGGTGAGCCCACGCTCACGGGTGAGCTGCCAGACCCGGCGGAACCCGTCGAGCAGGTCGCCGTCGAGGTCGATCTCGCCGGTGACGTAGGCCTGGGCGAGGCCGAGCTCGCCGGGGTGGTACATCAGCCGCGTCAGGGCCGCGGGCGTCGTGACCCGGACCGTGGGGGCGTCAGCAGGACCGGCGACGGACCCGTCCCAGGCGGCGATGCGCACCGGCGGGTCGCCGCCGAAGACCCGGCTGGCCAGGTCGAGGAGGGTGGCGGCCACCGGCCGCCCGACGGACCCCGGTGCCATCGGGGTCGTGGCGGACTGGTCGGGCGGCAAGGTGGCCGTCATGCGTGGAACCCTCCTGGGGAGTGCAGAAGTCGTCGGTCCCACGGTATTCGTTGCTGAGGGGCGTCCGGCTCGGTCGGTGGTCGAGCGAGGCCGGACGCGGGTTGATGGTGCCGGGCGGTGGTGTCGGGCTAGCGCGGACCCCAGATCCCCGCGAGCAGGGTCGCGAAGGTCGTGGCGTAGACGAAGTACGCGGCCAGCCCGAACAGTGCTGCCATCTGCATCTTCATGGCTCCAGGCTGATCGGCCGGGTTGACGAGCCTGCGGAGTCGGCGTGACGTCCAGGTGAACGATGAGCGGCGGTCAGTCCACGCATTCTCGGGGCGAGCGATGCGTATCCCCGAGGCGCCCGGGTACGGGTAGGCGACCGAAAGGGGCTCCATGACCAAGGCACCGCAGGACGACATCGACGAGAACGACCTCGTCGTCAGCCATCCCGAGGACCACGCCGCGGGTCCGACCGCGGTGGCGGTGAGCATGAAGCGCGCCCTCGAGGGCATGGGCGTGCGGCGCACCGCGCAGACCCTGCTCAAGCTCAACCAGGCCGACGGGTTCGACTGCCAGGGCTGCGCGTGGCCGGATCCCGCGCCCGAGCACCGGCACACCGCGGAGTTCTGCGAGAACGGCGTCAAGGCCGTGACCGACGAGGCGACGCGACGCGAGGTGGGGCGTGAGTTCTTCGCCGCCCACTCCGTCGAGCAGCTGCGCGACCGCACCGACTACTGGCTCGGGCAGCAGGGCCGCATCGTCGAGCCGATGGTGCTGCGTGCCGGGGGCACCCACTACGAGCCGATCTCGTGGGACGACGCGTTCGCGCTCATCGGAGAGCGCCTCAACGGTCTCGCGTCGCCGGACGAGGCGGTGTTCTACACCTCGGGCAAGGTCTCCAACGAGGCCGCCTTCGCCTACCAGCTGTTCGTGCGCGCCTACGGCACCAACAACCTCCCGGACTGCTCCAACATGTGCCACGAGTCGACGTCCGTCGGCCTCGCGGAGGTGATCGGCATCGGCAAGGCCTCGGTCACCATCGACGACGTGCACGACGCCGAGCTGCTCGTCATCGCCGGGCAGAACCCGGGCACCAACCACCCCCGGATGCTCAGCGCGCTCGAGATCGCCAAGAAGAACGGCGCCAAGATCATCGCGATCAACCCGCTCAAGGAGGCGGGCCTGGTCCGGTTCAAGAACCCGCAGAACCCCAAGGGCGTCATCGGCCGCGGCACCACCATGGCCGACCTCTACCTGCCGGTGCGCATCAACGGCGACCTGGCGCTGTTCCAGGCGATCGCCTCGCTGCTGCTGGAGTGGGACGCGCTCGACCACGACTTCATCGAGCAGCACACCCACGGCTTCGAGGCGTACGCCGAGCACCTGCGCTCCCTGGACTGGGACCTCGTGCTCGCCTCGACCGGGCTGTCGCGGACCGAGATCGAGGAGGCCGCACGGATGATCGCGGCCTCGCGCAAGACGGTGTACTGCTGGGCGATGGGGGTCGTCCAGCACCGCAACGGTGTCGCCAACGTCAAGGAGATCTCCAACCTCGCGTTCCTGCAGGGCAACATCGGCAAGCCGGGCGCCGGGCTGTTCCCGGTCCGCGGCCACTCCAACGTGCAGGGCGACCGCACGATGGGCATCTGGGAGCGCCCGCCGGAGCACTTCCTCGACGCGCTGCGCGACGAGTTCGGCTTCGAGCCGCCGCGCGAGCACGGTCTCGACGCCGTGGCTGCGGTGAAGGCCTTCCGGGACAGCCGGGCCCGGGTGTTCTTCGGCCTGGGCGGCAACTTCGTCGGAGCGATGTCGGACACGGCCGTGACCGAGGACGCCCTGCTCAAGGCCGACCTGACCGTCCAGGTCTCGACCAAGCTCAACCGCTCGCACGTCGTGCACGGTCGTGAGGCGCTGATCCTGCCGCCGCTCGGCCGCAGCGAGAAGGACCTGACCGGTGGACGCGTCCAGCGCGTGACCGTCGAGGACTCGGTCTGCTCGGTCCACGCCTCGCACGGCCCCCTCGAGCCCGCCTCCGACCAGCTGCGCTCCGAGGTCGACATCGTGTGCTCGACGGCGATCGCGACCCTCGGTGACCGGTACTCGATCCCGTGGGCGGAGTTCCGCGACGACTACCGCCAGCTGCGGCGTCGCATCGGCCGCGTCGTGCCCGGCTGCGCCGGCTACGAGGAGAAGGTCGACCAGCCGGGCGGGTTCGTCCTCCCCCACCCGCCGCGCGACACCCGCACGTTCCCCACCGACGTCGACCGTGCGGTGTTCACCGTGAGCCCGACCGAGGTGCTGCACGTGCCCGAGGGTCGGCTGCTGCTGCAGACGATGCGCTCCCACGACCAGTTCAACACCGTCATCTACGGCCTCGACGACCGCTATCGCGGCGTCAAGAACGGGCGACAGGTGGTCTTCGTGAGCCCGCATGACATCGAGGCCCAGGGTCTGCGCGACGGCCAGCACGTCGACATCGTCAGCGAGTGGGAGGACGGGTCGACGCGGACGGTCGAACGGTTCCGCGTCGTCTCCTACGACACCCCCAAGGGCTGCGCAGCGGCGTACTACCCCGAGACCAACGCCCTGGTCTCGTTGGACTCCAAGGCGGAGGGCAGCAACCAGCCGGCCTACAAGTCGGTCGTCGTCCGACTGGTGCCCTCGGTGACCGACGCCCCCGCCACGGATGGACGACCGGAGGGCATCACCACCGAGGAGTCGCCTGACGGCGGCGAGTCCAAGCGCCAGACGGAGCCGCTCCAGCTGAGCTGAGGGGCGGTGCGCCCGGTCAGTCCTTGCCGGGCACCGGGAACTGCGCGCGCATGCTCAGGTCCCACAGCCGGTCGGGCGTGATGCGGCGCTGCGCGATCGCGAGCTTGGCGGACGGCGTGACGGTGTAGCGCGCCTTGGGGCGGCTGGACGACAGCGCCTTGGCGACGACCTTGGCGACCACCTCGGGCGGGCCGCCGAGCTTGGCCATCGGGCCGACGTACACCTCAGCGGTGCCCTTGCGGACGGACTTGTTGAAGCGGGCGTAGGGGCCGTCGTCGCCCGAGGCGCCGGTCGCGCCGGAGTCGACGCTGGCGACGGCCGTCTTGGCGAAGTCGGTGGTGATCAGGCCGGGCTCGACGAGCACGACCTTGACGCCGAAGCCCTGCACCTCGAAGCGCATCGCGTCGCTCAGCGCCTCCACGGCGTACTTCGTCGCGTGGTAGACGCCGCCACCGGGGAAGGTGAGCTTGCCGCCCATGGAGCCGATGTTGACGATGCGTCCGGAGCCCGTCCGGCGCATGCCGGGCAGGACCAGCTGGGTCATGCGCAGCAGGCCGAAGACGTTGGTCTCGAACTGCGCGCGCACGCTGTCGAGCGTGAGCGTCTCGAGCGCACCGGACTGGCTGTAGCCGGCGTTGTTGACCAGCCCCCAGACCGCGCCCTCGTCGGCCTCGACCTGCGCGACCGCGGCCGCCATCGAGTCCTCGTCGGTGACGTCGAGGGCCATCGTGCGGCAGCCCTTGGCCTCCAG
This sequence comes from uncultured Nocardioidaceae bacterium, assembly GCA_964557235.1. Taxonomy (GTDB): domain Bacteria; phylum Actinomycetota; class Actinomycetes; order Propionibacteriales; family Nocardioidaceae; genus Marmoricola_A. The sequence goes on from CAZKZQ010000089.1 coordinate 11,663, forward strand.
GTCGCGCAGCGTCTCGGGCTTGCGGGCCGTGGCATAGACGGTGAACCCCTGGTCGACGAGCAGCGACGCCGTGGCGGCGCCGATGCCCGTCGAGCAGCCGGTGATGAGGACGGGCTTGGTCATGCGGGCTCCTGCCGGGTCACTTCAGCTGGGCCGAGGACAGCCCCAGGATCCGGCGGGCCACGATGAGCTGCTGGATCTGCTGCGTGCCCTCGAAGATGTCGAGGATCTTGGAGTCACGGGCCCACTTCTCCAGCAGGTCGTGCTCGCTGTAGCCCAGCGTGCTGGTGAGCTCGACGCAGCGCAAGGTCACGTCGCTGCCCATGCGACCGGCCTTGGCCTTGGCCATCGAGGCCTCCAGCGAGTTGGCCTTGCCGTTGTCGGCCATCCACGCGGCCTCCAGCGTGAGGAGGTAGGCCGACTCCCAGTCCGACTCCAGCTGCAGCAGCGTCGCGCCGGCGGCGTGCTGGTTGAACGCCGGGGCGTCGTAGTCCACCTCGACGCCGCTCTGGGCGAGCAGGTCCTTGGTGAAGTCCAGCGCGGCACGCGCACAGCCGAGCGCCATCGCGGCGACCAGCGGACGCGTGTTGTCGAAGGTCGCCATCGCACCGGCGAAGCCCTGCTTGGTGTCGATCTCCGGCGAGCCGAGGAGGTTCTCCTTGGGCACGCGGCAGTTCTCGAAGATGAACGCCGCGGTGTCGGAGGCGCGGATGCCGAGCTTGTGCTCCAGACGCTCCAGGCGCATGCCCGGGGTGCCCTTCTCGACCACGAACGACTTGATCGCCGCGCGGCCCAGGCTCTTGTCGAGCGTCGCCCACACCACGATCGCGTCGGCGCGCTCGCCGGCGGTGACGTAGATCTTCTCGCCGTTGATGACGTACTCGTCGCCGTCCAGCACCGCGGTGGTCGAGATGTTGGCCGAGTCGGAGCCGACGCCCGGCTCGGTGATCGCCATGCCGGCCCACACGCCCTTGAAGCGCTCGGCCTGCTCGTCGTTGGCGACCGAGGCGATCGCCGAGTTGCCGAGGCCCTGGCGCGGCATGGACAGCAGCAGACCGGTGTCGCCCCAGCACATCTCGAGGATGCTCAGGACCGACGCGAGGTTGGCGCCGTTCTTGACGCCCTTGTCCTTCTTGCCGCCCTCCGACTCGTCACGGCGTACGCCGGACGCGCCCGCGCCCTCCGAGGCGCCGGACTCCGAGAGGCCGTCGATCATCGCGGCGAGCATGTCGAGCTCGACGGGGTACTCGTGCTCGAGGGTGTCGTACTTGCGGCTGTTGGGGCGCAGCAGGTTCATCGCGACCTGGTGGGCCTGCCCGATCAGGGGGCGGTGCTTCTTGGGGGTCTCGAGGTTGATCATCAGACCAACACCCCTCCTTCCATGACTCCGATGGCTCTGAGGTCGCGGTACCACCGCTCGACCGGGTGCTCCTTGACGTAGCCGTGGCCACCGAGCAGCTGCACGCCGTCCAGGCCGATCTGCATGCCCTTGTCGGCGCACAGCTTGCGGGCCAGGGCGACCTCGCGGGAGAAGTCCTTGCCCTGCGCGGCCCGCGAGGCGGCCTTGTAGGTGAGCAGGCGCATGCCCTCGAGCTCGATCGCGATGTTGGCGACCATGAACGCGACCGCCTGGCGGTGGCTGATCGGCTCGCCGAACGCCTCGCGGCTGTTGACGTAGGGCACGACGTAGTCGAGGACGGCCTGGCCGGTGCCGACCGCGAGGGCGCACCAGCCCAGGCGGCTCAGGCGGACGGCCTCGAGGTAGGTGTCGGCGTCGCCGAGGAGGGCGATCGAGCCGACCTCGACGTCGGCGAGGATCAGCTTGGAGATGCCGGCGGCACGGAGGCCCATCGACGGGTCGTTCTCGACCGTGAGGCCCGCGGTCGAGGACTCCACGAGGAACAGGTGCGGCTTGCCCTCGAGCTCGGCACCGACGACGAACAGCTCGCCGTCGTGGCCGCGCGGGACGCCGGACTTGGTGCCGTTGAGCACGAAGCCGTCGCCCTTGCGGACGGCCTTGGTCTCGAGGTGGCGCGGGTCGAAGAGCGGGCGCGGCTCGGCCAGCGCGAGCGCGGCGGCCGGGACGTCGTCCTCGGTGAACGCGGGGAGGTAGGTCTTCTGCTGCTCGTCGGTGCCCCACAGCGACAGCGCGGTGCTGACCGCGGCCGGTGCGAGGACGGCGACGGCCAGGCCCATGTCGCCCTTGGCGAGCGCCTCGGCGACCAGGGTGCCGGCGACCGCGGAGCGCTCGGTGGCGATGCCGCCGAGGTCCTCGGCGACGCC
>CAZKZQ010000090.1:0-13920 GCA_964557235.1 uncultured Nocardioidaceae bacterium
CTGGGCACCTACAAGTACCTCGACATGCACATGGCCATCGGGTCGGCGCTGTCGATGTTCGACAACAAGATCCGCCCGCACTTCGAGTCGGGCGCGCCGCTGACCAGCGGAGGAGTGGACGAGTGACCACGACCACCACGACCGCCGAGACGACCGGGGCCGGCCAGGGCCCGACCGTCGCGCGCGTGCTCCAGCGGCAGATCCTGCCCAAGGACCGCGACCTCGACGTCCTCAGCCTCTACGTCGACCCGCACGAGGCGAGCCTCGACATCGACCGCTACGAGATCGGCTCCAACCGGGCCGCCAAGGACGCGCACGCCGCGAGCCTGCGCGTCGCCACCGGCACCGGGGAGGACATCCACCCCGACCAGATCCTCGACCGCACCCGCTTCCGCGTCCCCCAGGGCATGCGGATGTCGTTCGGCACCTACTTCAACGCCTTCCCGGCGTCGTACTGGCGCCGCTGGACGGTCGTCTCCGAGGTGACGCTGACGGTGCGCGTGACCGGGGTCGGCGCGACCGTCATCGTCTACAAGTCGATGGCCAACGGCCGCTCCCAGCGCGTGGAGTCCGCGATCACCAGCGGTGCGGACACCGAGGAGTTCTCCTTCGACCTCACGCTCAAGCCGTTCGTGGACGGTGGGTGGTACTGGTACAACGTCGTCGCCGGTGACGAGGACGTCGTCGTCGAGTCGGCCGAGTGGAGCGCCCAGGTGCCCGAGGACCGGGCCGGCCACGGCACCGTCACGGTCGGCATCACGACGATGAACCGTCCCGACTTCTGCGCCAAGCTCATCGCCCAGCTCGGCGACGCGCGGGCGCTGCGGCCCATGCTCGACGAGGTGCTGGTGGTCGACCAGGGGACCCAGAAGGTCACCGACTCCGACTACTTCCCCGACGCGGAGAAGAGCCTCGACGGGCACCTGCGCGTGATCGAGCAGGGCAACCTCGGCGGGTCGGGCGGCTATGCCCGCGGCCAGCTCGAGACCCTGCGCCGGGGCACGTCGACGTACTTCATGTGCATGGACGACGACGTGGTCTGCGAGCCGGAGGGCATCGTCCGGGCGGTCACGTTCGCCGACCTCGCCCGCCGCCGCACGATCGTCGGCGGCCACATGTTCAGCCTCTACTCCCGCTCGCGCCTGCACAGCTACGGCGAGGTCGTCCAGCCGTGGCGCTTCTGGTGGCAGTCGGCCCCCGGCGTCTTCAACGACTGGGACTTCAGCGCCCGCAACCTGCGCTCGGCGCGCTGGCTGCACAAGCGCGTCGACGTGGACTTCAACGGCTGGTTCATGTGCCTGATCCCGACCAGCGTGCTGGAGGAGATCGGCCTCAGCCTGCCGCTCTTCATCAAGTGGGACGACTCCGAGTTCGGCCTGCGCGCCAAGTCGATCGGCGTGCCCACGGTGTCCCTGCCGGGAGCGGCGGTCTGGCACATCCCGTGGACCGACAAGAACGACGCCCTGGACTGGCAGGCGTTCTTCCACCAGCGCAACCGCTTCATCGCCGCGCTGCTGCACTCGCCCTACGAGCGTGGTGGACGCATGGTGCGCGAGAGCCTCAACCACCAGATCAAGCACCTGGTCTCGATGCAGTACTCCACCGTCGAGCTGCGCCACCAGGCGCTGGAGGAGGTCCTGGCGGGTCCCGACCACCTGCACGACGACCTCCCGACCCGGCTCGGCCGGATCAAGGAGTTCGTCAAGGACTTCTCCGACGCCCGCCTGCAGGCCGACCCCGACTCGTTCCCGCCGGTGCGCCGCGAGAAGCCTCCGCGCAAGGGTCGCGACGGGATGGAGATCCCCGGTCGGCTGTCCCAGCTGGTGACCGCGGGCCTGGCCCCGATCCGGCAGCTCAAGACCCCGCGCAGCCTGTCCCGGACCAACCCCGAGATCGAGGTCCCGGCGATGGACGCGAAGTGGTACCGCCTGGCGCGCTTCGACTCCGCGATCGTCTCGATGCCCGACGGCACCTCGGCCGCGCTCTACCAGCGCGACCCCGAGCGCTACCGCGACCTGGTCCGCCGCACGATCGAGATCCACCAGCGGCTGCACCGCGAGTGGCCGCGCCTGGCCGAGCTCTACCGCGACCACCTGGCCGACGTCGTGTCGCCGGAGGCGTGGGACAAGACCTTCGGCACCACCCCGGCGGACATGCCGCCCGGTGGCGCTGCGCAGGGACGCCAGGAGTCCTGATGCCCACCAAGGTCCCCAGCGCGGCGAAGGGCCGCGCCCCCAAGGGCGGCCCCGTCCCGCACACGGTGCAACCCGAGTGGGTGCCCGACGCGCCGCTGGTCTCGCCCTACGGCAGCGGTGGCCTGCACGACGTGGCCAAGCGGACGTACCTCCTCAAGCTGCTGGTGCAGAAGGAGATCCAGGCCCGCTACAACGGCTCGTTCCTCGGGCTGCTGTGGTCCTACGTCCTGCCGCTGGTGCGGTTCTGCATGTACTTCTTCGTGATCGGCCTGGTGCTCGGCCTGCACAAGGACGTGCCGAACTTCGCGATCCACATGTTCTGCGCGCTGGTGTTCGTGCACTTCTTCACCGAGACGTTCGCCTCCGGGACGCGCTCGATCATGCGCAACAAGGCGATCGTGCGCAAGATGGCGATGCCGCGCGAGATGTTCCCGGTCTCCGCGGTCATCGTCTCGGCGATCCACGCGTTCCCGCAGATGCTGATCCTGCTGGTCGCCGCGTTCAGCGTCGGCTGGCACCCCGGCCCGAGCGACCTGTTCGCGGGCCTGCTGGGCTTCACGGTCCTGACGCTGTTCTGCACCGGCCTGGCACTGGTCTTCAGCGCGTTCAACGTCTACTTCCGCGACTTCGGCCAGTTCGTCAGCCTGCTGACGATCTTCACCCACTGGGCCGTGCCGATGATCTACCCCTTCTCCAAGGTGGCCAACAGCAGCCTGGGCGGCACCTTCTGGGAGCAGCTCTACCTCGCCAACCCGCTGACCGAGGCCGTGCTGCTGCTCCAGCAGTGCTTCTGGGTCCCGACGTGCGACGGCCCCAACGCCTTCAAGTGCACCGGGCCCGACGCGATGCCGGCGCACCTGTTCGAGCGCGGGTTCATCATGCTGGGGATCGGCATCGTCTTCCTGCTCGTCTGCCAGAAGATCTTCACCCGCCTCGAGGGCAAGTTCGCGGAGCGTCTCTGATGAGCAACGAGAGCATCGTCGTGCGCAACGTGAGCAAGCAGTTCACGCTGCGCTACCACCGCACCCTCAAGCAGATGGCGATCGCGCTGGCGCGCGGCCAGGACATCAGCGACAACTTCCTCGCCCTCGACGACGTGTCGTTCACGGTCGAGCAGGGCGAGAGCATCGGCCTGATGGGCCTCAACGGCTCGGGCAAGTCCACCCTGCTCAAGCTGATCAACGGCGTGATGCCGCCCGACTCCGGCGAGGTCCTGACCCGCGGACGGATCGCCGGCCTCATCGCCACCGGGGCGGGCTTCCACCCGCAGCTCACCGGCCGGGACAACGTCTACCTCAACGCCGCGATCATGGGCATGAGCCAGCGCGAGATCGCGCGCAAGTTCGACGAGATCGTGGAGTTCGCCGACATCGGCAGGTTCCTCGACACCCCGGTCGGGCACTACTCCTCGGGCATGTTCTCCCGCCTCGGCTTCGCCGTCGCGGTCCACACCGACTCCGACATCTTCCTGGTCGACGAGGTGCTGGCGGTGGGGGACCGGCCGTTCAAGAAGAAGTGCATCAAGCGCATGGAGCAGATCCGTGACGAGGGGCGCACGCTGTTCTACGTCAGCCACGCCGCGGGCTCGGTGCGCCGCATGTGCGACCGCGTCCTCGTGCTGGAGAAGGGCATCCTGGGCTACGACGGGCCGGTCGACGAGGGCATCAAGTACCTCCACTACGACGACGACGACAACGACGACGTCAACTCCGAGGACGAGCAGAACGACGACATCGACGGCGAGCTCGGCGCCGACGTCTGACCCCTCGGCGCCCGCGCCGAGAACTACACCGTTGTATTTATTGTCGGGCTGAGAAAATTACAACGTTGTAGTTCGCGCGAACCAATTGCGGTGCTGTGTGACTGGTGTGACATTTGAGTCCTCCTGTGACACACCGACTGCTGGGGAGCGCCTCTGTGACCGCCTCGAACCGACGCCGATTCGTGCTCGCCTGCCAGCAGGCCTTCGCGGTGGCGGTCGTGACGACGATCGCCGTCCCCGCCGCGTCGCTCCTGGAGCTCGACATCGTCGGACCGGGGTCCTCGGACTCGAGCGCGCCCGCCTCGGCGGGTGCGGTCGAGACCTCGGTGGTGACCTCGGCCCCGGTGACGCCGACCGTCAGGTCGGTGCCGCTGCACGGGGTGAGCACCCGTGGGCTGCGGACGCTCGGCCGCAATTCTCTCACCGCCAGGCGCGCTGCGGACCGTTTCGCGGTTCTCTCCCGCCCCGTCGCGGCCACCGGCTACGCGACCGTCGGCGTGACGTGGGCGCACGGCGTGCGCCTGTCCGACGACGACATCTCGCTGTCCGTGCGGACCAGGACCGGCGGGACCTGGAGCAGCTGGCAGCACATGGACTACGACGCCGACCACGGGCCGGACCCGGGCTCGGCCGAGGCCGACGCCGCCGCGCGACCCGGCACCGACGCGGTCGTGGTCGGTGACGTCGACGACGTCCAGATCCGCGCCACCACCGCCGACGGGAACGTCCCTGACGACATGCAGCTGGCCGTGGTCGACCCGGGTGCCGACGTCGCCCCGCGGACCGCCGCGCCCGCGATCGACACCGGCGCCCTCGACGAGGGAGCCTCCGGCGACGCCACGCTGGCGTCCTCGGCGCTCACCGGCCCCGCGATGGTCACGCCCAAGCCGCTGATCTTCTCCCGCGAGCAGTGGGGCGCCGACGAGCGGATGCGCGACAAGCCGTCGCTGCACTACGGCGAGATCCACGCCGGCTTCGTCCACCACACGGTGAACGCCAACAGCTACAGCAAGGACCAGGTGCCCTCCCTGATCCGCGGGATCTACGCGTACCACACGCAGTCCAAGGGCTGGAGCGACGTCGGCTACAACTTCCTGGTCGACCGCTTCGGGCAGATCTGGGAGGGCCGCTACGGCGGGGTCGACCGCCCGGTCGTCGGAGCGCACACGCTCGGCTACAACGACGACGCCTTCGCGATGTCGGCGATCGGCAACTTCGAGACCGCCCGTCCGCCGGAGGCGGTGATCGACGCCTACGCGCGCCTCTTCGCGTGGAAGCTGTCGCTGCACGGCATCGACGCGGCCAGCACCAAGCAGTGGGTCACCAGCCGCTACTTCCAGGCGATCAACGGCCACCGCGACGCCGGGCAGACCGCGTGCCCAGGCAAGTACCTCTACGCCCGCATACCCGACATCCGTCGCAAGGCCGAGCAGCTCCAGCGTCCGTTCGCGGCGCGCAACCGCTTCGGCGACCTCTCCGGCAACGCCTGGCCCGACCTGCTCGCACGACGCAGCAGCGACAACCACGTCGTCGCGATCCGTACGGCGGGCCAGGTCGCCTTCCAGCCCGGCATCACCGCGGCGACCGGGTGGGGCAGCACCTCGCTCCGCGCTGCGGTGGGCGACGTGACCGGCGACGGCGTCGGCGACCTGATCGCCAAGCTGGGCTCGGGTCCCGCCTCGCTCTACCCCGGCGACGGCAAGGGCGGCTTCGGCGCCGCGCTGCGCACCTACGACCGGTTCGACTCCCTCGACCTGATCACCGGCGTCGGCGACTTCGACGGCGACGGCCGCAGCGACCTGGTCGGACGCTCCGCGGCGAGCCACGACCTGTGGCTCTACCCCGGTCGCGCCGGAGGCGGCTTCGCCGCGGCGTACCGCCTGGCGCGCGGGGTGGACGACGAGCGCATCATCGGCGTCGACGACTTCGACGGCGACGGCCACCGCGACCTGGTCGCGGGCTCCGGCTCCACCCTGTCCCTCCTGCGGGGCACGGGGACCGGCCTGCGGGCACGGGTGGCGCTCAAGGGCGACTGGAGCGCGTTCGACGTCGTGACGGGCCGAGGCGACCTGACCGGCGACGGGCTCCCCGACCTGCTGGCCCGCGCGCGCTCGTCCAAGGCGACCTGGATCTTCCCCGGGGACGGCAGGGGCAGCTTCACCGCCCGCATCGGCGGCTTCACCCGCTTCGCGCAGCTGAAGTGGTTCGTCGTCGGCGGCAACGTGGCCGGCACCGCCGCCCGCGACGTCGTCGGGCTCGGGGCGGACGGACGGAGCCTGCGGGTCTTCCCGCACAACGGCCGCCGCAACCTCGGGCGCGTGGTCGACACCGGCATCGTGCTCAAGGACCTCAACCTGCTGCTCAACGTGGGCGACTGGAACGCCGACGGCCACGGCGACCTGATGTATCGCGTCGCCTCCTCCGGCGACCTGGTGCTGCGGCGCGGCCTCGGTGGCGACCGGTACGCCGCCCCGGTGCGCGTGGCGGCCGCGTGGAACAAGGTGTCGATGGTGGCCCCGGTCGGGGACGCCACCGGCGACGGCTACCCCGACCTCATGGCCCGTGGCTCGGACGGCAACATCCGCATCTACCCGAGCAACGGCCGCACCGGGTTCAGGACCAGCTATGTCGCGCACTCCGCGATCACCGCGGACCGCCAGGTCGGCGTGGGTCTCTTCAACGGCGACGGCGCTCCCGACAACCTGCTGCGCAAGACCGACGGCACCGTGTGGCTGTGGACCGGCAACGGTCCCGGCGGCCTGATGAGCGGCACCAAGGTCGCCAGCGGCACCAAGGGCTACTCGTGGTTCAAGGGCATCGGCGACCTCGACGGCGACGGCCGCTCCGACGTCGTCGCGCGCGACGCCGCCGGGTCGCTGTGGCTGCTCCGGGGCACCGCGACCGGGCTGTCCCCGCGGCGCCTGCTGGCCCAGGGCTTCGCGGGCTACGACTACGCCGGCTAGCCCGTCTGCGTGACCGCGTGCTCGGCGGCCGCCAGGTCCGCCAGGCGCTCGGGCTGGTGGGGCGGCACCCAGACGGTGCCGCCTCCGGAGGCCAGGGCGCGCAGCAGGATCCTGACCCCGCCGTCGCTGACCGGCTGAGCGGTCGTCGCGACCCGCTGCGGCTCGGTGGCGACGCGCGCGAGCTCGACCAGGTCGAGGTGGCTCAACGTCTCGGCCGGTCCGGCCCACGCCGGGTCGTCGGCCACGACCGTGTCCCACGGGGTGAACGCGTCGGGCTGGCCCCAGACCACCTCGCCGAAGTCGACGACGCCGGCGGGGAGGGGCTCGGTGAAGCGGGTGCCCAGGGGGGCCAGCGAGGTCGCCACGACCTGCACCTCGGTCGCGGCGTGCTCCTCGACCGAGAGGGGGCCGCAGACCACGAGCGCGGCGCCCTCGTCGATCGGCCCGCTGGTCGCGGCGGCCACCGCCCCCAGCGACCAGCACGCGCCGAGCCACACCGTGCCCAGCCAGTGGGAGGGCAGGTCGAGCAGCACGCGGTCGCCACGGGCGACGTCGAGCTCGTCCTGGAGGAGCGAGGCGGTCTTGGCGACCCAGTTGGCCCAGCTGGTCACCGACAGCTCGACCCGCTCGCCGGGCGACGCGCCGTACCAGGTGACGAGGGGGCGACCGGGGTCCGCCGCGGGACGGGTCTGCTCGTCGAGCAAGGCGGCGAAGGTCGGGTCCATGCGGCAACCCTAGGATGCGGCCCATGCCTGACGACGCGCACCACGCACCCGAGGCGGTCATCGTGGCCGGCGGCTTCGGCACCCGGATGCTGCCGCTCACCGAGCGGCGGCCCAAGCACCTCCTCGAGGTCGGCGGGGTGCCGTTCCTCGAGCACCAGATCACCAAGCTCGCCGACGCCGGTGTGGAGCACGTCGTGCTCGCGACGTCCTACCACGCGGAGCTGTTCCGGCCCGTGCTCGGCGACGGCGGGAGGTACGGCGTGCGCCTCACCTACGTGACCGAGGACGAGCCGCTCGGCACCGGGGGAGCGATCCGCAACGTCGCCGAGGCCCTCGACCCGGACCCGGCGCACGCGGTGGTGATCCTCAACGGCGACGTGCTCAGCGGGCACGACCTGCGTGCCCAGCTCGACGACTTCCACCGCCCCCGCGACGGGCGGCCCGTCGACGTGTCGCTGCACCTGGTGCAGGTCGAGGACCCGCGGGCCTTCGGCTGCGTGCCCACCGACGACGAGGGGCGCGTGCTGGCGTTCCTCGAGAAGACCGAGGACCCGCCGACCGACCAGGTCAACGCCGGGTGCTACGTCTTCCGCCGCGACGTCATCGACACGATCCCGCACGGCCAGGTGGTCTCGGTCGAGCGCGAGACGTTCCCGGGCCTGCTGGCCGATGGACGCCTCGTCGTCGGTCACGTGGAGACGGCCTACTGGCGCGACGTGGGATCGCCCGCGGCGCTGGTCGAGGCCTCCCGCGACCTCGTCCTCGGGGTGGCCGGCTCGACGGCCGTGACAGCACCCTCGAGCGGGGTGCTCGTCGTCGACGCCGTGGTCGAGGGCGACGTCGAGGCGGGGACGAGCGTGCTGGCCGGCGCCGTCGTCGAGGCCGGTGCGCGCGTCTCGGGCTCGGTGCTCATGGCCGGGGCCCGGGTGGCCGCAGGCGCGGTCGTGACCGACAGCGTGCTCGGCCCCGGCGCCTCGGTCGGTGCGGGAGCGCGCCTGGACGACGTCGCCCTGGGCGACGACGCGGTGGTGCCGCAGGGAGCGGTGCTCGCGCCCGGGACGCGGGTCGCGTGCGGGGCGACCGCGCCCTAGGCGGTCAGGACACCGGGCCGGTCAGCCGGCCCTCGGCTCCGGGGAGTCGGAGTAGGGGTAGTCCTTCATGAAGTCGGCGACGGCCTCGCCGCTGACCTCGCCGCAGTACTGCCACACGCCGAGCTGCCCGTCGGGGTTGCCCTGCGTGCCGCCCATCGACCAGTGCGTCAGCGCGACGTGGGTGCCCTCGGGGAAGTCCGAGCCGCGGTCCTTGACGTCGGTCGCCGTCCACGGCGCCGCCATGAACTTGTCCTCCAGCGCGGTGCCGGAGAGCACGTCGGCGATGTCCTTGAGCTGGTCCACCTGGTCGGAGTCCTTGGCGACGGTGTCGTCGTACCAGAGGATCGTGTAGCCGTGCTCGAGGCTGTGCACGAGCCGCTCGACCGGAGGGCGGTCCTCGGCGGTCCAGAACTTGCGGACCTGGCCGCCGAAGAGGAACTGGCCCCAGTGGGGTCCTGCGGCGGGAGGGGACGAGGCGTAGTCGATCGTCGTGCCCTCCTCACGGTGGTCCTGGTTGCCCTCGGCGGTCTTGGTCGTGACGTCCTGGCAGCCGGCCGAGGACGCCTTGACGCCGATCTTGGCCAGCGCGGAGGGGTCGCCCCCGGCGGCCGACTTGAACTGCAGGAACACCATCACGCCGACGACGACGGCGAGGACCACCGCGGGCGTGACCATGAGGAGCGTGCGTCGCCGCGACTGCGCCTTCTCCTGGGCGCGCATCTGCTCCAGGCGCGCGCGGCGCTCGGCCGCGGAGTCTCCGGCGGAGGAGGCGTTCTTCTTGCTCTTGGCCACGTGTCGCTCTCTCGTCGTGGTCCGGCTCCGTCGTCGGGCCGGGGCGGGAAGTGGTCGTGCGCAGCGGCCCGGGGCTCAGGGGCCGTCGGGCTCGATCTTAGGGGTCGGGGCCACGCGCAGGACGTGATCCGGGCCGTCCGCGTCGAGGGCGGACCAGCCGCAGGCGGTGAGCACCGCGGCGACGAGACGGTCCGCACCGGCCGGCGTGCGCAGCGACCAGGTGGCCGGCGCGGTCTCGGTGAGGGCGGCCCCCTCGCCGAGCACCCGGCGCAGCGCCGACGCGAGCTCGTCGGGGGTCGCGGGCGCACCGAAGCCACGGGCCGGTCCGCCGGACGACAGCGCGACCAGCACCGCCTCGCGGGCCCCGAGCCCGAACAGGTCCTCGTCCTCGGGCCGCACGAGTGCCGCCGCTCCCGGGCCGTGGTCGCCGGGCTCGAGCACGAAGCCGGCCAGGCCGCGCACCAGCGCCGCGGGGCTGCGCGAGAGCTTGCCGGTGGCGACCTCCGCTGCCCCGGCGACCTCGTCGGCGACCGCGGGGGCGGTCACGACCAGGGGGTTGCCGTAGGGGTCGACCCGGCCGCCGTGGTCGTCCAGCACCACCAGACCGGCCGCTCCCAGCGCGACGTCGGTCTGGCCGGCCCGCCAGGCGCGGCCGGCGGTGTCGGTCACGACCACCGCGACGTTGACGCCCCAGCGCGCGCCGAGGGCCTCGCGCAGCCGGCGCGCGGAGGCGTCGGGGTCGAGGGGCAGCAGCACGAGGGAGCCGGCCGCGACGTTGGAGGCGTCGACGCCCGCCGCGGCCATCACGAAGCCGTGCCGCGTGCGCACGATCCGGGTGCGCCCGCGCACGGCGACCACACGGTCGGTCTCGGCGGTGATCGCGTCCTCGCGGGGCTCGTCGCCGCCCGAGGCGTCGACCACCCGGCCCTCGGCCTTGCTGACCACCTTGCTGGTCACCGCGACGACGTCCCCGTCCCGGGGCACGACGCCGGCACCGCGCCAGGCGTCGGCCAGGAGCGCGGCCAGGTCGTCCCCGGGGGACACCTCGCCTACGCCTGTGGCGGGCACCACGAGGAGCCCGCCGACCGGGAGGTCGCTCACGCCGGGAGCCCGGCCAGCGTCAGCGCTGCGCGGACCATCTGGGCGGTGGCGTCGGTGTCGGTCATCATCAGCGGCACGGCCTCGCACGCCATGCCCGTGGCGCGCACGCGCTCGACCAGGGCGGCGTCGGAGGAGTCGACCAGCCAGCCGTCGAGCAGCCCGCCCTCGGAGCGGGCGCCGTAGTGCTCCGCGACGCCGGCCGCGGAGACCTCGACGCCGATCGAGGTGAGCAGCTGGTGGGCCATGCCGCGCACGTGCGTGCCGGCGACGATGGGGGAGAGCCCCACGACGGGCGCCGACGTGCCGAGGAGCGCCTCACGGATCCCGGGGACGCCGAGGATCGTGCCCACCGAGACGACGGGGTTGGAGGGGGGCAGCAGGACGACGTCGGCCTCGGCGATCGCCTCGAGCACCCCCGGGGCGGGGGAGGAGGCCTCGATCCCGACGGGCACGACCGCGAGGGCGGGCACCTCGGCGCGCAGCCGGATCCAGTACTCCTGGAAGTGCACGACCCGCTTGCCCGACGGTGCGTCGTCGTCCGCGACGGCGACGTGGGTCTCGACCCGGTCGTCGCTCATCGGCAGCAGCGTCACGCCGGGCTTCCAGCGGTCGCACAGCGCCCGGGTCACCGCCGAGAGGGGATAGCCGGCGTCGAGCATCCGGGTGCGCACGAGGTGCGTGGCGAGGTCGCGGTCGCCGAGGCCGAACCACGACTCCTCCACGCCGTACGCCGCCAGCTCCTCCTTGGCGTGCCAGGTCTCGTCGGTGCGCCCCCAGCCCCGCTCGGCGTCGATGCCGCCGCCGAGGGTGTACATCACGGTGTCGAGGTCGGGGCAGATCTTCAGCCCGTGCATCCACAGGTCGTCGGCGGTGTTGGCCACGACGGTGACCTCGTCGCCCCAGCCGGGCACGGTGAGCAGGCCCTGGAGGAAGCGGGCGCCGCCGACGCCGCCGGAGAGGACCGTGACGCGACGCCGGTCCGTGGGCGTGCCGGAGGGCGGCTGGGTGGGGGAGGTCATGAGGGCTCTCCTACCCCTCCTGCCCGGCGAGGGTCAAACCGGAGGGGGCGGCTAAGGTCGGGCCGCTCCGGGGCGGAGGGCCCCAGGGGCACGAATCGGACTGTTCGGGCTACTCGGTCTAGATCGGAATGACCATGTTCGGCATTCTCCGGCGTCCTCTAGCAGACTTCCGCTTGACTGCGGGCGTACGACATGCTTGTAATTCTCACGGTGTCATTCCTTGTGGCGAGGCGTCGGCACCACCACACAGAGGGGATCCGTCAGGGTCACCCGGGTCGAAGGGGAGACGATGCGCGAACTGTTCCTGGTCGAGGAGACCGAAGCCGAGGAGCTCAGCTGGCAGGAGCGCGCACTGTGCGCTCAGACGGATCCGGAGGCGTTCTTCCCCGAGAAGGGTGGCTCGACCCGCGAGGCGAAGCGGGTCTGCCTGACGTGCGAGGTCCGCACCGACTGCCTCGAGTACGCCCTGTCCAACGACGAGCGCTTCGGCATCTGGGGCGGCATGTCCGAGCGCGAGCGCCGCAAGCTCAAGCGCCGCGCGGTCTGACCGCGCCCCCGGTCGGTCGCTCAGAGGTCGTCGGGGTCGTCGTAGCGAGGGTCGACCTCGTGGGGGTCCTTCCCCAGGAGCTCGGCCACCTGCTCGACGACCACGGTGAGGATGAGCGCCGACAGGTCCTCCGGCGTCGCCGCGCGCAGCTCGATCGGCCGGCGGAAGACCACCAGGCGCACCTGCTCCCCGCGCCGCACCAGCGAGGCCAGCGGCACGGTCGTGTCGTCCCAGCCCTCGGGGAGGACCGGCGCCTCCTCCACCGCGAGCTCCATCGCACCGAGGTCCTCGGACCACCGGTGCTCCAGCGCCTCGACGACCTCGAGCACCTGCGTGTCGAAGCGGTCCCGCCGGCTCGGGCGCCGCGGCGGCCCCGAGGTCGTCAACGGACCCGGCAGCACGGCCGGACCCCTCATGCCGCGCCCCCGCCGGTCACGACGGCTGCCGCGCCGCGGCCCCAGCTCCTCTGCTCCCCGATCCACGCCCGCGAGCCTATCCGCGCAGCGCGGCCCGGCCAGGTAGCGTCGGGCGCGTGAGCCCAGTCCGCCGATGTTCCCGCACCGCCTGCCGGCGTCCGGCGGTCGCGACCCTCACCTACGTCTACGGCGACCAGACCGCGGTCCTCGGACCACTGGCCACCTATGCCGAGCCGCACGCCTACGACCTGTGCGACGAGCACAGCGACCGCCTCTCCGCCCCGCGCGGCTGGGAGGTCCTCCGCCTCGCGCCCGACCCGGACTCGCTCGGTCCCAGCACCGACGACCTCCTCGCGCTGGCCGACGCCGTGCGCGAGGCCGCGCGCCCGCCGGCCCCGGTGGACCCGCCCGCCCCGGCCGTCGAGATCGGCCGCCGCGGTCACCTGCAGGTCCTGCGCGGCGAGCGCGGCGCCGACGAGACCACCTCGCGCAGCTGACCGGCTCCGCGCACCACGCCGCGGTCGCGGCAGTAGGTTGAGGCACGTGCAGACCCTCACCACGGCCCCCGACAACCTCGACCGGGTGATCAAGGCCTACGACGTGCGCGGCACCGTGCCCGACCAGGTCGACGAGGCCCTCGCCCGGGCCGTCGGCGGCGCCTTCGTCGCCGTGACCGACGCCGTCGGGACCGGCGTCGTGGTCGGCCACGACATGCGGCCCTCCAGCCCCGGCCTCGCCCGGGCGTTCGCCGAGGGAGCGTCGCGGGCGGGCGCCGACGTGACCCTGGTCGGGCTCGCCTCCACCGACCAGCTCTACTTCGCCTCCGGCCACCTCGGCCTGCCCGGCGCGATGTTCACCGCGAGCCACAACCCGGCGCAGTACAACGGGATCAAGCTCTGCCGCGCCGGCGCCGCCCCGGTCGGTCGCGACACCGGACTGGCCGAGCTGCGCGACCTGGTCGCGGCCGGCGAGGTGTCGCAGGGCGACCGGGTCGGCGAGGTCCGCACCGTCGACGTGCTCGAGGACTACGCCGCCCACCTGCGGGCGCTCGCGCCGGTGTCCGGCCGCCGGCTCAAGGTCGTCGTCGACGCGGGCAACGGCATGGCGGGCCACACCGCGCCGGCCGTGCTCGACCCGCTCGGGCTCGACGTGGTCCCGCTCTTCTACGAGCTCGACGGCACCTTCCCCAACCACGAGGCCAACCCGATCGAGCCGGAGAACCTCCGCGACCTGCAGGCCGCGGTGCTGCGCGAGGGTGCCGACCTCGGGCTCGCCTTCGACGGCGACGCCGACCGCTGCTTCGTCGTCG
>CAZKZQ010000091.1:0-13905 GCA_964557235.1 uncultured Nocardioidaceae bacterium
TCGACGACCCGTGGGGCTGGGGCCGGTCGCTGGAGTGGGCCACGAGCTGCCCGCCGCCGCGCCACAACTTCCACACGCTCCCGCGCATCCGGTCGGAGTCCCCGGCCTTCGACCTCCACCACCCGGAGATCGCCGCGCTGGAGATGACCGACAACGACCCCAACGATCCGCGGGTCGGCGCCGACAACGGGAGGGTCCTCTAGATGAAGGTCGAAGCCTGGATCTTCGGAATCTGCACGATCTTCTTCGTGCTGATCTCCCCGGTCTACTGGTTCATCGCCGAGGACCCCACGGGCACCACGGCGCTGGTCATGACCTCGCTGCTGACCCTGCTGATCACGTTCTACCTCGGCTTCCACGCCCGGCGGATGAGCCAGCTGGGCACGCCGCGTCCGGAGGACCGCAAGGACGCCGAGGTGGCCGACGGTGCCGGCGAGCTCGGCTTCTTCCCGCCGTACTCCTGGTGGCCGCTGTGGTGCGGCGCCACGCTCGGCGTGATCGTCTTCGCCGTGGCGATGCAGGCGTGGTGGCTCTTCGCGATCGGCATCATCATCGGTGCCGCCGCCCTGAGCGGGTGGATCTTCGAGTACTACCGGGGCGTCCACGCCCACTGAGGACCTCAGCCCTCGGCGCCGGTTCCCCGACGGGGGGCCGGCCCCGGTGCTTTTTCGTGAGGGATCCCACCGCTCGGGATGCGGGTCCGTGGGCGTCCGGTTGTTACAGTTGAGAACGCCGTACCCGAGATCTCGAGGGGGGATCCCGTGAAGTCCCGCAAACCCGTCTTCCACCTGCGATCGGTGCGCCGCGTCGCCCTGGTGAGCGCCAGCGTGCTCCTCGCCAGCGGCCTGGCCGCGTGCAACGCCGACGGCGACGGTGACGGGGCGCTCGGCAACCCCTTCAGCGACGAGACCAGCTCCTCGCCGACCGTGCCGCAGGTGCAGGTGAGCGCCAACGTCGACCGGCGCAAGCCCGTCGCCGTGGACCACCTGGTCAAGCTCACCGCCGCGGACGGATCGCTCACCGACGTCGTCGTCCGCACGGCCAACGGCAAGGGCCGCGTCCCCGGCACGCTCGCCGACGACGGCAGCTCCTGGAAGGCCTCCAGCCGCCTCGAGCCCGGCACCAAGTACCGCATCAAGGCGACCGCCGAGGACGCCGACGGCGTCACCAAGCGGTTCGCCCGCACCTTCTCCACCGTCGACCTGACCCTCGACCAGCAGACCTATCCCTCGCTCGTGCCGGCCGACGGCGAGACCGTGGGAGTCGCGATGCCCGTCATCCTGCGCTTCGACGTGCCGGTCAAGGACCACGCCTCGATCGAGCGGCACCTGTCGGTGAAGACGACGCCGGTCCAGAAGGGCTCGTGGCACTGGATGTCCGACAACGAGGTCCACTGGCGCCCCAAGACCTACTGGCAGCCCGGCACCAAGGTCGACGTCGACGCCGACATCAACAGCGTGCGCGCCGGCAACGGCGTCTTCGGCCAGGAGGACCGCTCGTCGTCCTTCACGATCGGCGACAAGCTGGTCATGCGGGTCGACGTCGCCGCTCACCACATGAAGGTGCTGCGCAACGGCAAGCTGCTGCGCACCATCCCGATCAGCGCGGGCAAGCCTGGCTTCACCACCCGGTCGGGCATCAAGGTCATCGTCGAGAAGTTCCGCTACAAGCGGATGAACGCCGCGACGACCGGCATCGCCGAGGGCGACCCGGAGTACTACGACCTCGACAACGTGGAGTACGCCCAGCGCGTCACCTACTCCGGCGAGTTCCTCCACGCCGCCCCGTGGTCGGTCGGCTCCCAGGGCTACGCCAACGTCTCGCACGGCTGCGTCGGCATGAGCACCTCCAACGCCGGCTGGCTCTACGGCCTGACCAAGATCGGCGACCCGGTCGAGGTGACCGGCACCGACCGTCAGATGGACCTGACCAACGGCTACGGCGACTGGAACATCTCGTTCCGGGAGTACAAGCAGGGCAGCGCCCTCAGCTGACCCGACCACCCGAGCGCCGCGCACACGCGGCGTCCGGGGCGTGCCCCTGCGACCCGTCTGCGGCGTAAGGTCTGGGGCAGGTCTCGGAAGGGGGCGGCGATGGGGTTCGCGGCGCGGGTCAAGCAGATCTGGCAGCAGGAGACGCAGCAGCACGTCCACGGGTGGATCCGGGGAGAGCCCGCACCCCCCGCGCCCGAGGGCCCGGTCGAGGGCGGCCACTACCTGCAGCTGCGGTGCACCTCGGTCTCGCTGCGCTTCTCGCGCGAGCGCATGGCGGACCGGACACCGGTCCTGCAGAGCGTCGTGCAGTGGCCGAGCCAGGGGCAGAGGATCTCGGTCATCCAGACCCTCGACCGCTCACGGTTCTCGCTGGCGCCCGGGGGAGGGCAGACGGACTTCGACGTGCTGCAGCTGACCGACCGGGCCCTGACCGGGGACCTGCCGCTCAACGCCGGCGACGTCGAGGTCGACATCGCCCTGCTCGCGGCGCCCACGTCCTCCCTGCTCGACCGCGCCACGGCGTTCCTCGACCAGGTCGCCGAGCTCACCCTCGTGCCGCAGCTGACCGCCGCCGCCCCGGTCGCCAGCAAGCTCGCCCAGGGTGTCGACGCGCTGCTCGGCAACGACGAGGTGCGCGGCGTGCTCGCGTTCAGCACCTCCATCCCGGCCGACACCGCCAAGGCGGGGCACTACGTGATCACCGACCTCCCCTCCTCCGAGGCGGGCCTGGACCACCTCTACGTCAAGGACGGGGCGCTGCTGCGCTTCGACCCGCAGACCCAGCAGTGGCAGCCGGCGAGCGGGTTCAGCCACATCGTGATCGAGGTGCGGGTGGAGCCGCCCAAGCCCGATCGCTGGAGGGAGCTCCCCGCGATCGTCGACCTCAGCCAGGCGGCACTGACCCGGCTCTCGCAGGCCCGCACCGAGGCCGACGTCCGTGACGCGTGGCCGCCGATGCACCAGGCCGTGATCGAGGCGCTCTACTCGCCCGACCTCGCCTACGCCGACCGCGAGCCCGCGGCGGCGGCCCTCACCGCGCAGTGGAAGCAGGAGGCCGCCCGCCTCGGGCTCCCGCCCGCCGACGCGGACAAGGGACTCCGAGCAGACGGACCGCCGCCGCCCCCGCCGCCGGGAGCCACGCCGGCCGCGGCCCCGACCGAGGTGGCCGCGGTCGCCGCCGCGGCTGCACGGGTCGGCGACGAGCTGGACCACACGATCCGGCGGATCGTCCTCGGCGAGGTGCGGGTCGTGGCGCACGACGTGGAGGGGAGCGTCCGTGGTGTCCGTGCCCGCCGCGGGACCGACCTCCAGGCCGGGGACGTCCAGGTCGACGCCACGGGCGTCGGTGCGGGCGGCTCGGTCGCCGGGATCGACGTCGAGTAGGCCCGCGTGCCGGCCCCGGGGACTGCGCCGACGCTCGAGGCGGCCCTGCGCGAGTCGCGCAAGGAGGTGCTCGAGAACCTGACTTCGCCGACGGTGCCCGGCACCTCGCGGGCCTGGCTCCTCGAGGCCTGGAGGGCCCAGCTCGACGGCGAGGGACACCGCCACGTCCTCTTCCGGGCCGGACCCGGGTTCGGCAAGACCGTGGCGGCCGCCCAGCACGCCTTCGCGGCTGCGGCCGACGGCACGGCGGTGGCTGCGGTCTTCTTCCGCAGCGGCTACGCCGCCCTGGAGGACCCGGTCACGGTGACCAAGCGGCTCAGCGACCAGCTCGCCGAGCTGGTCCCCGGCTTCGGCGCCGAGAGGTCCCGCTGCCGCACGGAGGCCGGGGCGGACACGCCCCTCTCGGTGACCGTCGCGGGCCCCGTCACGGTGCAGGCCAGCAACGTCAGCGGCAGCGTCACCGGAGTCCACGTGAGCGCCTCGTCCCGCTCGGCCGCCCAGGCCTGGCACAGCGACGTGGGGGAGCCCCTGCAGCGCCTGCACGCGGAGGGCCGGCTGGGCCGCGTGCTCGTCGTCCTCGACGGTCTGGACGAGACCACGCCCCTCGTCCTCGACCTGCTGGCCGACGGGCTGACCCTGCTCCCCCCGGTCGTGCAGGTGCTCGCGACCGCACGACCCGGCACCGACCTCCCGGTGACCGATCCGGCGGCTCGCTCACGTCTGCTGGTGACCGACCTCGACACCGACGAGCGCCTCCAGGAGGCCTCGGGTGCCGACGAGGGCCTCATCGCGGGGTGGGTGCGGGAGCGGCTCGCGGGGCTGGCCGACGAGGCCCGCGTGGCCGCCGTGGCCGAGCGGGTGGCCGCGGTGTCCGACCACAACTTCCTGGTGGCGTTCCACCTCTCCGAGGACCTGCTCCTGCGGTTCGGCTCGGGGGAGGAGCTGCCTGCGCCCGACGAGCTCGAGCTGCCGACCGGCGGGCTGGCGGGCGTCTACGACGCCTTCCTGGTGCGACTGTTCGAGAGCGGCACGTCGGAGGCCTGGCGTCAGCGCGGCCGCCCGGTCCTGGCGCTGCTGTCGATCGCTCGTGACGAGGGGCTGACCCTCGGCCTGCTCAGTGCTGCTGCGCGCATGGACGGCATCGAGGTGAGCGACGCCCTGCAGGCGTGCGCGCAGTTCGTGCGCTCCGACGACGGCGTGTGGCGGATCTGGCACCGGTCGTTCGCCGACCACCTGCACGCCTCGACCGCCTTCCCGCTGCGCCGCTGGGACTGGGAGGCCCGTCTCGGAGCCGCGCTGGTGGACCACGCGGTGGCCACGACGGCGTCCGGCGTGCGCGAGGCCGACCACCGCACGCGCTACGCCGCGCGCCACGCGACCACCCATCTGCTGGAGGCCGCGGCAGACCCCGACCGGGTCGTGACGGACGAGGCCTCCGCCCGTCTGCGCACGCTCTATGCCGCGCCGCACTGGCTGGAGGCCTTCGTGGCCCTCGCCGGGCCGGTCGAGGCCGCCTCGACGGTCGAGCGGTCGGCTCCGCACGCCGAGCCCGCCGCGTGCTCGGCGCTCGCCGAGGCCCTGCGCCACGACCAGCACGTCCTGACCACGCAGGAGCGGTGGCGGGACGGCTTCACCCTCGGCCAGCTGAGCCTCCACGCCGTACGCCGGCGCGACGCCGTCCTGCGGGACGTCGTCGCGCGTTGGAGCGCGTCGTCGGACACGGTGGGGCTGCTCGCCGGCTGGTCGACCGAGCAGGGCGACGACACCCGGGTGCTGGCCCGGCACGCAGGCGGCGTCAACGCGCTGGTCGTCGTGCCGACGGCTGCCGGCCCCGCGGTCATCACCGCCGGGCGGGACGGCTGGCTCCGCGTCTGGGCGGCCGCCGACGGGGCCCCGCTGGCCCGGATCCAGGTCAGCACCACAGCAGCGGTCACGGCGCTCGCGGCCCACGACGAGGGCGGCGCCGTGCTCGTCGCCGCGGGGACCGGGGACGGCCTCGTCGCGGCGTGGCGCTGGAGCCCGGCCGCGACGGCCCCCGTCCCGCTGTGGTCCGACGTGGAACCCGGGTCGGCGACGATCAGTGCTCTCGTGGTCGTCGGGGGCCCGGGGGAGCGCCTGCGGCTCCTCGCCGGCGACCTGGCGGACACGGTCAGCGAGCGCGGCCTGGTCGACGGCGTCCTGATCGACCGGACCGACCTCCGCCTGCCGGTCAGGGCGCTCTGCGTCGTGCCGGGCGGAGCCACGACGTCCTCTCCGGGCGCACCCTCTCCGCGCGGGCCGCTCCTGGTCGCCACGCGGTTCGCCGACACTGCGGGCGCCGCGGTGAGGGACCTCGCCACCGGCGAGGGGCTCGAGGACCTCCCGACCCCGGCACCGGTCTACGCCGCAGCCGCCGACCTCCTCCCGGACGGCACGGGTGTCGTGGCGCTGGCGGAGGCCGGCCCGGGCGTCCGGGTCTTCTCGATGACCTGGGAGGGCGAGCGTCCGCAGTGGGAGGCGCTCGAGCCGACGTACCTCGGCAGGACGCGGGCGGCGAGCGTGGGGTGGACGAGGGCCATCACGATCGCGCGCTTCCCGGGGCTCCCGCCCCTGCTCGTCGCCGGCGACGACTCGGGGCGGATCTTCTCCAGCGAGCTCCCCGTCACCGGGTGGACCACCTGGGCCGCCGGCCACTCCGGCGCCGTGAGCGGCCTCGTGGCGACCGTGGTCGACGAGGCCCCGCTGGTGATCTCCGCCGGCGCCGAGGACGGCCTGGTGAAGGCGTGGACGCCCGAGTCGCTGCGCGGCTCGAGGGACCACGTGCTGTGCCTGGCGACCCACGGCGCGGCGACCGACCTCGCCCCGGTCGCCGTGGGGCACCCGGACGGGGGCGTCTCGTTCCTGGACCCGTCCACCGGTGACGTCCTCAGCCGGACGGCCGTGCACGACTCGCCGATCTGGGCCCTGACCTACGCCGACCGCACGCAGGTGGTCGCCGGCGGTCACGGCTTCCTGACCGCGGTGGAGGTTCCGGCGGCCGGTGTGGCCGGCAGCACCCACCGGTGGGCCGACACCGCGGGCCAGGTGACCGCCCTGGCCGCTGGGCAGATCGGGGAGGGCACGCTCGTCGGCTCGGTCACGACCTTCAGCGAGGTGGAGTTCCGCCGCGTGGGGGGCGAACGGGTCACCGCCCTGGACCCGGCCCTCAACGGGTTCCCCCTCCAGCTGCGCCTGGTCGACGAGACCCACGGCGGCATGCTGCTGCTGCAGCTCGAGACGACCCCGCAGTACTCCGCGATGACCGGGATGCCCGTGGGGGACCGGGTCGCGGTCTACCACTGGAGCGGAGGCCCCTCGGGCGACTGGTCACCCCAGTGGTGGCTGTCCGTGGACACCCTGACCGCGTGGACGGCCGCCCGGGCGGGAGGTCGGTCCGTGCTGCTCTTCGGCTACCAGGACGGGGCCGTGACGGCCTTCGACCTCGTCCTCTCCGACGCGACCGAGCGGGTCACGGCGTTCGAGCTCTGGCCGAACCGGTCGCCGGTCTCGGCGGTGGTCGCGGGGGAGGTCGCCGGGGAGCTCGTCGTGGCGTGGACGACCGCCGACGGCTGGCTGTTCCGGAGCCAGGGCACCTCGGGCGATCCGCTGCGGGTGTTCCTCGGGGTCCACACCACCGCCCTGGAGCTGCTCGCCGACGGGTCCGTCCTGGTCGCCGGACCCGGCGGCGTCGTCGCCCTGCGGACGACGGACGAGGGGCCACCCGGCTGACCGGGTGGCCCCTCGTGGGTCGTGCGTTCGCGGCTCAGTGCTCCCGGTCGAGGTGGTCGTCGCCCATCTCGTGACGACCGTCGTACTGGTGCCCGTCCGCGGCCACGAGGGCCTTGTCCGGGTCGCCGTAGCCGGCCTCGAGCTCGGCGTGGTGGTGCGCCTCCTCGAGCTCCTCGGCGGTCGGCTTCTGCACGTTGTCGGCGAACCAGTACCTCGAGGCGCGGGCACGGGCCTTGTCCAGCGCCCGGACGCCCTTGGCGCGGACGCCGTTGCCGTCGGTCTCCTCCGAGCCGAGGTAGACCTGGTCGCGCTCGCGAGCCACGAGCGTGTAGGCCTCCTCCACGGAGATCGGCGCGTGACGCTCGGAGTAGCCACCCTCGGCGGACCGCATGATGACGCCGGTCTCGTAGCCGTGCAGCAGGCGGGCCTCGTCGGCGCGCTGGAGCGAGATGCACCAGCGTCGCGTCAGGATGAACACCAGCGGCGGGATCACGAAGACCGCGACCCTCATGAAGACGGTGATCTGGTTGAGGTCGAGGCTGAAGCGGGTGGCCAGGATGTCGTTGCCGCCCGCGGCCCAGAGCAGACCGTAGAGCGCCATCATCGCGACCAGCGTCGCCGTGCGGTTCGGCGCGTTGCGCGGACGCTCCAGCAGGTGGTGCTCGCGCTTGTCACCGGTGATCCAGGCCTCGATGAACGGGTAGGCCATGACCGCGCCGAAGACCACGAACGGCAGGATCTGCGCCGGCAGCATCACGTTGAGCGACAACGTGACCCCGAAGGCCGAGATCTCCCAGTTGGGGAAGATCCGCAACAGCCCCTCGGCGATGCCCATGTACCAGTCGGGCTGCGAGCCAGCGGTGATCTCGGCCGGGTTGTAGGGGCCGTAGCGCCACACCGGGTTGATCGACAGCAGGCCGCCCATGAGCGCGGTCACGCCGAACACGATGAAGAAGAAGCCACCGGCCTTGGCCATGTAGATCGGCATGAGCGGGTAGCCCACGACGTTCTCGTTGGTCCGGCCGGGCCCAGGCCACTGGGTGTGCTTGTGGTAGACGAGCAGCATCATGTGGGCCCCGATGAGCGCCAGGATCAGGCCGGGGATCAGCAGGATGTGCACGGCATAGAGCCTCGGGATGATGACGTCTCCCGGGAACTCTCCGCCGAAGAGGAAGAACGACATGTAGGTGCCGAGCACCGGTGTCGCCTTCACGATGCCGTCCGCGATCCGCAGGCCGGTGCCGGAGAGCAGGTCGTCGGGGAGGGAGTAGCCCGCGAAGCCCTCGATGATGCCCAGCAGCAGCAGGACGCCACCGATCATCCAGTTGAGCTCGCGCGGCTTGCGGAAGGCGCCGGTGAGGAACACGCGCATCAGGTGCACGAACATCGCTGCGACGAACAGCATCGCGGCCCAGTGGTGCATCTGGCGCATCAGCAGGCCGCCGCGCACGTCGAAGGAGATGTCGAGCGTGGAGGCGTAGGCCTCCGACATCTCGATCCCGCGCAGCTGGGCGTAGGAGCCGTTGTAGACGACCTCACCCATGCTCGGCTTGAACCAGAACGTGAGGAACACGCCGGTCAGGAGCAGGACCACGAAGCTCCACAGGGCGATCTCGCCCAGCATGAAGGACCAGTGGTCGGGGAAGACCTTGCGGAGCTGCTTCTTGCCCAGTCCGCCGAGGCCGAGGCGCTCATCGGCCCAGTTGGCTGCTCCGCCGACCTTGCTCGGCTTGGCCGGCTTGGCCGCGGTGCGGGCCGCTGTCTTGGCCTGGCTCATCATCCACGCTCCCAGAAACTCGGCCCGACCGGTTCGGTGAAGTCACTCGTGGCAATCAGGTAGCCCTCATCATCCACCGCGAGCGGCAGCTGGGGCAACGCGCGCGCGGCGGGTCCGAAGACCACCTTGCCATTATCCGCGAGGTCAAAAGTCGACTGGTGGCACGGGCACAGCAGGTGGTGCGTCTGCTGCTCCCACAGCGAGATCGGGCAGCCCACGTGGGTGCAGATCTTGCTGTAGGCCAGGATCCCGTCGACGCCCCAGTCCTCGCGGTCGCTGCTCGGGGTGATCTCGTCGGGCTCCATGCGGACCACGATGATCGCGGCCTTGCCCTTCTCGACCAGCTGCTCGTGGCCGGTGATGGCCTCCTGGCCGTAGGGCTCGCCGTTGTAGAAGATCTCGGGCTCGCCGTTGATCAGCTGGCCGATCTCGATGAACTCGGGCTTCAGCGGGGCGCCGGACACGTCGTTGCACAGGCGCATGCCCTCGCGCCAGACCGTCTTGTACCACCCCTTGGGCGGCAGGGGGCCCAGGTCGCGCAGCGGGATGATCGCGACCAGACCCAGGGCACCCATGGCGCCGAGGAGCGAGTTGCGGATCAGGGGGCGACGGGCGATGCCGGAGTCGTCGATGCCGGCCTGGAGGGCCGCCAGTGTGGTCTCGCGGTCCTCGTCGGAGGAGCGCGCCGGGTGGCGCTCCTCGACGATCTCCTGGTCGTTCATCAGCTTGCGCGACCACTGGATGGCGCCGACGCCGATGCACAGCAGCGCGAGGCCGAGGGTCAGGCCGAGGAAGAGGTTGGAGGAGCCGAGGCCGAGGAACGTGTCGGGGTCCTCGCCGATGTCGAAGGCGAAGTACGAGACGACGAACAGCAGGACCAGGACGGTGCTGAGGCCGAAGAGGCCGGCGACCTGACGCTCCGCGCGACGCTCCGCCCTGGGGTCGACGTCGGTCGGCCGGGGGAGGTGCTCGGGAAGTCCGGGGTCGGCGATCGGGTCGGCCTTGGCGACCGTGGTGCCGGGGTCCTGCTGACCGTGCCCGGGGACGAGGTCGGTCACTGGGAGGCTCCCTTCCGGGTGGTGCGTGCAGTGTGCGAAGCAATCCAGATGGCGAACCCGACCAGTCCACCGATACCCGCGATCCAGGCGAACATGCCTTCGCTCACCGGACCGAGCGAGCCCATCGAGAACCCGCCGTAGCGCGGGGTGGTGTCGATCTGCTCGATGTAGGCGATCACGTCACGCTTCTGCTCCGGGGTCAGGACCTCGTCGGAGAAGACCGGCATCTGCTGCGGGCCGGTGATGAGCGCCTCGTAGATGTGGACCGGCTCGACGCCGATCAGGCTGGGGGCGTACTTGCCGCCGGGCAGGGCGCCGCCCGAGGCCGCGAAGTTGTGGCAGGCGGTGCAGTTCGTGCGGAAGAACTCGCCGCCGCGGACGACGGCCTCGGCACGCTCGTCCTCGGACAGGCCCTCGGTGGAGTACTTCTCGGAGTCGGGGATGGCCGGGCCGGGGCCGAGCGAGGCGACGTACGCCGCGAGCTGCTCGACCTCCTCGGGCTTGTAGACCTTGGGCTTGACCGGGGCCTGGGCGCCCGGGGCGGCCATCGGCATGCGGCCGGTGCCGACCTGGAAGTCGACCGCGGCGGCGCCGACGCCGACCAGCGACGGGCCGTACTGGCCGCCCTGCTTGGTGGTGACGCCCTCGCCGTTGATGCCGTGGCAGGAGGAGCAGCCGACGAGGAACAGCGCGCGACCGGCCGCGACGGTGTCCTGGTCGTAGGAGCTCTCGCGGGCCTGGGCCGGCTTGATCTGGCTGTCGACCACGCTGAACACCACGCCCGTCGCCATCAGGGCGAGGAGCAGGACCACGGGCGCGGCGTACCTGCTGCGTCGTGAGGCGGAGAGTCGGGCGGTGAGTCGTCGCACGGTGGGGTCCTTGTCCGTCTGCGGGAAGGGGGCTCGAACTGGCGGGCCGGTGCTAGCGAAGGATGTAGACCGTGGCGAACAGCCCGATCCACACGACGTCGACGAAGTGCCAGTAGTAGGAGACGACGATCGCGGTGACCGCCTGCTCGTGGGTGAACTTGCGCGCGAGGTAGGTGCGGCCCAGGACGTAGAGGAAGGCGATCAGGCCGCCGGTGACGTGGAGGCCGTGGAAGCCGGTGGCGAGGTAGAACAGCGAGCCGTAGGCCGAGGACGGGATGGTCACGCCCTCGTGGATCAGCTCGGTGTACTCCAGGGCCTGGCCGCCGATGAAGATCGCGCCCATGACGTAGGTGAGCACGAACCACTCGCGCAGGCCCCAGCCGCGGATGTTGAGCACGCTGCCGCTGCGGCCCACCTGGCCGCGCTCGGCGGCGAAGACGCCCAGCTGGCAGGTCAGCGACGACAGCACCAGGATCGTGGTGTTGATCGAGGAGAACGGGACGTTGAGCTTCTCCGTCTCCTGCGCCCACAGCTCCGGCGAGACCGCACGGATCGTGAAGTACGCCGCGAACAGGGCGGCGAAGAACATCAGCTCCGAGGCCAGCCAGACGATGGTGCCCACGCTGACCATGCTCGGACGGTCGTGATGACCGTGGAGACGGGACGCGGGAATCACAGCAGTTGATGTCGCCACGGGCGCCATTATGTCGATAACCGGGCTCCGAAGCACCACGACCCCCGCGCTGGGAGGGTCATCTTCTTCACATGGGTCGGCCGCAGGGCGGCGCCTAGGCTGGACCGGTGCTCCCCACCCTGTCCGCCTCGACCCCGTCGCTGCCCGCGTTCGGGCCGGGAACGGTGTTCACGGAGTGGGGGATCGACCCCTTCCTGACCGTCGTGACGGTGTGGGTGGCCGGTGCCTACCTGGTCGGCGTCCGCACGCTCCGCGCGCGGGGCGACGCCTGGCCCCTGGCTCGCACCCTGGCGTTCAGCGGGGGCATGGCGACCTTCTACTTCGCGACCTCCTCCGGCGTGGCGGCCTACGACACGACGCTGCTGAGCGTCCACATGGTCCAGCACATGCTGCTGTCGATGCTGGTGCCGCTCCTGCTGGCGCTCGGCGCCCCGGTGACCCTCGCGCTGCGGGTTCTCAAGGGGCGGGTCCGCCGCGGGCTGCTCGCCGTCCTGCACTCGCGGGTGGTCAAGGTGCTGTCCTTCCCGCCCCTGACCTTCCTGCTGTTCGTGATCTCGCCGTGGGCGCTGTACTTCTCGGGGTGGTACGAAGCGACGCTGCGGTCGGCGTACCTCCACGAGATGATGCACGTGCACCTCGTCGCGGTCGGGGCGCTGTTCCTGTGGCCCCTCGTCGGGGTGGACCCGGTGCCCGGGCGTGTCGCCTATCCCTTCCGGATGCTCCTCATGGCGATGACGCTGCCGTTCCACGCCTTCCTCGGCGTCACGATCATGAACCAGACGACGCTGCTGGCCGGCGACTGGTACTCCGCGCTCGACCGCACGGCGATGCCCTGGCTGCCCAGGCCGATCGACGACCAGCACCTCGCCGGCGGGATCCTGTGGGGCAGCGGTGACCTCGTCGGGCTGGCGTTCTTCGCCGTGCTCTTCGTGCAGTGGGTGCGCAGCTCCATGCGCGAGGCCGAGCGGGAGGACCGCCGCCTCGACCTGCTGGAGCGGCGCGAGCGGCGCTCGGCGGCCGACCGGTAGGCTCCCTGCCGTGAGCCAGCCTGCTTCCAGCCCGACGGTGAAGGTCCTCGTCTACAGCGACGACGCGAACACCCGCAACCAGGTCGTCCTGGCGCTCGGGCCGCGGCCCCACCCCGACCTCCCGCGCGTGGAGTACGTCGAGGTCGCCACCGAGCCGATGGTCATCGAGCACCTCGACAGCGGTGCGATCGACCTCGCGATCCTCGACGGCGAGGCCGTGCCCGCCGGCGGCATGGGCATCGCGCGCCAGGTCAAGGACGAGGTCTTCAACTGCCCGCCGGTCCTCGTGCTCACCGGCCGCGTCGAGGACGCCTGGCTCGCGACCTGGTCGCGGGCCGAGGCAGCCGTGCCCCACCCGATCGACCCGCTGCGGCTGGCCGACGTCGTCGTACGCCTGCTGCGGGCGCGCGTGGGCGCCTCCGCGGGCTGACGCGACCCGTGGAGCCCGGCACCTCCTGGGCCGACCTGATCACGACGCTGATCGGCGGCTCGGACCTCACGCCCGCACAGACCGCCTGGGCGATGGACGAGATCCTCTCCGGCGAGGCGACCCCGGTGCAGATCGCCGGCTTCGTCGTGGCGCTGCGCGCCAAGGGGGAGACCGTCGAGGAGATCACCGGCCTGGTGTCCTCGCTCTACGACCACGCGATCACGCTGAGCCTCGAGGGCCGCTGGCTCGACGTGGTCGGCACCGGTGGCGACCGTTCGATGTCGGTCAACATCTCCACGATGGCCGCGATCGTCGCGGCGGGAGCGGGCGCTCCGGTGATCAAGCACGGCAACCGCTCGGCCTCCTCCAAGGCCGGCGCGGCCGACGTGCTGGAGATCCTCGGCGTCCGCCTCGACCTCAGCCCCGACCAGGTCCGCACGGTCGCGGAGCAGGCCGGGATCTCCTTCTGCTTCGCCCCGGCCTTCCACCCGGCGCTGCGCCACGCCGGCGTCGCGCGCCGCGAGCTCGCGGTCGCCACCGTCTTCAACTTCCTCGGCCCCCTGGCCAACCCCGGGTCGCCCGCCGCCCAGGCGATCGGCTGCGCCGACGCGCGGATGGCCCCGATCATGGCCGGGGTGTTCGCGGCCCGCGGCGTCGACGCCTGGGTGTTCCGCGGCGACGACGGGCTCGACGAGCTCACCACGACCACCACCTCGCACCTGTGGGCCGTCTCCGGCGGCGAGGTCACCGAGCACGTCGTGGACGCCACGGTGCTCGGCCTGCCCCGCAGCACGCCTGCGGACCTCCGCGGCGGCGACGCGGCGCACAACGCCGACGTCGTACGCCGCGTGCTGGCGGGGGAGACCGGACCGGTGCGCGACGCGGTCGTGCTCAACGCCGGCGCCGCCCTCGCCGTGCACACCGG
>CAZKZQ010000092.1:0-13656 GCA_964557235.1 uncultured Nocardioidaceae bacterium
AGCTCGGGCAGCGAGTCGACCACGCCGACGCTGAGGCCGCGGAAGCCGGCGTAGTACGCCGCGTAGAGACCGACCGGGCCCGCTCCGATGATGAGCAGGTCCAGCTCGTGGGTCGCTGTGGTCACCGAAGCCTCCAAACTGGAACGTGTTCTACTTTAGCCCAGGGGGCCGCTTCTTCCTAGCACGTCCAGCGCCCCGCGGACCCCCTCAGGAGGTCGGGAACGTGATGTCGTCGATCAACCAGCGGCCGTCGCGCTTGACCACGGTGGCGTTGAGCCGGTCCTGCAGGATCTGGGTCTTGTCGGACCCGGCCGTCGACGTCGTGCGGTTGACGAAGACCAGGGTCCTCACCTCGTCGGCCGAGGCCGACACCACCGCGACGGCCACCACCTGGGCGTCCTGCGTCCGTCGCTGCTGCGAGGCACGCTCCTCGATCGCGTCGAGCGTGTCCGCGTAGTCGTCGCTGAACGACGGCGTCAGCTGCTTCAGGGCAGCGGCCTTGTTGTCGTCGAAGGTCTGGAAGTCATAGCTCAGCACCTTCTGCAGCTGGGCCGGCAGGCCGGCCCGGACCGTGCGCCCCGCCTCGGACGCGGCCTCGAGGTCGCGCTCGCGGTCCCACGCCCGGAAGGCCAGGCCGCCGAGCACCAGGCTGAGCACCACGTCGAAGGCGACGCACGCGAGCAGGATCCGCTTGGTCCGCGCGGGCAGGCCCGCCCGGGGCGCGGGCTCCGGCTCCGGCTCCGGCTCCGGCTCCGGCTCGACCACCGTCGAGGGCGTCGGCTCCCAGACGGGCGCGACGGGCTCGACCGCCTCGACCGGCTCATCGGCGACCCTCACGGCCTCGAGGTCGCTGTGGCAGTAGCGGCAGCGGATCGCCGCGGCCTTGATCGTCTCGGCGCAGAAGGGGCAGACCTTGGTGTCGCCGGCGCCCGGGGTCTCACGCTGCGGCATCGACGAACTCCAGGTTGGAGGTGAGCCACTCGCCCTTGACCTTCACGACGGTGACCTGGAGCCGGTACTGCCGCGGCTGGGGCGTCTTGGTGCTCTTGTTGGTCACGTTGGCGTCCATCACGATGAGCACGCGCGCCTCGCTCCCCCGGCGCTCGAGCAGGGCCGCACCGTCCTTGGGGATCGTGGGCACCTGCACCGACTGGTTCTGCCGGATCAGCGTGCGCAGCGCGGTCTCGCTCTGGTTGAACTGCTGCAGGAACGCGCCGGTCGCGCCCTCCTTGACGGTCTCGACGAAGTCGTCGACCTTGCGGTAGTCCACCGACGCCCAGTTGAGCGTCTCGCGGGTGGCGGCGTCGAGGGCGGCTCGGTCCTCCGCGCGCACGTCCTCCGCGGCGGAGGCCTGGCGGGACTGCAGCACCCACAGGGTGCCGAGGGCGACGGGGAGCAGCAGCGCGACCAGCGCCAGCCACCCCGTCCAGCGACGGGACCGGTTCATCGGACCCTCACTGCTCCAGGGTGGGGCCGATGAGCATCCACTTCCAGGCGTCCTTCCCATAGACGTCGCTCGCCCCGAGGCCGCTCACGACGACCTGATCGGAGGTACCGACGACCGTACCCGTGCGGGGGTCGTACGGCGCGACGCGGTAGTTGCGCGTCTGCGGGGCCGGCGCGTAGTTCGACCCGCGGGAGGTGTACGGCGACGGGGAGCCGCAGTGCGCCTTGAGGTACGTCGGCGCGTCCTTGAGGTCGAGCGGGTCGCGCCACCTCGACGGCGGGAGGTAGCCCTGCTGGCACGGCGGCGGGTCGTTGGTGTACTCCAGGTGCACGTGGCCGTAGCCGTCGCGCGTGGTGCCGGTGAAGCCCGAGGAGATGATCACCGGATAGGTCACGAGCAGCTGCTCGACCGACGCGAGCCGCGCGACCGTGACCTGGTTGACGGTGACCAGGTTGCCCAGCAGCACCGGCAGGGTCGGCTCGAGGTCCTTCATCAGGGCCTCGACCTCACGGGCAGCGCCCGGTCCGCCCTGGAGCACCTGGCGCAGCTGCGGGTCGCGCGAGCGCAGCGCGCCGCTGATCTCCGCGAGGCCGGAGGCGAACGCCTTGATGTTGTCGGCGTTGGCGGCCTGGGTGCGCAGGACGGTGCGGCCGTTCTGGAGCAGCCGGATGGTCTGCTCCTGGCTGTCGGCCGCGGCGTCGACGAGCTTGCCGCTGCCGTCGATCATGTCGCCGAGGGGCCGCCCGGTGTCGTTGAAGAGCTTGCCGAGCTCGCCGATGACCGTGCGCAGGTTGGGCTTGTTCACCGACCCGATGAACGTGTTGAGGTCGACCAGCAGGTCGCCCTCGTCGACCGGGATCGAGTCGGCGTTGCCCTCGATGGTGTCGCCCTCGCGGAGGTAGGGCCCGTCGTCGGACGGCGGCTCGAAGTCGAGGTACTGCTCGCCGACGGCCGACCCGTTGTGCACGAAGATCGGGCTCTTCTGCGGGACCTTGGCGTCGTCCTCGAGGTCCAGGCGTACGGCGACCTGGTCGCCGCGCGGCTTCATCGCCTTGACCTTGCCGATCTGGACGCCGCGGTAGGTCACCTCGCTGCCCTCGTAGAGGCCGCCGGTGGTCTCCAGCAGCGCGGTCACGACGTAGCCGCGGCCGAGGATGCGGTCGACCAGGCCGAGGTAGTTGGCGCTGGCGTAGACGATGCCCACCGCGCTCACGATGACGAAGGCGATCAGCCGCCTGCGGACGCCCGAGGTCATGCCTGCCCACCTCCTCCGAGGAGCTGGTCGAGGCTCGTCGAGCTCGTGCGGTTGGTGCCGAGCAGGCCGCCCAGGAGGCCGCCGCCCCCACCGGACCCGCCGCCGTTGCCGTTGCCGGACCCGCCGGTGTTCCCGCCCAGCCCGGGCAGCCCGGGGATGTCGGGCAGGTCGGGCAGGCCGCCGCCGCCGGGCAGGCAGAGCGGGGTGCCGGGCACGCAGGTGCCACCGCCACCGCCACCACCGCCGCCGCCACCGGGGCCGGCGTTCTGGAACAGGTTGTCGAGGTTGATCGAGAACACGATCGAGGTGTTGGCGTAGTCGCCGTGCACGATGTCGTTGGACTCGATCGGGAACGGGAAGCTGATCAGCAGCCCGAGGGCAGGCGGGATGCGGTCGTCGGCGTCGGCGATCTCGCGCACGATCGGCTCGAGCGAGCGCAGGTCCTCGAGCAGGTCGTCCTTGGTCGCGCCGATCACGCGGGTGCCGACGGCGCCGAGGCGGTCCAGCGACCTGAGCATCGTCATCAGCTGCTTGCGCTGGTCGGCCAGGACCTTCACCGCACCGGGGAACTCGTCGAGGGCCGCGGTGACGGTGTCCTTCTCCTTGTTGAGCGTCGCGGAGAAGCCGTTGAGCGCCTCCATCGCGGTGATGATGTCCTGCTTCTGGTCGTCGAGGCCGCTGACCAGCGTGCGCAGCTCGCCGAGCAGGTGGCGCATGCGGTCCTGCCGGCCGTCGAAGACCGCGTTGATCTCGCGGGTGATCGTGGCGAGCTGGCCGACGCCGCCGCCGTTGAGCAGGAACGAGAGGGCCCCGAGGACCTCCTCGAGCTCCGGGTTGCGACCCGTCGCGGCCAGCGGGATGGTCGTGCCGTCGTCGAGCTTGCCCGAGCCGCCACCCTCCGGCTCGACCAGGGCGACGTACTTCTCGCCGAGGAGGCTGGTCTGGCGGATGTCGGCGGTCACGTCGGCGGGCAGGTCGACGTCGTCCTGGATGCGCAGCAGCGCCTCGGCGTGCCAGCCCACCCGCTTGAGGTCGACCACCTCGCCGACGGTGACGTCGTTGACCTTGACCGGCGAGCGCGGCACCAGGTTGAGCACGTCGTCGAACTCGACGGTGACCGAGATCGCCTGGTCCTTGTCGACCGGCGACCCGGGCAGCGGCAGGTCGGTCGCCTCGCAGCCGGAGAGCAGGCCCCCGGTGAGCAGGACGGCCGCGGCTGCGGCGGTGCTGGTCGCGCGCCTCATCGGGCACCTCCCAGCAGGCCGGCCAGGTCGTTGGCCGAGCGTGCGCCGCCGTACCTCACCGAGGGGACGACGGAGGACGTCCTGTTGTTGGCACCGCCGCCGCCGGCCTGGTCGAGCACGGGCCGCAGCAGTGCCTTGAACAGGTCGCACGCGACCTGGGCCTGCGGGATGCCGCCGCCCTTGACCAGGGTGCAGAGCAGCCGGTCGAGGGAGGCGCGCGTCGGCTCGGTGCGCAGGCGGGAGCCGATCGTGCCGCTCTTGGGGTTGAACGCGATCGCCAGGTTGCCCATCGCGGAGGGGCCGATGTCGAGCACGGTCCGCAGGGCGTCCTGCTCCTCGGCGAGGATCCTGACGACCGTGGTGAGGTCCTCGACGTCGTCGACGAGCAGCTTGCGGTTGTCCCTCACGAAGCGCTGCACCCGTCCCAGCACCGCGGCGAGGTTGTCCAGGACGGCGTTGAGCTCGTCCTTCTCCCCCGCCAGCTGCGTGGACACCGCGCCGAGGTTCTCCATGAACGCCCCGACCGACCGGTCGTTGGCCGCGAGCGCCCCGCTGAACTGGTCGAGCGCCCGCACGGTGGCGAACAGGTCGCCGCTGCCGTCGCCGAAGGTCTTGAGCGCCTTGGACAGGTTCACGATGGTCGCGTTGCCCTGCTCGCCGCGACCCTCGAGGAACTTCGAGCCCGCGGTGAGCACGTTGTTGAGCGTGCCGTTCTTGTTGACGCCGTTGGGGCCCAGCGCGCGGGTGACGTCGACCAGGCTGCGATAGATCCGGTCGAGCTCGATCGGGGTCGCGGTGTCCTGCACCTTGATCTCGGCGCCGTCGGCGAGCACGTCGCCCTTGGTGTACGCCGGGGTCAGCTGCACGAAGCGGTCGGCGGTCAGCGTCGGGGTGATGATCACGGCCTGCGCGTCGGCGGGCACCTTGAACTCGTCGTCGTAGGTCATCTCGACCCGCACGGTGTTGCCCTCGGGGATCACCGCGGTGACCTCGCCGACCGGCACGCCGAGGATGCGCACCTCGGAGCCCGGGAAGATCTGCACCGCGCGGCTGAAGTCGGCCGACACCGTGCGGGTGCTGGCGCCGTCGCGCAGCGCGACCACGCCGACGACGACCAGGAGGCCGACGACGACGAGCGCGACGCCACGCGGGATGCGGGAGACGAGGCTCATCCGTCACCCACCTCCGGACTGTTCTCGGTGGCGATCGTGCCGAGGTTGGAGGCGAAGGCGTCGAACCACGGGCCGGTGCCGATGATGTTGGACAGGATGCGCGTGTAGGGGCCGAGGTTGTGGATCGCCTTCTGCAGCTGGCCCTTCCGCTTCACCAGGGTCTGGGTGACCGTGTGCAGGTCCTCGAGCATCGGGCCGATCTGCTTCTGGTTGTCGTCGACCAGACCGCCGAGCTGGCGCGAGAGCTGCGCGGTGTTGAGCAGCAGCGTGTGGATCGCCTCGCGGCGCGCGCGGAGCTCGCCGAGGATCAGGTTGCCGTCCTTGATCACCTGGACCAGGTCGCCCTTGCGCTCGGCCAGGAGTCGCGTCACCGACTTGGCACGGGACAGCAGCTGCTTGAGCTGGTCGTCGCGCGAGGCGATCGACTGCGAGACCCGCGACAGCCCGTCGAAGACCGCCCCGGCCTCCTCGCTGGTGCGGTCCATCGTGCCCGCGACCTCGGTCAGCGCCTGCTGGAGCTGGGGGATGTCGATCCGCTCGGTGGTGTCGGAGAGCTGGCCGAACACCTTGACGATGTCGTACGACGAGTCGGTGCGCGCCAGCGGGATCGTCGAGCCGCCCTCGGCCTTGGCACTGCCCTTGGGCTGCAGGTCGATGAACTTCTCGCCGAGCAGGTTGAGCACCTCGATCTGGGCGGTCGACTGGTTGCCGAAGCTCACGCCGTTGTCGATGTCGAAGTGCGCGAGGACATAGCTGCCCTTGAGCTCGATCTCGCTCACGCGCCCGACCTGCACGCCGGCGATCTGGACCATGTTGCCCTTGTGCAGGCCGCTGGCGTCGCTGAACTGGGCGGTGTAGCCGGTGCCCCGCATGCCGGGGAACTTCTGCAGGTTGAGCGCGGCCGCCATCAGCACCAGCAGGATCACGATGCTGATGACGCCGATGCGCACGATCTGCGAGCTGGAGTAACCCCTCATGACAGGTGGCACCGCTTCTCGTTCGAGTTGTACTGAACGTTGCGCAGTCGCTTGGACAGCGGCCCGAGGGCGGGCAACGCCTTGACCAGCTCGCGCGGAAGGGTGATGTCGGCGGAGTAGCCGCAGACGTAGTAGTTGTACCAGGAGCCGTAGGTGCCGGTCCGGGTCTGGTCCTCGAGCATCTCGGGCAGGTTGGTCAGGATCTGGTTGATCACCTTGCGGGTCTCGTCGCGCGAGAGCACCTCGGCCAGGCGACGCAGCTGCGCGATGTCGCGCTTGAGCACCGGACGACCCTCGGTGATGAAGTCGGCGAGCACCTCGGTGAGGCTCGAGATGTTGACGATCGAGCGGCCGATCTGGACCCGGTCGTCGGCCAGCCCGTCGACCCAGCGGCGCAGCTGCGTGACCAGCTCACCGACCTGGCTGCGCCGGGAGTCGACGGTGCCGAGCGTGGCGTTGAGGTTGGTGATCACGTCGCCGATGAGCTGGTCGCGGTTGGCGATCGTCGTGGTGAGCGAGGCGGTCTCCTTGACCAGGCTCTCGATCGTGCCGCCCTCCCCCTGCAGCACCTTGACCAGGTTGAGCGAGAGGTCGTTGACCTGGCTCGGCTCGAGGGCGTTGAACAGCGGCGCGAAGCCGTTGTAGAGCGCGCTCAGGTCGAGGGCCGGCTTGGTCTGCGACTCGGGCAGCGTGCGGCCGGGGCGCAGCACCTCGCCGCCGTCCTCGCCCTGCTCCACCGCGAGGTAGCGGTCGCCGACGAGGTTGAGGTAGCGGATCTCGACGACGGCCGAGGTCGTGAGCGGCAGGTCCTTGGCGACGCTGAAGTCGACCTTGGCCTTGTCGGTCTGGACGATCTCGACGGACTTCACCTTGCCGACGATCACGCCCGCCACGCGGACGTCGTCACCCTTCTGCAGCAGGCTCGCACTGGAGAAGACCGCGGAGTACTCCTCGGTCTCGCCGTTGCCGAACTTGCCCATGATCACCACGAGGGTGCCGGTCACGATCAGCGAGACGACGGTGAAGACGGCGAGCTTGGCGCCGGCCACGACCAGGTGGCGGCTCACCTTGCGGGAGCTCATGACGGCGCCCCCTCACCGGCGCGGGTCATCGGGGCGTACATGTAGGACGACAGCGCCGGGATCCGGTCGGCCGAGCGACCCGTGCGCGTGCTGAGCATCGCGGCGCTCGCCTGACGCCCGTCGCGGGTGTTGCCCGGGTCGACGTACGACGCGGGGAAGGGCTGGCCGGTGAACGCCTCGATCAGGTCCTGGAGGAACGACGGGCCCGGCTCGGCACCGCCCGGGAAGTAGGAGTTGCCCTGCTCGGCCTTGGAGTCCATGTTGGTGCCGTTGGACAGGTCGAGGCCCGGCCACGGGATCGGCGGGTTGTCGGGCAGGCCCCAGCACCGGGGCCCGCGGGTGTCGGTGTAGGCCGGACGGTCGCGCCGGTCGTAGCCGCGGCGCTGGTTGGTCGGGAACTCCACGAACTGCTTGACCCGGCCGCCCTCGAAGGTCTTGATCAGCACCGGCTTGTAGGCCGCGACACCGCGCAGCAGGCAGTCGTACTCCGGCGCGTACTTCTCCAGCAGCGCGAGGATCGGCCGCGAGGTCCTGGTCGCCCGGATCGCGGCGGTCTCGTTGTCCTCGAGCACCCGCGCCGTCGTGTCGGAGACGCTGGTGACGGACTGGAAGAGGCCGGCCAGCTCGTCCTTCTTGCTGGTGATCGTGCGCGAGGTGACGGTCAGGTTGCCGAGCGCGCGCACCAGGTCCGGCGCGGCGACGTCGTAGGCCGTCGTCACCGTGGCGAGCAGCTTGAGGTCCTCCTGCAGCTCGGGCAGGTAGGGGTTCATCGTGGTGAGGTAGCCGTCGAGCTGCTCCAGCGTCGCGCCGAGCTGGGCGCCCCGGCCGTTGAGCGCGGTCGCCAGCGCACCGAGGGTGGCGCTCAGGTCGGCGGGCCGCACGGTGCGCAGCAGCGGGAAGAGCCGCTCGAGCACGCGGCCGAGCTCGACCGACGTGGTCACCCGGTTCGACGGGATGACCGTGCCGTCCTTGATCCCGTCCGGCCCCGGCGAGGCGGGCGGGTCGAGGGAGATGAACTTCCGGCCGAACAGCGTCGTCGGCATGATGCTCGCATCGACGTTGGAGGGCAGCGTCCGGGCCGCGTCGGGCTCGAGCGCGAGCGTGATGATCGCCTTGTCGCCGGTCTGCTCGATGCCGCGGATCTGCCCGACCAGCACGCCGTCGTACCTCACGTCGCCGTACTTCGCGAGCTGGAGGCCGGCGCGGTCGGCCTCGAGCTTGACCGTGGTGACCTTGTCGAAGGCCTTGGTGTAGATCGCGATCGAGAGCGCGAGGAGGAGCGCGACGGCGACGAGGTAGGCGACGCCCGCCACCATGAGGCGGGCCTCCTCCTTCCTGTCGTTCTCCCGACGGAGCATCACCAGCACGACGTCACCCCGTGATCCGCACGGTGGTGGTGGAGCCCCAGATCGCGAAGCTGAGGAAGAAGTCGGCGACGACCACGGTGACGATCGAGGAGCGGATCGCACGGCCCACGGCCATGCCGACGCCGGCGGGGCCGCCGCTGGCGCTGTAGCCGTAGTAGCAGTGGATCAGGATGATCAGCACGGCCAGCACGATGAGCTTGAGGAAGCTGTAGACCACGTCCTGCGGTGGCAGGAACGCCAGGAAGTAGTGGTCGTAGGTGCCCGCGGACTGCCCGAAGATGTAGACCGTGATCAGGCGCGGCGAGAGGTAGGAGGCGAACAGCGCCACGATGTAGAGCGGGATCACCGCGAGGAACGCCGCGATCATCCGCGTGGTCACCAGGAACGGCAGCGACGGGATGCCCATCACCTCGAGGGCGTCGATCTCCTCGCTGATCCGCATCGAGCCCAGGCGGGCGGTGTAGCCGCAGCCCACCGTCGCGGCCAGCGCGATCGCCGACACCAGGGGCGCCACCTCGCGGGTGTTGAAGTACGCCGAGATGAAGGCGGTGAACTTCGAGACGCCGATCTGGCTGAGCGAGGCGTAGCCCTGGAGGCCGACCTCGGTGCCGGCGAAGAACGACAGGAACGCGATCACGCCGACCGTGCCCGCGATCATCGACAGCGCGCCGGACCCGAAGGCCACGTCGGCGAGGATGCTGAGGATCTCGCGCTTGTGGCGACGGATCGCGCGGGGCGTCCAGGCGAGCGCGCGGGCGTAGAAGAGCAGCTGGTCGCCGTACTCCATGAGGCGGCGCTGGCGTGCCCGCACCACGGCGGCCCCGAAGTCGGTCAGCGCGGACATCAGAGGCCCTGCTGGGGGACGACCTGGAAGTACACCGCGGTGATCAGCGCGTTGATGAAGAACAGCAGCATGAACGTGATGATCACGGCCTCGTTGACCGCTCGGCCGACCCCCGACGGGCCGCCGCCCGCACTCAGCCCCTTGTAGGAGCCGACGACGGCGGCGAGCCAGCCGAAGATCGCGGCCTTCACGATCGCGATGATCAGGTCGGCCAGCGTGGCGAGGGTGGTGAACGAGGACAGGAACGAGCCGGCCGACCCGCCGGTG
This sequence comes from uncultured Nocardioidaceae bacterium, assembly GCA_964557235.1. GTDB lineage: Bacteria > Actinomycetota > Actinomycetes > Propionibacteriales > Nocardioidaceae > Marmoricola_A. Next base: position 9,656 of record CAZKZQ010000092.1, read on the forward strand.
ACGATGACGTTGAAGAAGTAGCCGCCGCCGATGCCGGCCGCGATCACGATGCCGATGATCATCACCGAGACGAAGACGGTGGCGGCCACGCGCGGCACGACGAGGCGATAGAGCGGGTCGACGCCGAGGACCTCCATGGCGTCGATCTCCTCGCGGATCTTGCGCGCGCCCAGGTCGGAGCAGATCGCCGAGCCGGCCGCTCCGGAGATGATCAGGGCCGCCGCGATGGGCGCGGCTTCTCGCACGGTGGCGAGCACGGCGGTCGCGCCGGCGAAGGACTCCGCACCGAGCTGTCCGGTGAGGTTGCCGACCTGGAGGGAGATGACCGCACCGAACGGCACCGAGACCAGGATGGTCGGCATGAGCGTCACGCTGGTGACGAACCAGGCCTGCTCGATGAACTCGGCCCACTGGAAGGGACGCCGGCCGAAACGCTTGGTGACCTCGAAGACCATGACGGCGATCTCGCCCGGACCGCGCATGGTCGAGGACAGCGACAGCGCCACCGTGCCTCCCTCGTCGTCGAACCGCCCTTTACGTTCGAGCCCCGGACAGACTAGAACATGTTCTCGTTTTGCGCACGTGCGTCAGCAGCGGATGCAACGCGCGGAAGCGTTCGAGCGATGGACCTGGCCCCCGTGCGGCGCATCAATCGCCCGAGAGTAACCGCCCGTCCGCAGCAATGTTCGGCACTTTGCAAAGGACCGGACCAGAGGGGTCCGGATCGCACGTCGTCGCAGGTCAGAAGGCTAAGCGAACTGACGAACCTGAACAAGTGTCGGGATTTGTGCGGCTGGTCACTCCCCCACAGGGTGACCGCCGCTCTAGACCTGCGCACATCCGCCCCATCCTTCGACAAGGGCGACACGAACCTTGCGCAACCCGGTCACCGACGACCGGCGAGGAAGGGAGAAAGACCATGTCCATGCCCACCCTTACCCGGCGGCTGGCGGCCGCCGGCATCGCGATCGCGCTGGCTGCGGGAGCCGCGACGGCCATCACCCCGGGCGCCTCGGCCAAGGCCGGCCTCGGCAACCGGAGCCTGGCCACCGTGCTGGCCCAGGACGGCAACCGGTTCGACCAGCGCTCGGGGGACTTCGACATCCTCGACCGCGCCGTCCGCACGGTCCTCGAGGCCAAGCCCGACAGCCCGGTCGGCGTGCTGGCGAAGGGCAACGTCGCGCTGACCGCGTTCCTGCCCACCGACCGCGCCTTCGCCCGCCTGGTCGACGACCTGGCCGGACGCGAGGACCGCACCGAGGCCGAGGTCTTCTCAGCCGTGGCCGGCCTCGGCGTCGACACGGTCGAGAACGTCCTGCTCTACCACGTCGTGCCCGGCACGCGTGTGCTCTACCACGGGGCGCTGAAGTCCGACGGAGCGAAGCTGACGACGGCGCTGTCGGGAGCGGCTCCGCTCGAGGTCGACGTGCGGCACTTCCTCTTCTTCCGCTTCGTGGCACTGGTCGACGCCGACACCAACGACAAGGACCCCGCCATCAACATCCGCAACATCAACCGGGGCAACAAGCAGATCGCGCACGGCATCCACCGCGTGCTGCGGCCTGCCGACCTCTGAGGCGGTCGCTCAGGGCTGCCGGGCCTCGTCGCGGTCCGGCAGTCCGCCCGAGCGCCACAGGCTGAGCGCCGTGGTGATCGCCAACGTGCCGATGATCATGCCGAGGGAGACCTCGATCGAGATCTCGGGGGCCCACCCGACGTGCTCGCCGCCGTTGACGAAGGGCAGCTCGTTGGTGTGCAGCGCCTCCAGGACGAGCTTGACCCCGATGAACGTGAGCAGCACGGCGAGGCCGTAGGAGAGGTAGACCAGGCGCTCGAGCAGCCCACCGAGGAGGAAGTAGAGCTGCCGCAGGCCCATGAGGGCGAAGACGTTGGCGGTCAGGACGAGGTAGGCCTCGCTGGTGAGCCCGAAGATCGCCGGGATCGAGTCGAGCGCGAACAGCAGGTCGGTGGTGCCGAGGGCGACGATGAGGGCGAACATCGGGGTGAAGAGGAACTTCCCGTTCTCACGGGTGGCGATCTTGCCGCCGCCCCACTCCCCCTCGTCGGTGTGCGGGAGCGCCTTGCGCGTCCACCGGACCAGCCGGTTCTCCTCGTACTCGTCGTCGTCGGTGTTGCCCTCGAGCGCCAGCTTGACGCCCGTGTAGACCAGGAACGCGCCGAAGATGTAGAAGATCCAGCTGAACTGCTCGATCGCCGCCGAGCCGACCGCGATGAAGATGCCGCGGAAGACCAGCGCCAGGACGATGCCGATCATGAGCGCCTTCTGCTGCAGCTCACGCGGCACGCCGAAGCGACTCATGATGATGATGAAGATGAACAGGTTGTCGACCGACAGGGAGTACTCGGTCAGCCAGCCGGCGAAGAACTCCTTGCCGTAGCGCGCCCCGCTCGTCACCCAGATGGCGATGCCGAAGGCGATCGCGGCGCCGATGTAGGTGCCGAGCGCTCCGATCAGCTCACGCTTGGAGGGTTCGTGCGGCCGACGGCCGATGATCACGACGTCGAAGAGCAGGACCACAGCGGTCACGCCCAGGGTCACCCACCACACCCAGCTCGGCACATCCACGGACGAAGTCTCTCAGACCACTCAGAACGGTTGAGTACCTGCACCCATGCGCGGACAGCGCGGGGCGTCCGAGCATGGAGCCATGACGACGACACCTGCACCGACCAAGAACACCCCGGCCTTCTTCGCGCAGGCGGGCCTCTCCTTCGGCATCGCGCTCGTGGGACTGGTCTTCGCGATCATCTACCTCCCGGTCGACCCGTGGATCCGGGCCTTCCTGGCGATGACCGCGCTGTTCCTGGTCTCCTCGTCCTTCACCCTGGCCAAGGTCGTCCGGGACGCCCAGGACGACAAGTACCTCGTCAACAAGGTCGACGAGGCCCGGCTGGAGAAGCTGCTCGCCGAGCAGGACCGCTTCCAGGTGCCCGCGAAGCTCAGCGGGCCCCGGCCTCCATCATCTGACGGAGCTCCTTCTTGAGGTCCCCGATCTCGTCGCGCAGGCGCGCAGCGAGCTCGAACTGGAGCTCGGCGGCCGCGGCCTTCATCTGGTCGGTGAGGTCCTGGATCAGCTGGGCCAGCTCGCTGCTGGGGGCCCCGGCCAGGTCGCGCCCGCGGCCGATGTCGGCCTTGCGCAGCGCCGGGGTCGGCGACTTCTTGCCCTTGCCCTGCGTCTGCCAGGTCTGGAGCAGCTCCTCGGTGCTCTCCTCCTCGCGGGCGAGCATCTCGGTGATGTCGGCGATCTTCTTGCGCAGCGGCTGGGGGTCGATCCCCCGCTCGGTGTTGTAGGCGACCTGCTTCTCGCGCCGGCGGTTGGTCTCCTCGATGGCGAGCTCCATCGACGGGGTGATCTTGTCGGCGTACATGATCACCTGGCCGGACACGTTGCGGGCGGCGCGACCGATCGTCTGGATGAGCGACTTGTCGGAGCGGAGGAAGCCCTCCTTGTCGGCGTCGAGGATCGCCACCAGCGACACCTCGGGCAGGTCGAGACCCTCGCGGAGCAGGTTGATGCCGACCAGCACGTCGTACTCGCCCATCCGGAGCTCGCGCAGCAGCTCGATCCGGCGCAGCGTGTCGACCTCGCTGTGGAGGTAGCGGGTGCGGATGCCGGCCTCGAGGAGGTAGTCGGTCAGGTCCTCGGACATCTTCTTGGTCAGGGTCGTGACGAGCGTCCGCTCGTTCTTGTCCGCGCGCACGCGGATCTCGTGGATCAGGTCGTCGATCTGGCCCTTGGTCCCCTTGACCACGACCTCGGGGTCGATCAGACCCGTCGGACGGATGATCTGCTCCACGACGTTGTCGAGGCCGCCGACCTTGTCGAGCTCGTAGGGGCCCGGGGTCGCGGAGAGGTAGATCGTCTGACCGATGCGGTCCAGGAACTCCTCCCACCGCAGCGGCCGGTTGTCCATCGCGCTCGGGAGCCGGAAGCCGTGGTCGACGAGGTTGCGCTTGCGGGACATGTCGCCCTCGTACA
>CAZKZQ010000093.1:0-4256 GCA_964557235.1 uncultured Nocardioidaceae bacterium
TGGTCTGCTGGGCGATCGAGGTGATCACCTTGATGACCTGGCCGATCTCGGCGCTGGACTCGCCGAGCGAGGCCACCGTGCCGCGCGCGTCGCTGGCGACGCTGACCGCGCTGTGGGCCACCGAGGCCGCGTCGGTCGCGTTCTTGGCGATCTCCTGGATGCTGGCGGTCATCTCCTCCGCCGCGGTCGCGACCGTCTGGATCCCGGCGGAGACCTGCACCGACGCACTGGAGGCGCTGGCCGCACGGTCCGAGGTGTTGGTCGCGCCCTCGCCCATGCCCTGGGCGAGCACCGTGAGCTGCTCAGCAGCCCCGGCGAGACTGTCCGCGGTGAGACCGATGTTGCTCATCGACTCGCGCAACGTGTGCAGGAGCTCGGCGAGCCCTCCGGCGAGCTGCCCGATCGCGTCGTCACCGGCGACCGTGATCTCGCGGGTCAGGTCACCGGCCACGGCGGACCGGACGACGTCGAGGACCAGGTCGACCTTGTGCGCGAGGTCGGCGGCCGCCTGCCGGTCCGCGACCTCCTTGCCGATGCGCTCCAGGGTCTGCGAGACCAGGCGGCCCACGTTGCGCAGCGCGTCCAGGCGCTGCGGCGTGGGGCACAGGGTCTCGGTGGCGAAGAAGTCCATCGTGCCGATCACCTCGCCGCCCACCAGGATCGGGAAGCAGATCCCGGACTTGACCCCGACCCGCTGCGCGACCGGTGCCCGGACGCAGTCGGTCATCTCGCCGATGTCCTGGGTGAAGAAGAGGTCCCGGGTCTTCCACGCCCGGCCGGACAGCCCCACGCCCTCGGCGAACGACGCGGCCAGCGTGACGCGGCGGAACTCCTCACCGGCGTCGCCGGACTCCTGCACGAAGCGCAGGACGTCCTCGCCGTCGTGGATCCTCCAGTACGACGCGTAGGCCCACCCGAACGCCTCGCGCACCGTGTCCAGCGCCGACTGCACGGCGTCCTCGACCGTGGTCGCGGCGCTGAGGGAGCCCAGCACCCGGTTGACCGCGGCGGTGTCGGCCGCGGCCTCGCGCTGCGCGGCCTCCTTGGTCACCCGCTCGATCGCCTGGGACACCAGCCGCCCGACGTTGCGCAGCGAGTCCAGCCGCTGCGGGGAAGGGTTGAGGGTCTCGGTGGCGAAGAAGTCCATGGTGCCGACGACCTCGCCGCCGACGACGATCGGGAAGCAGACGCCGGACTTGACCCCGACCCGCTGCGCGACCGGTGCCCGGACGCAGTCGGTCATCTCGCCGATGTCCTGGGTGAAGAAGAGGTCCCGGGTCTTCCACGCCCGGCCGGACAGCCCCACGCCCTCGGCGAACGACGCGGCCAGGGTCACTGCGCGGAACTCCTCGCCGGCGTCGCCGGACTCCTGGGCGAAGCGCAGGACGTGCTCGCCCGGGTTGATCCGCCAGAACGAGCCGTAGGCCCAGCCGAACGAGTCCCGGACGGTGTCGAGCGCGACCTGGACGGCCTCCTCGACCCCGGAGGTCGCCGCGAGGGAGGACAGGACGCGGTTCACCGCGGCACCGTCGGCCTCGGCCTCGCGGCGGATGCGCTCGCCCTCGAGCCGCTCGGTGACGTTCTCCCACGTGGCCATCGCGCCGACGTACGCCCCGTCGTCGTCGTGCAGTGGCACGACGCGCAGGTCGAGGGTCTCCGGGCCGACCTCGATGAGCGCCTGCCGCGGCGTCATCTGCTCGTCCTCGAGGATCCGGCGCTGGTACGACGGGTCCTTGTGGAAGATGTCGATGGTGGAGCCCACGACCTGGTCCGGCGTGATGGGCAGGTGGTCGGCCAGCTTGGCCAGGCCGTCGATGCTGGCGGCGTTGGCGTAGGTGATCACCAGGTTCCGGTCGCACAGCATCATGCGGCTCGGCACGCTCTCGAGGACCGAGCGGAGCTTGGTCAGGTCGACGCCCGGCTTGTCGGCCGGCGCGGCGCCGCGCGAGCGCGCTTTGGTGCCGTTGACGGCGGCGGGGGTGGAGACGGTTTCGGTCACTGGTTTCCTCCGATGGAGAGTGGCTCGGCCGCGACGTCCGCGGCCAGGTCCGGGTTGATGACGAGAAGGATCGAGTCGGGAAGTGGGAGGACCCCGTGGAGCACCGTGCGCACGGCGCTCGGGAGGGTCACGGGAGCGGGCTCGAGCGAGAGAGCCGAGGTGTCGATGACGTCCCCGATCTCGTCCACGAGCAGGCTGACGACCTCGTCCCGACTGCGGAGGACGACGTTCATGGGCAAGCGGTCCGCCTCACGAGGGGGCAGCCCCAGGCGTGTCCGGAGGTCGATGGCGGTGACGATCTGGCCCCGCAGGTTGATCAGGCCGTGCACGGACTCCGGTGCCCTCGGCACCACCGTGAGGTCGTGGTAGCGCAGCACCTCCTGGACGTCCATCACGGTCACCCCGAAGAAGAGCCCGTCGACCCAGAACGTGCAGTACTGGTCGGCCGCCTGCTGCACGCCGCGAGGATCCGCGGTGGTCAAGGTCCTGGTCATCACGCCCCCACTCCTGCCAGTGCCACGACGGCATCGAGGTCGACGAGGTCGGTCACGTGCTCCTGGACGACCGCCGAGCCCAGCACGCCGGGACGTCGCCCGACGTCGCTGCGGCTGATCGAGGTCTCCACCACGTCGAGGACCCGGTCGATCACGATGCCCACACGACGCTCCCCCGCCTCGTGGACGATGACCGAGAGCTGGTCCCTCTCCTCCGTGCCCTCGGCGAGCCCGATGGCCGGGGCGAGACGCACCAGCGGCAGGATCCCGTCGCGGTACTGCACGACCTCGGACTGCCCGGACCGCTCGATCTGGGACACCGGGAACTCCTCGAGGCGCGAGATCTCCCGCAGCGGCAGCGCGGCGCGTCGACCCGGCGAGGCCTCCAGCACGAGCAGTGCGGACTGGTCGTCGCTGACCGTCTTGACCTCGGCGCTCACGCCGGCCGACGCGTCGATCCCGTTGGCCTGGGCGAGCCCGGCGACGTCGAGGATGAGCGAGACCCTCCCGTCGCCCATGATGGTGGCACCGGCGTAGATCGCCAGCCCCTTGAGCTGCCGGCCGATCGGCTTGACCACGATCTCCTGGGTGTCGTGCACCTCGGCGACCGTGAGCCCGAAGCGGATGTCGTCGGCCTGCAGCACCACGATCGTCAGCGACTCCGCGCCCGACGGCTGGAGGTCCAGCGTCCCGGCCAGCGACACCAGCGGGAGCAGGTGGCCCCGGAGCCGCAGCACCGGTGCGCCGGCCAGGTGCTCGACCGACCGGGCGAGCTCCTCGCCCTCGAGCCGGACGAGCTCGACGAGGTTGGCCTGAGGGATCGCGTAGCGCTCCTCCGCCTCGCCGATGAGCAGGGCCGGGATGATGGCGAGGGTCAGCGGGATCCGGACCCGGCAGGTCGTCCCCAGACCCTTCTGGCTGGACATGTCGACCGAGCCGCCGATGCGCTCGATGTTGGTCCGCACGACGTCCATCCCGACCCCGCGCCCGGACACGTTGGTGACCTCGGCCGCGGTCGAGAAGCCGGGACGGAAGATGAGGTTCTGGATCTCGCGCTGCTCCATGCCACGCAGGCGGTCGGCGCTGACCACGCCGCGCTCGACGGCGATCGCCCCGACGCGGTCCAGGTCGATGCCCCGGCCGTCGTCGGAGATCTCGACGACCACCTGGCCGCTCTCGTGGTAGGCGCGCAGCAGCAGGCGTCCCTCGGCGGGCTTCCCCGCGGCGACCCGCTGGTCGGGCGGCTCGATGCCGTGGTCGAGGGCGTTGCGCACGAGGTGGGTCAGGGGCCCCTTGAGGGCCTCGAGCAGCGAGCGGTCGAGCTCGGTGTCGTGCCCGTCCATCTCGAGGTTGACCTTGCGCCCGAGCTGGTGCGCCAGGTCGCGCACGATCCGCGGCATCTTGGCCCAGACCTGACCGATGGGCTGCATGCGTGTCTTCATCACGCCCTCCTGCAGCTCGCTCGCAACCAGGTTGAGCCGCTGGGTGGCGCGCTGGAGGTCGGCGTCGGCGAGGGTGTCGACCCGCTGGAGGATCTGGTTGCGGGTCAGGACCAGCTCGCCCACGAGCTGGACCAGCGAGTCGAGCAGCTCGACATCGACCCGCACGGAGGAGTCGACGACGCTCCGCTTGCCCGGACCCTCCTCCTCGACCAGGTCATCGCCGACGAGAACGGCAGGGGCGGCAGCCGGCTCGGGCGTGGCCACGGGCGGCTCGACCGCCACGGAGGCGGCAGGGGGCGCGACCTCGACGACCTCGACGAC
>CAZKZQ010000093.1:4356-13595 GCA_964557235.1 uncultured Nocardioidaceae bacterium
CGACGTCCGCGACGTCCGCGACCTCAGGGACCGCCGCGACCTCAGGGACCGCCGCGACCTCAGTGACCGCCGCGACCTCGGGCGCCGCGCGCACGAGGTGCACCTCGGCTGCCGGGTCGTGCTCGGTGACCCCGGGCACGTCCTCGTCACCCTCGAGGACCGCGACGATCGCCTCGACGACGGGCTCGACCTCGACCGAGTCACCCTCGTCGGTCTCGGTGGCCTCGATCAGGTCGAGCAGCGCGCGCACGGTGTCGACCATGCGGAGCAGCACCTCGGCGGTGGTCTCGGTCATGCTCAGCTCGCCGTCACGCAACCGCGAGAGCAGGTTCTCCCCGACGTGGGTCAGCGTCTCGAGGCGATGGAACGCCAGGAACCCGCTGGTTCCCTTGATGGTGTGGATCGCCCTGAAGATGCTGGACAGCAGGGCCCGGTCGCCCGGCTGCTGCTCCAGGTCGACGAGGTCCCGGTCCAGCTGGTCCAGGTTCTCATGACTCTCGACCAGGAACTCCTGGACGATCTCGGCGTCTTCGCTCACGACTCTCCTTCGGGGCCGCCCCCCCGCTCCTGTTCGGCAGGAGGCTGGGGCAGATGAGGCGTTGGGGGTGGAGGGCTGGACCGGTCTCAGCCGACCCCGACGAAGGACAGCCGTCCCTCGCCGTAGCCGCTGATGGTGACCGTGAGGTCGAGGCGCTGGCCGAGGACACCGCCGAGGGCGATGACCTCCGGGGGGATCGCATCACCGATGTGATGGACCGTGTGCAGCTTCATGTGGGGCTGGCCCTCGACGTTGTAGAGCGCCGAGGCGATGTTGAGGATCTCGTAGAGGTTCTCGGCGATCGTCTGGCTGATCGCCTGCTCCTGCACCGCTTCCTTGGCCTGGTCCACCGGCATCAGCCCGATCGCCGCCCCGGCGTACGCCGAGAAGGGCAGGTCGCACAGACCGACGGCGCGCACCACCAACGAGTCGTCGACGAACAGCGCCACGGCACCTGGTTCGGTGATCGGCGCCCAGGGAGGGCACGGCGAGACCTCGACGGAGCGACCGAGCAGCTCCTCGAGCATCGAGCGCACCTCGAGAGGAACGGGAACGCGGGGCATGACCGTGACCGCTCAGCCGAGGACCGGCTCGAGCTTCTCCTTGAAGCTCTCCGGGGTGAACGGCTTGGTGATGACGAACATCGCGCCCGCGGCCTCGGCCCGACTCACCATCTCCGGCGAGCCCTCGGAGGTCACGAAGGCGAACGGGACGTTCTGTCCCCGCTCGCGCAGCGTCGCCAGCATGTCGATGCCGTTCATCTCGGGCATGTTCCAGTCCGAGAGCACCAGGGCCGGATCGTGCTCGTGCACGGCCTGCAGCCCCTCGACGCCGTTGCCGGCCTCGACCAGCTCGTGCCCGGCGAAGCCGGCCTGCCGGAGCGTGCGCGTGACGATCTGCCGCATCACACGGCTGTCGTCGACGATGAGGATCTTCATCGGTTGTTTCCTTCGGTTCCTTGAGGTGCGTGCTCCCAGACGGAGACGCGCAGTGGCTGGCCCAGCCAGTCGAAGTCCGCGGTGCAGGCGAACACCACGTCGCCCCCGCGCGCCGGCTCGCTGGTGCCCTTGACCACGAGCGGCAGCCCGAGCTGGCTCGGTGAGGGCACGAGACCCTTGAGGTTGCCGCCGATCATGTTGACCAGCTCGCCCACGGCGTCGCTGACCTCGGCGGGGCTGACGTCGTGCGAGGCGAGCATCAGACGAGCGGCCCGCAGACCGGCCTCCTCGGTCAGCTCGAAGATGATGTGGCCGTTCCACTCACCCGAGACCGTGACCGAGGCGACGTAGCCGGCCGGCCTGCCGTCCCGCGGCTCCCAGGACTGGACGAGGTCCTCGCCTGCGCCGAGGAAGCAGCTCCAGACGTCGGTGCTGATCGCGACGACGGACTCCAGGTTGAGGTCCGGTGCGGTCGAGCACACCTCCAGGACGTGATCGCTCATGCCACGTTCCTCTCGGGAAGGAGGCCGAGCATCGACAGCTTGTCCACGAAGGCCTCGGGTGGGAAGGGCTTGATGAGGTACTCGTGGGCGCCGGCGGCGAGCGCACGGACCAGCTGGCCGTGCTCGCTCTCCGTGGTCACCATCATCAGCGTGATCTGCCGCCACTCGGCCCGCTGCCGGACGGTCTGGACGAAGGTGAGCCCGTCCATCACCGGCATGTTCCAGTCGATGGTGCAGAGGTCGGGCAGCTCCTCCGCCATGGACTCGAGGACCTCGACGGCCCGCTGGCCGTCGGCGGCCTCGAAGACCTCGTAGCCGAGCTTCTCCAGCTCGCGGCCCAGGACGGTCCGCATCACGCGGGAGTCGTCGATCACCAGTGCGCGCATGTCGTTCGGTCGCCTTCTTTCGGGCTCAGGACGCGAGTGAGGTCGCGTGCGGGGCAGCAAGGCCCAAGGGCTTGCGGTTCAGGGTGAAGCGGCCCATGGGGGTGCGCTCCCAGGAGTCGTCGAGTCCGATCGTCGTCTCGGCCGCACCGAGGAACAGCGCGCCTCCGGGGGCGGTCACGGCGCGCACCTGGTTGAGGATGCGGCGCTTGGTGTCGGTGTCGAAGTAGATGAGGACGTTGCGGAGGAAGACGATGTCGAAGGTCGGCAGCACGCCGAACGGCTGCGCCAGGTTGAGCTTGCGCACCGTGACCATGCGGCGCAGGTCCTCGGTCACCTGCCAGTGCGTGCCGACCTTCTGGAAGTACTTGACCAGCAGCGGGGCGGGGAGTCCGCGGTTGACCTCCAGCTGGCTGTAGGTGCCCGCCGCGACGCGGTCCAGCATCTGCTGGGAGATGTCCGTCGCGACGATCTCGACCTGCCAGCCGAGGGGGACCACGTGCTCGGCCATGATCATCGCGATCGTGTAGGCCTCCTGCCCGCTGGAGCAGGCGCCGGACCAGATCGTCAGCTTGCGGCGGGCCGCGGCCGACTGCAGCACCTCGGGCACGACGACGTTCCTGAGCACGTCGAACGGCTCCATGTCGCGGAACCAGAACGTCTCGTTGGTGGTCAGGGCGTCGACCACCTCGTCGACAACCTCGCGCGTCGGGCGCTGACGCACCTGCGCGACGTACTCCTCCACCGAGGCGAGCCCCTTGGCGCGCGCGAGCGGCAGCAGGCGCGACTCGACGAGGTACTCCTTGCCCGGTTCGAGGACGATCGCGGACTCGCGGCGCACGAGGTCGCTGACGTAGTCGAACGTGTCGGCTGCGAGGGTCATGCCGGAGCACCTTCCGTGAGGAGCGTGCTCGGGGAGACCCGACGCACGCACTTGCTGATGACCGTCGGAGCGATCAGATCGAGGGGAAGGACCTGAGAGGCCATGCCGGTCGCGGCGACCGCGCCGGGCATCCCCCACACCACCGAGGTCTCCTCGTCCTGCGCGATCGCCTCGCCGCCGGCCCGGGCGATCTCGACGACCCCGAGCGCACCGTCGGACCCCATGCCGGTGAGCACGACCGCCAGCACGTTCCGGCCGAAGACCTGCGCGGCGGACCGGAAGAGGACGTCGACCGCCGGGCGGCAGAAGTTCTCCTGGGGAGCCTGGTCGAGCTCGACACGGGGCGCGGAGGCACGACCGCCGACCCGCAGGTGCCAGTCACCGGGCGCGATGAGGACCCGCCCGGGCTCGATCAGGTCGCCCTGGGCCGCCTCGGACACGTGCAGGTGGCACTTGCCGTCGAGGCGGTCGGCGAACTGCTTGGTGAACACCGGCGGCATGTGCTGGGTGACCAGCACCGGGAGCGGGAAGTCCGGCGGGAGCGCCGGCAGCAGCTTGGAGAGGGCGTCGGGACCGCCGGTCGAGGAGCCGATGACCACCACCTCGGGCCGGGAGACCCGGTCCGGGACCCGGAGGACCGGGGCAGGGGTGGCAGCGCGTGGAGCGAGGGGACGCACGCTGCGTGAGCGCGCGCCCAGGGCACGCAGCTTGGGCGCCAGCTGGGTCCGGATCGCCTCCTTCGAGGCCTCGATGCTCCCGACGTTGCTCGGCTTGGTGACGTAGTCGCTCGCTCCTCGTTCCAGGGCCGTCAGCGTCGCGCTGGCGCCCCGTTCGGTGAGCGTGGAGAACATGATGACCGGCAGGTCGGGGAACGACTCGCGCAGGTGGAGGAGCGTCTCGAGGCCGTCCATGACGGGCATCTCGATGTCCAGGGTGACGATGTCGGGGCGCAGCTGCTCGATCTTGGCGAGGGCGATGCGGCCGTGGGCCGCCGTCGCCAGCACCTCGACGTCCGGCTCAGCCGCGAGGGCGTCCGTGATGAGCTTGCGCACGACGACGGAGTCGTCCACGACGAGCACGCGTACGTTCGACACCCGGGCCGCCCTTCCCTTGCCTAGTGCAGGGTGGATCGGCGGGTCCGGAGGGGTCCTGAGACAAATCAGGACAGGTGACCCCATGGAGGGGTCGGGCGTGTGGAGGTCCGGACCGAACGGGTGGTGCGTACTAGTCACGACGGGCTCACCCGTCGTGGCGAGTGTGGCTCAGGCGAGCGCGAGGAAGAGCTTCTCCATCTTGGCGACGTCGAGCGTCGCAGGGTCCGACTCGTCGACGAGGCACTGGCGCATCCCGCTGGCGACGACGGCGAAGCCGGCGCGGTCCAGGGCACGGCTGACGGCGGCGAGCTGGGTCACCACGTCCTCGCAGTCGCGGCCCTCCTCGATCATGCGCAGCACCCCGGCGAGCTGGCCCTGGGCACGCTTGAGCCGGTGCACGACCGGGGTCATGTCCTCCTGGGGGAGCTGCATCGTGGGCCTCCTGACGCGACGGTTGGGTGGGGATACCACCCCCGGTATCCCCCCAGTGTAGGTCGCGGACATGATGGAACCCCATGTCCGACGTGCCCCTCCCCCCTCCCCACCCTCCCGCGACCTCCGCTCCGCTCCCCAGCCCGAGCCACGGGCGGCGCCACGCCGTCCTCGTCCTCACCGCCCTCCTCGTCCTCGCCTTCAACCTGCGCCCGGCCGCCTCGAGCGTCGGTCCGCTCGTGCAGGAGATCGAGACGGGCCTCGGGCTCGGCGCCGCGTCGGCCGGCCTGTTGACCTCGATGCCGGTGCTGGCGTTCGCCGCCTTCGGCGGGCTCGCCCCGTGGCTCGCCGCGCGGCTCGGCGTCCACCGGCTCACCACGCTGGCCCTGGTGACGACCGTCGCAGGGCTCGGGTGGCGTGCGGCGACGTCCTCCCCCGCCGTCTTCCTCCTCGCGACCGTCCTGGGGCTGGCCGGCCTGGCCACCGCCAACGTCCTGCTGCCCTCGCTGGTCAAGCTGCACTTCCCGCGCAGGGTCGGTCTGGTGACCTCGCTCTACACCACCGTCCTGTCGGCCGGGCTGGCGCTGGCGAGCGTGCTGAGCGTGCCGGCGGCGCACGCGCTCGGCTCGTGGCGCTGGGGCATCGGCATCTGGGCCGTCACCGCGGCCGTCGCCGTGCTCCCCTGGCTCGGGCTGGTCGGCCACGACACCCGCGCCGAGCAGCGCCCGCACACGATCACGATGGGCCAGGTCGCGCGCACCCGTCTCGGTCGCCTGATGGCCGTCGCGTTCGGCCTCCAGTCCCTCCAGGCGTACGCCGTCTTCGGCTGGGTCGCGCAGGTCTACCGCGACGCGGGCTTCTCGGCCACCGACGCGGGACTGCTGCTGGGGCTCCTCACCGGCATCGGCATCCCGGTGTCACTGGTCATCCCGACCCTGGCCGCACGGAGCCCGAGCCAGGTCCGTCTGATGATGGGCCTGCTCGTCCTGCTGCCCGCCGGCCTGCTCGGCCTCGCCCTGGCACCGACCTCGGTCCCGTGGCTCTGGGCGGCGCTCATCGGCGTCAGCCAGGGCACGTTCCCCCTGATCCTGACCCTGCTCGGGCTGCGCAGCCGCACCTCGGAGGGCACCGCGGCGCTCTCAGGCTTCGCGCAGTCGACGGGCTACCTCGTCGCCGCTGCCGGCCCCTTCGGCATGAGCATCCTGCACGACGCCACCGGAGGATGGACGGTGCCGCTGCTGTGCCTGGTCGCGCTGGTGGTGCCGCTGGCGGTCGCGGGCGCGGGCGCCGCCCGCCCGGCGTACGTCGAGGACGAGCTGGGGCTCGGCCGCTGAGGACCGCTGAGGACCGCTGAGGGCTCAGCGATCCAGGTGCCGGGCCCAGGCGAAGCAGAACAGGCCGTAGCAGCCGAGCCCGAGGGCCATGGCGATGAGCAGCACCGGCCCGAAGGGCTGGGCGAGCAGGGTCTTGAGGGCCTGGTCCAGTCCCCCGGACTTCTTCGGCTCGAACTGCACGGCCGCGACCGTGAAGAGGATGCCGACGATCGCGATCGAGACCCCCTTGGCGGCGTAGCCGACCTTGCCCAGCATCACGATCGGCGTGCGCCGGTCACCGCTGGTGGCCTTGCGGTCGAGCCGCTTGGTGAACTTCTCGGCCAGCCCCTTGTAGACGAGGTAGCAGCCGGCGCCGACGATCACGAGCCCCAGCAGCCCCACCAGGACCTGGCCTCCGGGCGCGCGCATGACCTTGGCGGTGGTGCTGTCGGTGCCCGACGAGCTGGACGAGCTCCCCATCGCCTTCTGCAGGGCGCTGAGGCCGAGGGTCAGGAAGACGACCGCCTTGACCCCCGAGGACACCCGCTTGAGGACCAGCTTCGCGCCGTCCTCCTGCGCGTGGCCGACGACGGCCTCGAAGCCCTGCCAGATGACGAGGGCGAGGAACCCGATGGCGACGACCCAGAGGCCTGCGCTCCCGCCGGGTGACTGGGCGAGCTGGCTCAGCGCGCCCTGCTGGTCGGCCTTGGCGTGGTCGCCGAGGGCGAGCCTGATCGCGGTGTAGGCGACGAGCAGGTGGACGATGCCGTAGGCCACGAGGCCGACGCGGACGCCGGTGTCGAGGGCGTCGGACTGCTGGATGTCGGTGCGCGTGACCACGCGTGCTCCTCCTGCTCGACCCCCGACCGCTCGCGCGGCCACCCCGAGATCGTCTCCCCTGCGCCCCGCCGCGAAACCCCCCGTGGACAGCGGCCGCGCGCCCGGCCAGGGTGGGCGGGTGCGCACCGACCTGCCCGCCCCGGCGTACCAGCTCTTCGGGGCCCGGACCTGGGCCGACCCCTTCCCGACGTACGCCGCGCTGCGCGAGCACGACCCCGTGCACCACGTCGAGGACGGCGACTACTGGGTGCTGACCCGGCACCGCGACGTCCTCGCGGCGGTGCGCGACCCCGGCACCTTCTCCTCCGCGCGCGGCCTCACCGTGGAGTACGACGAGCTCGAGCGCATCGGCCTGCAGGACAACCCGCCGATGGTGATGACCGACCCGCCCGCCCACACCGACTTCCGACGCCTCGTGTCACGGGGGTTCACGCCGCGCCAGGTCGAGGCGGTCGAGCCCGCCGTGCGAGCCTTCGTCGTCGAGCGGCTCGAGCGCCTGCGCAGCGACGGAGGAGGCGACGTGGTCGCGCGGCTGTTCAAGCCGCTGCCGAGCATGGTCGTCGCTCACTACCTCGGCGTGCCCGAGGCCGACCGCGCCCGCTTCGACGGGTGGACCGACGCGATCGTCGCGGCGTCGGCGACCGGGTCCTACTCGGACGTGGCCGACGCGGTCACCGAGCTGATGGGCTACTTCACCTGGCTGGTGGGCCACCGCGCCGAGCACCCCGAGGACGACACCGTCTCCCACCTCGTGGCCGCGGGCGAGGCGGGCGACACCGACGGCCTGCTGCGCGTGCTCGCCTTCACCTTCACGATGGTCACCGGCGGCAACGACACGACCACCGGGCTCCTGGGCTCCGGCGTCCAGCTGCTCGCCGACCGTCCCGACCAGCGGGCGCCGGCCCTCGCCGACCCGGTCGCGGCGGTCGAGGAGCTGCTGCGGCTGACCAGTCCCGTCCAGGGACTGGCCCGCACGACCACCCGTGAGGTGGAGGTCGACGGGACGACGATCCCCGCGGGCCGCAAGGTCCTCATGTGCTATGCCGCCGCCAACCGCGACCACGACGTCTTCGGTCCCGACGCCGAGGAGCTCGACGTGCGCCGGCACCCGCGCCAGATCCTGACCTTCTCCCACGGTCCGCACCACTGCCTCGGGGCGGCGGCCGCACGCATGACGGCCCGGGTGGCGCTCGAGGAGCTGCTCACCCGGCTGCCCGGCTTCGACGTCGACCGGGACGGCGTCACGTGGGCGGACGGCGCCTACGTGCGGCGGCCGACGTCGGTGCCGCTGACGACGGGGTGATGCCCGCCCACGGCGGCGGGGAGGGTGAAGCGGAACTCGCTGCCGCCGTCCGCGCCCGCGGACACCGAGATGGTGCCGCCGTGGCGCTCGACGATCTGCCGGCAGATGGCCAGTCCGAGGCCCGTGCCGGAGTAGGACTGCGAGTGGGCCCGCTCGAAGCTCTCGAAGATCCTGCGGCGCATGTCGTCGGGCACGCCGATGCCGTTGTCGCGCACCACCACCGTCGTGCGACCGGCGTCGTCGGCGACCGGGGCCGCCTCCACCCGCACGTGCGGCACGACCCCGGGGGCGACGTACTTGACCGCGTTGCCGATCAGGTTGTCCATGAGCTGGCGCACCAGCACGGGGTCGGCGTTGACCCACAGCCCTTCCTGGACGTCGATCCGCGCAGGGTGGTCACCCTGGCGGCGCAGCCCGGCCACGTCCTCGACGACGGCGCTCAGGTCGACGTCAGCGAGCTGCAGCTTCTGGTTCTCCGCGACCGCGTAGGACAGCAGGTCGTCGATGAACCCGCGCATGTTGTGGGTGGCGCGCTCGACCCGCTCGAGCACCGGGAGGGCGTCCTCGGAGGCGACCGGTCCGTTGGCGTAGCGGCCGCGGAGGGCGGTGAGCCAGCCCGACGCCACGGTCAGCGGGTTGTTGAGGTCGTGGGCGACCACGCCGGCGAAGCTCGTCAGCACGTCGCGCTCGCGCCGCTCGGCGGTGACGTCGCGGAAGTTCACGACCGCCCGCGGGACCTCCTCGTCGGAGGTCTTCGGCAGTGCCGTCGCGGTGATCTCCAGCACCAGCCCCTCCGGGTTGACCGGCGTGCGCACGCGGAAGTCAGTCGGGGGTGAGCTGATCCCCCGGAGGGCGAGCGCGTGCGGCAGCTCGTGCACCTCGAACCGGCGCCCGCGGTCGTCGAACATCCCGAACTCGGGGCCGGGCATCGCCTCGTCGTAGGTCAGTCCCTCCGGGAGGTTGAGGATGGTGCGGCCCACCGGGTTGCGCATCAGCTCCTGGCCGTCGGCGG
>CAZKZQ010000094.1:0-13535 GCA_964557235.1 uncultured Nocardioidaceae bacterium
TTGCCGAGCATCTGGTTGGTGCCGCCCACGATCTTCACCGCGATGTAGTCGCCCATCGACAACGAGAACGTGAAGATCGACCCCGCCACGATCGAGGGGAACACCATCGGCAGCACCACGCGGCGCAGGGTGGTGAGCGCCGAGCCACCGAGGTCCGCCGAGGCCTCCAGCAGCGAGTCGGGCAGACGCTCCAGGCCGGCGAACACCGGCAGGATCATGTAGGGCAGCCAGAGGTAGGCCAGCGTCACCACCGTCGCGGTGAGGCCGTAGCCAGGAGTGCCGAGCCCCAGAGGGGTGAGCAGCCAGTCGATCAGGCCGCCGGTGGCGAACATGCCGCGCCAGGCATAGGCCTTGACGAGGTACGCCGCCCACAGCGGCATGAGCACGGCGATGACGAGCAGCCGCCGAGCGCGCGGCCGCGCGACCTTGGCCATGTAGTAGGCGATCGGGAACGCCAGGACCGCGTCGAGGATCGTCACCGCTGCCGCGATCGCGAGCGTGCGCAGGGTGATCGTGCGATAGACCTCGATGGTGACGAGGTCCTTGAAGTTCTGCCAGGTGAAGACCCGCTCGATCTCCCCCGTGAAGGAGTTCTGACCCCAGAACGCCGTCACCAGCAGCGCACCCAGGGCTGCCAGGTAGGCCGCTCCCAGCCACAGCATCGGTGGCGTGAGGAGCAGGCCCACCCGGAGCCCCGGGCGGCGCTGGAGGAACGCGCTCAAGTCAGCCCTTCACCTCGGTCCACGCCTGCGTCCACCGGCCGTAGTCGGTGCACTTGACGTCGGTGCGACCGTCCAGGCACTGCTCGATCGGCGTGTTCCAGAACGCGATCTTCTCGGCGTAGGACTCGTCGCCCGCGTGGAAGGTGTCGCAGTGCTTCTTGTCCACCGTGAAGTCGCACGCCTTGGTGTTCGACGGCGCCTCACCGAAGTACTCCGCGACCGCGGCGTTGCCCTTGGGCGAGGTGATGTAGTCCGCCCACAGGTAGGCGCAGTTGGGGTGCTCGGCCTCGGCCGCCACCATCCAGGTGTCGGACCAGCCGGTCGACCCCTCGTCGGGCAGGATCGCCTCGACCGGCGCCTTCTCACTGGCCAGCACGTTGGTGATCACCTGCCAGGTCGTGCCGACGACCGAGTCGCCGGTCTTGAACGCCTGGATCTCCTTGAGGTAGTCCGACCAGTACTCCCCCACCGCCGCCTTCTGCTTCTTGAGCAGGTCGACCGCCGCCTGGAGCTGCTCCTCGTCCAGGGCGTAGGGATCCTTGATCCCCAGGTCGGGCTGGGTGTTCTTGAGGTAGAGCGCGGCGTCGGCGATGTAGATCGGCGAGTCGTAAGCCGTGATCTTGCCCTGGGTGGCCGCGCTCGGCTCGAAGACCGCCGACCAGCTCGTCGGGGCGGGCTTCACCTTGTCGGTGCGCCACATCAGCAGGTTGGCGCCCCAGCCGTGCGGCACGCCGTACATCTGGCCGTCGACGGAGTTCCACGCACGGTCCTTGAGGAACGGCACGATGTCGGCGTAGTTCTCCAGCAGGTCGGTGTTCATCGGCGCCACGTCGCCGGCGGCGATGAGGCGCAGGGAGGCGTCGCCGGAGGCGGAGACCACGTCGTACTCGCCGGTCTTCATCAGGTTGACGGCCTCGTCGGACGTGCCGAAGTACTTGACCGTCGCCTCGCAGCCGGTCTCCTTCTCGAACGGCGTCACCCAGTCGATGCTCTTGTCGGTGGTGCCGTCCTCGGCATAGCCGGGCCACGCCAGGATGTTGACCGCACCCTCGCCGTCGCCCAGCTCCTCCATCATCGGGACGTCGGGCGGGGTGAAGGCTGCGGCGTCACCGCCACCCCCGCCGCCCCCGCCGCCGCCGCCGTCGTCACCGCACGCAACGAGCCCGGCTGAGCCGAGCACGAGCACGCAGGCCCCTGCGAGGGCGCGCCAGCCGGCCCTGTGGGTCATCGTCATCTCGTCGTCTCCTTGTCTCCGTGGGAGTGCTGCCCCGAGACGGACAGGTCGACCATGTGGGCGCGCTGCCAGGACAGCGTCACCCTCTCGCCGCGCCGCCCGAGCGCGTGGTCGTGCGAGCTCTGCAGGTTCTGCTGCATCACGGTCAGCCGAGCGGTGTCCTCGCCCTCGCCGACCGTCACCAGCGAGTGGGTGGCCGACCCGAGGTAGACCACGTCGACGATCTCGCCGGGGACCGTGACGTCACCGCCGTCAGGTCCGATCGAGATCTTCTCGGGCCGCACGCTGAACGGGCCCTCGTGGCCGCCGAGGTCGCGCGCGAGCTGCCCGGTGATCAGGTTGCTGGTGCCGACGAAGCCGGCGACGAAGCGCGAGGCCGGCTGCTCGTAGAGCTCCACCGGCGTGGCGACCTGCTCGACCCGACCCTCGTTGAAGACCGCGATGCGGTCGCTCATCGTGAGGGCCTCCTCCTGGTCGTGCGTCACGAACACGAAGGTGATGCCGACGTCGCGCTGGATCTGCTTGAGCTCGATCTGCATCTCGCGGCGCAGCTTGAGGTCGAGGGCGCCGAGCGGCTCGTCGAGGAGGAGCACCTTGGGGCGGTTGACCAGGGCCCGGGCGAGCGCGACCCGCTGGCGCTGGCCGCCGGAGAGCTGGCTGGGCCGGCGGTCGCCGTAGCCGCTCAGGCGGACGGTCTCGAGCGCCTGGGCTGCGCGCTGCCGCCGCTCGTCGCGGGCGACCTTCTTGACGCGCAGGCCGTACTCGACGTTCTCCCGCACATTGAGGTGCGGGAAGAGGGCGTAGTCCTGGAAGACGGTGTTGACGTCGCGCTCGAACGGCGCCGCGTCGGTCACGTCGTCGCCGTGGAGCAGCACCTGACCGGCCGTGGGCTTCTCGAACCCGGCGATCATGCGCAGCACCGTCGTCTTGCCCGACCCCGAGGGGCCGAGCATGGAGAAGAACTCCCCGTCGGCGATGTCGAGGTCGAGGTCGTCCACCGCCACGACGTCGCCGAACTCCTTGCGGAGCCCCGCCAGCCTGATCGCCACCGACATGTTCGGCAGTATTCCAGCGCTTTGGACAACAAATCCATCACGCAACGGTTGCGATTCTCAGGTTTCCGTCGTGTTGCGCGACCTGCGCTGCGGGCTGGACCGGGCGTCCGGCCCCTCTGGGGGCTCCGTCATCTCCGCCCGGAACCCGACCAGGCGCACCTTGCGCGTCCGGTCGAAGCCGTCGAGGAGCGCCACGCCGGCCTCCCCCAGCGCCGCCGCGTCGGAGACCGGTTCGGGGAGCTTGCGGATGCGCGACTTGGTCTCGAACGGGACGTAGCGGATCTTCACCGACACCCGTGCCGCCGGACGGCCCTCCGCGGCGATGTCGTCGGCGACCTGCACCGCCAGCCGCCGCACCAGCGCGGCCACCTCGTCCCAGTCCTCGAGGTCCTGCTGCACCGTCTCCTCGCGCCCGTGGGCCTTGGCCACCCAGGGCGTCGGGTCGACCGGGCTCGAGTCGACCCCGCGGCCCAGCCGGCGCAGCCAGGGACCGATGCGCGGCCCGAACTCCGCGGCCAGGTCGGCCGCCTGCGCCGCGGCGAGGTCGTCGACGGTGAGCACGCCCAGCGCCTCGAGCCGCTTGCGGGTGCGCGAGCCGATCCCCCAGAGCGCGTCGACCGGCCGCGGCCCCATCACCGTCACCCACTCCGCGCTGGTCAGCCGCCCCACCCCGTCGGGCTTGCCGAACGACGTCGCGAGCTTGGCCTGGAGCTTGTTGTCGCCGATGCCCACCGAGCAGGTCAGGCCGGTGCGCTCGACCACACGTGCCCGGACCTCCTCGGCAAGGACGAGCGGGTCGACCGACCGGTCGTGCGGGCCGACGAACGCCTCGTCCCACCCGAGCACCTCCACGTCGACCGGGAAGGACCGCAGGGTCGCCATCACCTCGGCGCTCGCCTCGTCGTACGCCGGCTTGTCGACCGGCAGGAAGACCGCGTCGGCGGGGAGCCGCTTGGCCGCCGTACGCAGCGGCGTGCCGGAGTGGACGCCGTGGGCGCGCGCTTCGTACGACGCCGTGGAGGCGACCCCGCGCTCCGTCGGGTCGCCGCGGCCACCCACGACGACCGGCAGGCCGCGCAGCTCGGGGCGGCGGCGCACCTCGACCGCGACGAGGAACTGGTCGAGGTCGACGTGGAGGACGGGCCCGACGCCCGGAGGCCCCTCGCCCGTGCCCGCCATGCTCAGAGCTGGAGCACGGCGATGACGAGCAGCGCCGCGACGATCAGCCCGGCCACGATGTAGATGCCCAGCGCGATGCGACGGTGGCGGCGCTCGGAGCTGCTGCCCTGCACCTCGCCGACGGCGTCCTCGCCGTGCAGCTCGCGCAGCTCGTCGCGCAGCCGGTCCATGCGCTCGTCGACCTCGCGCATGTCGTAGCCCCGCGACCAGCGCACGGCAGGGAAGCGGGCGTCCTGGATCTCGTAGGGCGCCATCGTCGGAGGGGTGCTGCTCAGCGCGTGCTCGGCCTGGGCGAGGAAGGTGTCGACGGCCTCGCGCTCGTAGCCCAGCGAGATGAAGGAGGCGAGCCGGAACGGCCGGACCCGACGGCGCGGCCGGGTCGACGAGGGCTCGGGGGTCGCATCACTCACGAGGCCGATTCTGGCACCCCCGGCCCCGTCACTCCGGAAGCAGCGGCGGAATGGCGTCGGTGGACTCCAGCGAGCCCATGCCGGTGAGCCGCAGCAGGTCGGCCACGATCGAGCGCAGCTGGGCCAGGACCACCTCGGCGGACAGGTCGTGGGTGCGCTCGACCGCCGACGTCGCGTGCGCCAGCGCCACCAGGCGCGGCTGCACCGAGGCCGGCGTGCGGTCGGCGCTCAGCTCGGCCGCCATCTCCTCGACCACCTCGGCGAGGTCGTCGCACAGCAGGGCGTAGGCGTGCGGGATCGGGTCGCGGCGATAGACCGCCACCGCCACGCGCCGGACCAGCACCCGCGTGTTGCGCAGCGCGAGGTCCAGCGGCTCGACGTAGTCCGCCATCTTGCGGACCGACCCCTTGTGGCGGACCCGGAACGGCGAGGCCCGCACCACCGCGAGCCCCTCGTCGGCCGCCTCGCGCAGCTCCTCGACCATGACGTCGGTCGACCGCGCGTCGCTCAGCAGCTCCATCGTCGCGTCGAGGTCGCCCTCGCGGATGCCCTCCGACGCCCCGTGCAGCAGGCGCGCGATGGTCCCCACGACGTACGCCGCCTGCTCCCGCGGCCGGCGCAGCGGCGCCCGCGGGACCACCGTGGCCGCGACCAGCGCCACCGCGCCGCCGACGAGGGCGTCGGTCCAGCGCAGGAACGCCTGCCCGCTCGCCGGCACGAGGGCGGTGATCACGATCGACTGGACGCCCGCCTGGGTGACCAGCAGTCCACGGCCGTCGAGCAGGATCGCGCTGGCCATCGCCAGCGACACGACCAGCCCCATCTGCCACGCGCCGCTGCCGATCAGGTGCACGACGAGGTCGCCGACGAGCACGCCGATCGCGACCCCGATCGTCATCTGCACGACGCGTTGCAGCCGCTGGCCGTAGGTCAGGCCGAGGCTCACCACCGCCGCGATCGGTGCGAAGAACGGCGTGGGGTGGTCCAGCACGTCGCTCGCCACGAACCAGGCGACCCCGGCAGCGACCCCGCACTGGCCGATCTGCCAGGCCTTGGTCCGGAGCCGGCGGAGCCGGACCTCCAGCGAGACTCGTCCGCGCGCCCACGAGAGCTCCCACGGCTGGTCGGTGGGGGGCGGCGGTCCCTGCGTTGTCACCGCGCCATCGTCCCACCGTGGAAGGATGCTCCCGACCACCACGCGAAGGGGGCTGCCATGGCCGTGCCGATGGATCCGACGTCCGCGGGCTTCATGATCGCCGACTCGCGCAACACCCCGATGCACGTCGGCGGGCTCCAGCTGTTCACCCCGCCCGAGGGCGCGAGCCCCACCTGGATCCGCGAGCTCTACGACAACGCGATCCAGACGACCGACGTGTCGCCGATCTTCCACAAGCGGCCGTGGCGGTCCGTCGCCACCGGCGGGCAGTGGTTCTGGCGCGAGGACAACCAGTTCGACCTCGAGCACCACGTGCGGCTCAGCGCCCTGCCCGAGCCGGGCCGCATCCGCGAGCTGCTCGAGCTCGGCGGCCGCCTGCACTCGACGCGCATGGGCTTCGACCGGCCGCTGTGGGAGATGCACCTGATCACCGGCCTCGCCGACGGCCGGGCCGCGTTCTACTCCAAGATCCACCACGCCCTGGTCGACGGCGTCTCGGCGATGCGGCTCCTGCAGGCCACGCTGTCCACCGACCCCGACAAGCGCGACGTGCCCCCGCCGTGGGCGGTCCGCCGGGTCGCCAGCGAGATCGAGTCCGAGAAGGACGCCCTCGCCGAGCGCCTCCTCGAGGTGCCGCTGGGAGCCCTGCGGTCGGCGTACGGGATCGCGGCGGACGCCGCCGGCCTGCCCGGCGCGCTGGTGCGCACCCTCAACCGCGGCGTGCGCAACGACACCGCCCCGATCGCGCTCTACGCCCCCAAGACGATCCTCAACCAGCGGATCTCCTCCTCGCGCCGCATCGCCGCCCAGGACTGGCCGATCGAGCGCATCCGCAACGTCGGCAAGGCCACCCGCACGACGATCAACGACGTGGTGCTGGCGATGTGCGCCGGAGCGCTGCGGCACTACCTCATCGAGCTCGACGCGCTGCCCTCGCAGCCGCTCGTCGCGATGGTGCCGATGAGCCTCAAGCTCGACCAGGCCGGCGAGGCCTCGACCAGCGGCGGCAACGCGGTCGGCACCCTCATGGTCAAGCTGCACACCGACGAGCCCGACGCGGGCAAGCGGCTGGCCGGGATCCACGAGTCGGTGCGCAGCGGCAAGGAAGCCGTGAGGTCGATGAGCCAGAACCAGATCCTGGCGATGAGCGCGCTGGGCGTCACTCCCCTGGTGCTCATGCCCATGCTCGGCATGCAGGGCCTCACGCGACCGCCGTTCAACCTGGTGATCTCCAACGTGCCCGGCCCGCGCAAGCCGCTCTACATGAACGGCGCACGGCTCGACGGGATGTATCCCCTGTCGATCCCGTACCACGGGCAGGCCATGAACATCACCTGCACGAGCTACGACGGCCGGATGAACTTCGGCCTGACCGGCTGCCGCCGGACCGCCCCGAGCCTGCAGCGGCTGCTCACCCACCTCGACGACGAGCTCGCGGCGCTGGAGCAGGCAGCCGGGATCGCATGAGCGCGGTCGAGGACCTCGCTGCCGCCCTCGCTGCCGACCCCGCGGTCTGGGAGGAGCTGGCGGCCTACGAGGACCGCGGCGCGTTCGCCCACCGGCTGGTGCGGCTCGCGCCCGACTACGGCCTCGAGGTCACGCGCGACGAGGTGATCGACGCGCTCGCCGAGCGCCGACGCGCCTGGTTGTCGCGGTGGGTCTGACGACGCGTGGGTGGATGCCCGCACGGGTCGACGTCGAGCCGGGCGGACTCGTGGTCGACTGGGCGTTCACCGACGGGATCACCTTCGACGACCCGTCCTTCGAGCAGACGCTCGAGCAGGCCCTGCGCAACCCATTCCGCCTCCTGGTGCGCCGCCGCTGCCCGATCGAGGAGGTCGAGGAGTGGGCTGCGCACCGCGCGCGCGACCCCGACGGACTTGTGCTCCACCTCTCCCGCTGCGGGTCGACCCTGGTCGCGAGCGCGTTGCGGGCGCGCGCCGGCACGACGGTCCTCGCCGAGCCCGGTCCGCTCGAGCCGGTGCTCGCCTCCTCCACCGACCCCGTCCGCGACCTCCGCGCGCTCGTGCGCGCGATGGCGCCGGAGGACGCCGGGTCGGCGTACGTCCTCAAGCTCGACGCGTGGGCCACGCTCCACCTGCCCGTGCTGCGCGAGGCGTTCCCCGACGTGCCGTGGGTCTTCGTCAGCCGCGAGCCGGGCGAGGTCGTGGTGTCCCACCTCAACCACCGCGGGTGGCACGTCATCCCCGGCACCCTGACGCCCGAGCGCCTCGGGATCGACGCCGCGACGCTCGGAAACCTCGACCTCGACGCTTATGCCGCTGCGGTGCTCGGCCGGATCCTCACGTGTGCGGCCGAGGGCGTCGCAGCGGCGGGCGCCCGGGCGCTCGTGGTCGACCACACCGAGCTCCCCCTGCCCGGCATCGAGCGGGTGGCCGCCCATCTGGGGCTGGAGCTGGACGACACCGGTCGCGCCGCCGTCGCTGCGGTGGTCGGCCAGCACGCCAAGAACCCGTCGCTCGCCTACGTCGACGACAGGGCTGCCAAGCAGGCCGCGATCACGCCCGCCCTGCGCGCGACGGTCGACGCGTGGGCGACACCGGCCTACCGTGCTCTGCGTGAGCTCCGTCCTCCCGCCTGACCGGCTGCGCCTCGACCTCCCCGTCGACGCGGCCGCGCTGGTGGCCGACGTCGAGGGCCTGCCCCACCACGCGTGGGTGCCTCACTTCAACACGGCGCAGTACTCCGGCGACTGGAGCGGCGTCCCGTTGCGCATGGTCGGGGGGCGCCCCGACAGGCTCTTCCCCGAGCCCGGCTCCGACGCGCCACCCACCGACACCCCGTGGCTCGCCCACTGCCCGGGTGCTGCTGCGTTCCTCGGCTCGCTGCAGTGTCCCGTCCTGAGCGCCCGCTTGCTCCGGCTCGGCGTCGGTGCTGAGGTCACCGAGCACCGCGACAACCGGCTGGGGTACGCCGACGGGGAAGTGCGGCTGCACGTCCCGGTGACCACCGGCCCGGGCGCGCGCTTCCGACTCTCGGGGTCCGAGGTCCTCATGCGGACCGGAGAGTGCTGGTACGTCGACGTCAACGAGCCGCACGCCGTGGCGAACCGTGGGGAATGCCCGCGGGTCCACCTCGTGGTCGACGCCCGGCTCGACCACTGGCTCGATCGAGTGTTCCAAAGGTCCCTGGCCGCGACACCCCAGCAGGCGTAGGGTCCGGCACGGCGCACTCGCGTCCGCGGTCACTCGGGGCCGCATCCCACCGCTTGGGGGGACCATGCTCGAGCTCGACCGCAGGACCATGCTTCGTCTGGGTGCTCTCGCGCCGGTCGTCGCGCTAGTACCCGGCCTCGTGACCCCCGCCGAGGCTGCCTCGTCGCCGTGGTCGCGGACGACCTGGAACCCCCACGTGGGCAAGACCTTCTCGCTGAGGTGGACCGGAGGCTCGGCCTCGGCCGTCCTCGTCGCCATCGGCAACCTCTCCGGCGCGGCCGCGGGAGCAGCGTCGCGGTTCTCGCTCGACCTCCGCGTCACGTCGGGCGCCACCCCGACCGGGCTCACCACGCTCTCGCGGAGCGGCTTCGGCAGCGCCTCGCTCTTCCTGTCCCCGGTCGACCGGGGCGTCAACGACAACCACGCGTTCGCCGTGGTCAATCGGCTCTGAGGAGCAACTCATGACAGAACCGTTCATCGGCATGCTCATGCTGGTCGGCTTCAACTTCGCCCCGCGCGGGTGGGCGCTGTGCAACGGGCAGATCCTGTCCATCGCCCAGAACACGGCGCTGTTCTCGCTGCTCGGCACGCAGTACGGCGGCAACGGGCAGACCACCTTCGCGCTCCCCGACCTGCGGGGCCGCGTGCCGATCCATCAGGGACAGGGACCCGGTCTGTCGACCTACACGATCGGCCAACAGGCCGGCCAGGAGTCGCACACCCTGATCATCAACGAGATCCCGCAGCACAACCACCTCTTGTCCTCGACCAACGCCGCTGCCACCACGAGCCGCCCCAACGGCGCGATCCCCGCGGCCGGCGGGGCCTACAGCACGACGCCCGACGGCGGCACGATGCTGCCGCAGGCGGTGGGCTTCACCGGCGGCAACCAGCCGCACAACATCATCCAGCCCTACCTGACCCTCAACTGGGTCATCGCCCTCGAGGGCATCTACCCGTCCCGGAACTGAGGACCTGCCATGTCGATCCCGCTGCGCCGCCCGTCCGGGACCGGCACTGTCCTTGCCCTGTTCCTCGCCGTCGCCGGCGTCGTCGGCCTTCCCTCCGCGGCCCACGCCGCGACGAGCACGTTCAGCAACACCGCCTCGATCGCGATCAACGACGGCGCGGTCAGCGGCCCGTCCGGGACGGCCACCCCCTACCCGTCCTCGGTCACGGTCTCGGGGATGACCGGGCCAATCAGCGACGTCAACGTGACCCTCAACAACGTCACCGACGACTATCCCGACGACCTGGACGTGCTGCTCGTCGGACCCGGCGGGCAGAAGTACGTCCTGGTCTCCGACGTCGGCAACACCAACGGCGCCGGCATCTCCAACGTGACGGCGACCTTCGACGACTCGGCCGCCACAGGCCTTGCGGTCGGCAGCGCGTGGGGTGCTCCCGGCGCCAGCGTCACGGTCAAGCCGACCAATGCCGCCGAGGGCACGGCCGACTCGTGGCCGTCTCCGGCCCCGACAGGCCCCTACTCCAACGGCGACGGCGCCCCGGCCGCCTCCCTGAACGGCACCTTCGGGGGCCTCTCCCCCAACGGCACCTGGAACCTCTACGTCGCCGACGACCTCTGCTGCGACGTCGTCGGGCACCTCGCGGGCGGCTGGAGCCTGACCATCACCACCACGGACGCCGCACCGACCACGACGAACCTCACGTCGTCGGTCAACCCCTCGACCACCGGTGGTGCGGTCACCTTCACCGCCACCGTCTCGTCAGGTGGCAGCCCGGTCACCAGCGGCAGCGTCCAGTTCGCGTCGGACGGCTCGAGCCTCGGCGGACCCGTGGCCGTCAACGGCAGCGGACAGGCGACCCTGACGACCTCTGGGCTGAGCGAGGGCGCGCACAACGTCACCGCGACCTACTCCGGCACCGCGTCGTTCGCCACCAGCGGCGGCTCACTGACCCAGACCGTCGACAACGCCACGACCCAGACGGGCAACACCTTCTGCAACACCGGTGCGATCTCGGTGCCGAAGTCGGGGACGACCACGGGACCGGGCTATCCCTATCCGTCCCACATCAACGTGTCCGGACTCTCCGGGACGATCAGCAAGGTGACGGTCCAGCTCAAGGGACTTTCCCTGGCGTTCTCCGACGAGCTCGACGCGCTCCTTGTCGGACCGGGCGGGCAGAAGCTCGTCGTCGCCTCCGACTCCGGCGGGGCGACGGCTGCCTCCGCTGCGAACCTGACCCTCGACGACGACGCTGCGGCTCTGCTTCCCGCGTCCGGCGGGCTTGCGACGGGGACCTTCCGGCCGACCGACCGGGACGCCACCGCCGACGTCTTCTCCGCACCCGCGCCGGCCTCTCCGCAGCGGTCCGCGCCCGAGGGATCGGCGACGCTCGCGACAGTGTTCGGCGGCGCCGCCGCGAACGGCGCGTGGAGCCTCTTCCTCGCCGACGACACCCTCGGCGGCACCGGGAGCCTGGCCAACGGCTGGTGCGTCACGCTCACCACCAGCAGCGACCCCGCCAGCACCACCACGGTCACCTCCTCGGCGAACCCGTCGACGACCGGTGACCCGGTCACGTTCACCGCCACCGTGACGAAGGCATCGGACAGCTCCCCGGTCACCACGGGCACGGTGACGTTCCGCGACGGCGGCACCACGCTGGGCGCGCCGGTCACCCTCAGCGGCTCGGGCAACGCCGCGCTGACCACCTCGTCCCTCACGGAGGGGACGCACACGATCTCGGCGTCCTACTCCGGCTCGCCTGGGGCGGTCAACGTGAGCAGCGGCTCGCTGACCCAGACCGTCGACTCCCCGACGGTCGCGGCCGCCGGGCAGTACTGCAACAACGGCGGGATCTCGATCCTGGGCGGGTCCGGCGGAAGCCCCGACCACGCGTCGGTCTATCCCTCACATGTGACGCTCCCCGGCGCCGTCGGCTCGCTCACCGGGCTGGAGCTGACTCTGAAGGGCCTCACCCACCCCCACCCCGACGACCTCGACGTGCTCCTCGTCGGGCCTGGTGGCCAGTCGCTGGTGGTCGCCTCCGACGTCGGCTCGACCTCCTCCAGCGGCGCCACGCTCGTGCTGCGCGACTCCGCGGCCGCGGCGCTGCCGTCCTCCGGGGCCCTGACCAGCGGCGCGTTCCGCCCGACGGACGTGGGCACGGGTGACACCTTCGCGGCACCCGCGCCCGCTGCGCCCTATGGGGTGCCGGCACCCGCCGGTACGGCCACCCTCGGCTCGGTCTTCAACGGCACCGACGGTTCGGGCACCTGGAGCCTGTACGTCGTCGACGACACGCTGGGCGACGTCGGGTCGCTGACCGGGTGGTGCCTTGCACCCCTCGCCGTGCCGACCATCCACGTGCCCACGAACATCACCGAGGCGGAGGACCCCGCCGGGTCCGGCGGCGCCGCGGTGACCTTCGCCGTGACCGCCGACGGCTATCCCGTCCCGACCATCTCCTGCCTCGAGGGATCGACGCCGGTCACCAGCGGGGACACCTTCGCCAACGGCGTGCACACGATCGACTGCACCGCGACGAACAGCCAGGGCTCCGACTCCGACTCGTTCACCATCACCGTCCAGCAGCTGCCCGTGGTCCACGTCCCGGCTGACATCACCGTCACTGAGACGACCCCCGGGGACGGCGTGGCCGTGCCTTTCACGGTGACCGCCGACGGCACCCCGACCCCGTCGATCGAGTGCAAGGACGGGGCCACCACCGTCACCAGCGGCGACACCTTCGCCGCAGGCATCCACACCATCACGTGCACCGCCACCAACGCCGCAGGGTCGGACTCCGACTCCTTCACCATCACCGTCCGCAGCGTCCCGGTCATCACCGTCCCGGCCGACATCACCGTCACCGAGACGACCCCCGGGTCCGGGAAGGCCGTGCCGTTCACTGTCACCGCGACAGGCACGCCTACGCCCACGATCGAGTGCAAGGACGGGGCCACCACCGTCACCAGCGGCGACACCTTCGCCGCAGGCATCCACACCATCACGTGCACCGCCACCAACGCCGCAGGGTCGGACTCCGACTCCTTCACCATCACCGTCCGCAGCGTCCCGGTCATCACCGTCCCGGCCGACATCACCGCGACGGAGAACCCGGCCGGGTCCGGCGCGGCCAACGTCTCGTTCACGGTGACCGCCACGGGCGTGCCCACGGCGTCGATCTCCTGCCTCGAGGGCTCGACCCCGCGCAGCAGCGGCGACTCGTTCGCGATCGGGACGCACACGATCGAGTGCACCGCGACCAACGCCGCAGGGTCCGACTCGGACTCCTTCGACATCACCGTCAACGCGACCAACAGCGCGCCCACCGCTGACGCCGGCGGTCCCTACTCCGTCGCCGAGGGCTCGTCGTTGAGCCTCGACGGCACCGGGAGCAGCGACCCCGACGGTGACGCCCTGGGCTACAGCTGGGACGTCGACGGCGACGGCACGTTCGGTGATGCCACCGGCGCCTCCCCGACCCTGACGTGGACCGCACTGAAGGCCCTGGGCATCGACGACGGGCCCACCTCGTTCACCGTGCGGGTGCGTGTCTCCGACGGCCACGCCCACGCCACGACGTCGTCGGGGGCGACGCTCTCGGTCACCAACGTCGCCCCGACCGTCTC
>CAZKZQ010000095.1:0-13483 GCA_964557235.1 uncultured Nocardioidaceae bacterium
CCCACTTCTTGTCGAGGACGACGTAGCGGCCCTTGGGGCCGAGCGTCACCTTGACCGTGTTCGCGAGCTGGTCCACGCCGCGGAGGAGGGCGCGACGCGCGCTCTCGTCGAACTCCAGGATCTTCGGCATCGAAGAGTCACTGCCTTTCGGTTGATGTCAGGGGTCGTGCGGGACGACACCGCCCCGAGGGCCCGGAGGCCGCCCGGGGCGGTGTCGATGAAGCTGGTTGTCGGGTGACCCGGAGGGTCAGCCGACGATCGCGAGCACGTCGCGGGCGCTGAGGATGAGGAACTCCTCGCCGGAGTACTTCACCTCCGTGCCGCCGTACTTGCTGTAGATGACCTTGTCGCCGACCTTGATGTCGAGCGGCAGGCGCTGACCGTCCTCGAAGCGGCCGGGTCCGACGGCGATGACCTCGCCCTCCTGCGGCTTCTCCTTGGCGGTGTCCGGGATGACCAGGCCGGAGGCGGTGGTCTGCTCCGCCTCGAGGGTCTTCACGAGGATCCGGTCCTCGAGCGGGGTGATGTTGACCGACACTGTCGTCGACCTCCACTTTCTCGTCTGTCGAGAGTTGCAACACGACTGTCGCCCGGGTGCTCCTGACGCCGTCGCGGGGGTCGTCGGGATCGCCGAGCGGATGAGCACTCTCAGGGGGAGAGTGCCAACTCCGAACTTAGACCGCGACTAGCACTCGGTCAAGTCGAGTGCCAATGTGTCGCCCCCTCCGGTCGAGGCGCGAGGGCGACGCCCGCGCCCCGGGACCTCCCCTGCGAGGATCGCCCTCATGGACCTGGCCACCTTCGAGCGGCTCCGCTCCCCCGAGGGCGAGCGCGCCCTGGCCCGGGCGACGGAGCTGCACGCCGCCGGCGGTGACCCGGTCCGCGCCGGCGAGCTGCTGCGCCGGTCGGTGGACCCCGAGCTGGCCGCGGCCGCGATGAGCCAGGCCGCGCTGCGCGTCGCCGCCCGGGCCAAGCTCGGCGAGGACGCCGACCACCTGTTCCTCACCCCCGACGCGCTCGAGCAGTGCACCCGCACCGAGGTGGCCGCCCACCGCGCGGCCCGGATCTCCTTCGCCGCCCCCTCCTCGGTCGTCGACCTCGGCTGCGGCATCGGCGGCGACCTCATCGCGCTGGCCCGGCGCCTCGCCCCCACCGGGACCCCCGTGGCGGGCGTCGACCTCGACCCCGTCCGGGCTGCGATGGCGCAGGCCAACCTGGAGGCCCTGGGCCTGCCCGGCGCGGTGATGAGCGGCGACGCGACCGCGCTCGACCTCTCGCCCTTCGGGCTCGTGGTCGCCGACCCGGCCCGGCGCAGCGCCCGTGGCCGCACCTTCGACCCCGACGCCTACGTCCCCCCGTGGAGCTGGGTCGAGTCCCTGCTCCAGCGGACCGCGGTCGTCAAGGTCGCGCCCGGCATCCCCCACGACCGCGTCCCGGCCGGGGTCGAGGCCGAGTGGGTGAGCTTCCGCGGCGAGGTCAAGGAGGCAGCGCTCTGGTCCCCGACGCTGGCCACGACCTCGCGCCGCGCCACGGTCATCCAGCCCGCCGGACTGGCCACGCTCACCGCCGAGGACGACCCGGGGCCCGCCACGGTCGGCACGGGCCCGGTGTCGGCGTACCTCTTCGAGCCGGACGGCGCCGTCATCCGTGCGGGCCTGGTCACGGCCGTCGCGGCCCGGCTGGGCGGCACGCTCGTCGACCCCCAGATCGCCTACGTCACCGCGCCGTCGGCCGCGCACACGCCGTACGCCGTGGGCTACGAGGTCCTCGAGGAGCTGCCCTACGCCGAGAAGAAGCTCCGAGCAGCCCTGCGCGAACGCAACATCGGACGGCTCACGATCAAGAAGCGCGGCGTCGCGGTCGTCCCGGAGCAGCTGCGCAAGCGGCTCGCGCTGTCCGGCGACGAGGAGGCCACGATCGTCCTGACCCGCGTGGCCGACAAGGCGACCGTCCTGTCCGTGCGCCCCCTGCGATGACGCGGGCCCGCCTGGCCGTCCTGGTCGCCGCGACGGCCTACGCCGTGACCCTCGCCTGCGCCTGGCTGCTGCTCCCCGCCCGCGTCCACGTCGCCCTCGGGGACACCGCGACCACCCTCGACCGCTGGCAGTACGTCGTCCTGGCCGGGCTCGCCGCCTGGGCCCTCGCCGCCGGCACGGGCGGGCTCGGGCTGGCCCTGGACTCGCTGGCGCGCACGCTCCTCACCGGCGAGGCGGAGCCGGGCGAGCTGGGCACCTGGCTGGAGGCGTGGGTGCTGCTCTGTGCCACGGCGTTCGTCTGGTGCCAGGTCGCGGCCGGCTCCGACCGCCCCGACTGGCTGGCGTGGTCCCAGGCCGGCGTGGTGGTGGCCGGGGTGGCGGGCACGGCCGTCGTCGTGCTCGTCCGCGCGCTCGCCGTACGCCGGTCGCGCGGCTGAGCGCGGAAAGTCCCTGGCAGCCGGGTCGCACCCGCTGCGAGACTCGGCCCATGCCCGTGACCTCCGAGCACCTCCTCGGCTTCGCCCTCGCGGCCCTGGTGATCATCGCGATCCCCGGCCCGAGCGTGCTGTTCATCGTCGGGCGGGCGCTGTCCTACGGCCGCGGGGTCGCCCTGCTGACCGTGGCCGGCAACACGCTCGGCCTGGCGCTCGTCATGACCCTCGTCGCGTTCGGCCTCGGCGCCCTCGTGGCCGAGTCGGTGACCGTGTTCACCGTGCTCAAGCTCGTCGGCGCGGCGTACCTCATCTGGCTGGGCGTGCAGGCGATCCGGCACGGCCGGTTCGCCGACCCCGACGGCGGCGTGGAGCCGCCCGCCCTGTCGCGCCTGACGGTCCTGCGTCAGGGCTTCATGGTCGGCGCGACCAACCCCAAGGCGTTCGCGATGGCCGCCGCGGTGCTCCCCCAGTTCGTCACCCGCGAGACGGGCGACGTCACCGCGCAGATGCTCGTCCTCGGCGCGATCGCGGTGACCATCGGCCTGCTCAGCGACGGCCTGTGGGCGGTCATCGCCTCCCGCCTGCGGCAGTGGTTCGCCTCCTCGCCCAAGCACGGGCGCCGGCTCAGCCTGGTCGGCGGCACGTCGATCATCGGCCTCGGCGTGGCCCTCGCGACCACCGGCCGGCCGGAGTAGCGGCCCCGCAAAAACTCTCTCCGCGCGGATGCAACCTTCGCCCTCCGCGGCGCGTCCTGGTGATAGCTCCCGCACACCGCGGGAGGCTTGAGGGGAACGAGCGGAGACGCCGATGAGCGTGGACACCACCCACATCGTCGTGCCGCGCACGCACCTACCCGCGCAGAGGAGGGGGACGATGGGTGACCGCGCGCAGCGCGACGCCGAGTTCTCCGCATACATGGAGGCGCGGCAGGCCAGCCTGCTCCGCACCGCCTACCTGATCAGCGGAGACCGGCACACGGCCGAGGACCTCGTCCAGACGGCCCTGGCCAAGCTCTACCTCGCCTGGGACCGCGTCGAGGACCGTGGGTCGCTCGACGGCTACGTCAGGCGGGTGATCGTCAACGAGAACAACTCCCTGTGGCGGCGGCCGTTCAAGCGTCGCGAGCACGCCACCGACCAGCTGCCCGAACGGGCCGCCCCGACCACCTCCGGTGGCCGAGACGACGCCCTGTGGGAGCTCGTCCAGACGCTCCCGAAGAAGCAGCGCGCCGCCGTGGTGCTCCGCTACTACGAGGAGCTCTCCGAGGCCGAGACGGCCGAGGTGCTCGGCGTCAGCGTCGGCACCGTCAAGTCACAGACCAGCCGCGCGCTCGCCGCCCTGCGAGCTCGCACCGGCGACTCCTTCGACACCGCCGGCACCACCCAGGAGGACCGATGACCAGCCACGACGAGCAGCGGCTGAGCGACGCGCTGCGTCGCCAGGCCGAGTCTGCCGACCCCCACCTGCTCTCCCTCGACGACGTGACGTCCCGCGCCGGCAGCATCCGCCGTCGGCGGGTCGCCAGCGGCATCGTGGCCGCAGCCGCGGTCGTCGCGGTGGTCGTGCCGACCGCGATGATCGCCACGGACCGGGCCACCAACTCGGATCCGCCGGTCGCGACCAACACGCCCTCGCCCTCGATCACCCAGGACGTCACGATCGACCCCAGTCCGACCGACACCGTCACCCCGACCGGCCGGCTGGTGACAGTGCCGATCGGCGGCGACCTGCCCACGGGCGACGCCCCGCAGATCCCGATCAGCATCCAGAACACCGTGCTGACGACCGACGGCACCCGCGTCGACTTCGGCCAGGAGGTCACCTACTTCGCACAGGTCGGCGACGCCTACGCCGCGATCCTCCGCACCGAGGGCACCGACGAGGCGACGTTCGAGGTCCGCACCGCCGACGGATCGGTCGTCACCACCGCACCGGCCAACATCGATGGCGCGCTTGCCGTGACCCCGGACGGCACCGCGGTCGCCTACGTCGGCACGGACCAGCGGATCCACACGTGGACCGACGCCGACGGCGACCTGACGTTCTCGGAGGAGCTGCGTGACATCCAGCTCGCCGGCATGACCAACGCCGAGGCCGGCACCTGCAAGGAGCCCGAGCCCGAGGGACCCGGCTGCACGGTGGTGTTCTCGAAGGGCGGGCAGGACGGGGGCGCGGGCTACGCCGACTCCCACGGCCTCGAGGACGACATCCCGGGGTTCACCAAGATCACCGACGCCAACGACGGGGTCTTCGCCGGGCAGAACCGCTACTTCGACGAGGGCTCCTGCAACGAGGTCCGCCTGGGCGTCTCGGGCAGCGCTCTGTGGAAGACCTGTGACGCCTCGCCGATCACCCTCAGCCCGTCGAACGAGTACGTCACCGCGCTCCCGGGCTACTACGAGGGGATGTGCTGCTCGTCCTACTCGGTCTTCGACGTGGCCGCAGGCAAGAAGCTGCTCGAGATCACGGTGCAGTCCGACGCCGAGAACATGGGCTACATCCCGGTCCTCGGCTGGGAGGACGACACCCACGTGCTGGCGATGGCCTTCACGGGCGACGAGTGGCGGGTGGTCCGGGTCGGCCTCGACGGCAAGGCCGAGCTCGCAGCGGTGGACGACCTGCCCACCACGGACCTCGGCGAGGTCCCGGTGAGGACGCCGGTCGGCTCCTGACCGCATCACCCGATGCCCCCTGACGACCAGGTCGTCAGGGGGCGTCGTCGTCCCTAGGTGAAGACCCGCGTGCTGGTGCACCGCGTGGCGCCCGCCGCCGTCGCGCAGAGCCTCATGGTCGCGAGCCGGTCCTCGGGCGTCGGGAGGTTGCCCGTGCACGCCGACCCGTTGCCGTACGGCGAGCGGATCCGCCAGGACTGCCCGGTCGCGTCGATCGTCAGCGTCGCGGTCGAGTCCTTGTTGCCGTTGTCGACGACGCAGAGGGCGTCGCCGGTGTCGTGCCAGACGGCGGTCGAGTCGGGCCGGGCGGTCGTCCAGGACAGGTCGATCGACAGCCTCCGGTCGTCGGCGTACGCCGGCGCGGCGGTCGCGAGCGCGGCGACCAGGACGACGGCGAGCGCGCAGAGCAGCGCACGGGTGCGGTTCATGGTTTCTCCTCGGGTCGTGGGACCCGAAGGCAACCAGCCGGAGGCCTCTGCCCGGGGCGGGGTGGCGCGACCTGGGGAGGACCGCGAGGTCCGGCCGCCTGTGGGTCAGGCCTGGACCACGGTCACCGGCAGCGAGGAGTCCGCAGGGACGTCGAGCCCCGACGGGGTGCGCCCGCGCAGCACCATCTCGGAGCCGAGCGCGGCGACCATCGCGCCGTTGTCCGTGCAGAGGCCCGGACGTGGCACGCGGACCCGGATGCCCTTGGCCGCAGCGCGCTCCTCGGCCATCGCGCGGAGCCGCGAGTTGGCCGCGACCCCGCCACCGATCAGCAGGTGCTCGACCCCACGGTCGACCGCGGCGTCGAGCGCCTTGCGCGTGAGCACGTCGCAGACCGCCTCCTGGAACGACGCGGCGACGTCCTCGACGGGCACCGGCTCCCCCGCCCGCTCCTGTGCCTCGACCCAGCGGGCGACCGCGGTCTTGAGGCCGGAGAACGAGAAGTCGAAGCGGTGCCGCTCCAGGTCGCGCCGCGTGGACAGCCCACGCGGGAAGTCGATCGCGACCGACGAGCCCGAGCGGGCCGCCCGGTCGATGTGCGGGCCACCGGGGAACGGCAGGCCCAGCAGGCGGGCGACCTTGTCGAACGCCTCCCCCGCCGCGTCGTCGATGGTCGAGCCGAGCGGGTCGATGCCACCGGTGACGTCCTCGACGAGCAGCAGCGAGGAGTGCCCGCCGCTGACCAGCATCGCCAGGCACGGCTCGGGCAGCGGGCCGTGCTCGAGCTGGTCGACGGCGACGTGGGCCGCGAGGTGGTTGACGGCGTAGAGCGGCTTGCCGAGCCCCAGCGCGAGCGACTTGGCCGCGGCGACGCCGACCAGCAGCGCACCCACCAGGCCCGGACCGCTGGTCACCGAGATCGCGTCGACGTCGTCGAGCCGGACGCCCGCGGTCTCGCACGCCCGCTCGATCGTGGGCACCATCGCCTCGAGGTGCGCGCGTGAGGCGACCTCGGGCACGACGCCGCCGAACCGCGCGTGCTCCTCGACCGACGAGGCGACCGCGTCGGCGAGCAGCGTGTGGCCGCGGACGATCCCGACGCCGGTCTCGTCGCAGGAGGTCTCGATGCCGAGGACGAGGGGCTCACTCATGCGCGCTCCCGAGGGTCAGGGCGAGGACGAGCGCGTCTCGCCCGTCGCGGTAGTAGGCCGGGCGCCGGTCGATCTCGGCGAACCCGTGCCGGGCATAGAGCGCCAGCGCCGGCGCGTTGTCGTCGGCCACCTCGAGCAGCACCCGGTCGGCACCGTCGGAGCGCGCCGCGTCGAGCAGCGTCGTGACGAGGGTCGAGCCGACCCCCCGGCCACGGGCCGAGGGCGAGACCGCGACGCGCTGGAGGTCCACCACGTCGCCTGCGTGCGACGACACGGCGTAGCCGACCACCTCGGCGTCCTCGGCGACCCAGGCGCGACGGCGCGGCCCGGTCAGCTCCTCGGTGACCGACGCGGCGGACCACGCGTCCGGCCCGAAGACCGAGGCCTCGAGGGCGGTCACGGCAGGGACGTCGGTCGGGAGAGCGGTCCGCACGATCACGAGACCTTCTTCGGCGGGCCGGGGGCGATCGCGTCGGGGCGGCGGAGATAGATCGGCTCGGGGTCGGTGACCTCGGCCTCGCCGCGAGCCACGACGCGCGCCAGCACCCCGGCATCCACCGAGGTCGGGCCGGCGGTGCGCGGGAACGCGTCGGGATAGACCGGCACGCCCGGCCCCACCACGAGCCCGTCGGAGGGCACGTCGGCCGGGCGGGCGACGTCGGGACCGGAGAGGCGCCGCCCGTCCGGGGAGTACGACGCCCAGAACAGCTCCTTGCGCCGGGCGTCGGACACCACCACGAACGGCTCGTCGACCGAGACCGACGCGGCGACGGCGTCGAGGGAGCAGACCCCGCGGACCGGGATGCCCAGCGCGAGCCCGAGGACACGGGCGGACACCAGCCCCACGCGCAGGCCGGTGAACGGACCGGGCCCGGTGCCGGCGGCGATCGCGGTGAGGTCGCCCCGGCCGATGCCGGCCGACGCGAGCGCCCGCTCGACGAGGGGCGCCACGGACTCGCCGTGCTTCATCGGCTGGTCGCTGGTCAGCGAGGCGAGCACGGCGCCGGCGGGGTCGCGCGCGTCGTCGTACACGGCCACGGCGACGAGCGGCGTCGAGGTGTCGAGGGCGAGCAGCACGCGGACGAGGCTATGCGACGGGTCAGGCGCCCAGCGCAACGGCCGGAGCCGTGCCCAACCAGCGGACACCGACGGGGACGACGCGCACGACGCGCGCCTCGTCGTCCGCGGTGGCGGAGCGCAGCAGCGAGACCTCGAGCCGGTCCTCGGCCAGGGCCTCGGCGATGCCGCCGCCCCACTCGACGACCGTCACCGAGTCCTCGAGCGACACGTCGAGGTCGAGGTCGTCCAGCTCCTCCAGGCCGCCCAGGCGATAGGCGTCGACGTGCACGAGCGGGAGCGGACCGGGGTGGATGCGGGAGATCACGAACGTCGGGGAGGTGACGGCCCCGCGGACCCCGAGCCCGAGCCCGATCCCCTGCGTCAGCGTGGTCTTGCCCGCGCCCAGGTCGCCGGTGAGCAGCACCAGGTCGCCGGCGCGCAGCAGCCCGGCCAGCCGCTCCCCGAGGGCCTGCATGTCCTCACCGGTCGGCACCGGCAGGGAGACGCCGAGCTCCTTGGCGAGCGTGAGGAGGGTGCCCTCGCGCGAGACCTCGCGATAGCCCTGGCGCAGCCAGAACTCGATCGTGGCCGGCAGCTCGGCCCGGGCGTGCAGGTGCACGCGCCCGATGCCGCGGCGGGCCGCGACGTCCTCCGCGGACGCGGCGAGCGTGCGCGCGACCCCGAGGTGCTGGGCGGACGGTCGCACGCTCACCCGCGTGAGGAGCAGGGAGTCGCCCCAGTCGGTGCTCTCGTGGTGCATCAGCAGGGCTCCGACGGCCTCGCCCCCGACGGAGGCGACCAGCCCGCCGTCCTCGGCGAGCTGCGCGGCCACCGTCGCCTCGGTCTCGGTCAGCGCGGGCGCCGGAGGGTCGAGGGCCGGGCGCGCGGCGAACGCCTCGTGGATCACGTCGGCGACCTCTGCCGCCTGGTCCGGTGCCGCCTCGGCCACGTGGATGCGTGCCATGTCCGCGGTGCTGTCGGTCGTCGTCATCCCGTCTCCCCGTGGGGCAGGTGGCGACGCCGCGGCGCGGAGGTGACCGCGGCCGCCTCCGCCGCGTGGACGTGCTGGTCGGCAGCCAGGAGCAGGTCGTCCAGCTCGCGGTTGACCCGGTCCTTGAACTCGAACAGCGACATGTGGCCTCCCCCGGGCAGCTCGACGAGCCGCGAGCGAGGGATGCGCGCGTGCAGCTTGCGGGCGTTGCCGATCGAGGTGAGCTTGTCCTTGGTGCCGCACATGATCCAGGTCGGGATGTCCGCGAACGCCTCGACCACGTGGAACTTGTCGAGCGCGTCGAACTGCGGGATGAACTCGACCAGCACGTTGAGCGGCACCTCCGCGATCTCGCGGTCGAGGAACTCCACCCACGCGGCCGGCACGTCACCGTCGCCGAAGGCGAACTCGCGGATCACGGCGAACGCGATGGCCGAGCCCCGCTTGCGCACGAGCT
Organism: uncultured Nocardioidaceae bacterium; assembly: GCA_964557235.1. GTDB lineage: Bacteria > Actinomycetota > Actinomycetes > Propionibacteriales > Nocardioidaceae > Marmoricola_A. Next base: position 9,167 of record CAZKZQ010000095.1, read on the forward strand.
CGAGCAGGCGCTCGCGCTGCGAGGCGATCACCAGCCCCCGCTCGATCGCACGTCGGCCCAGGGCGTCGGGGATCCGCCGCGACAGCACGCGGTGCGTGCGCAGGCTCCCGGCGGTCGTCGAGACCAGCGCCGCACCGACGACCTTGTCGCCGAAGAGCTCGGGGTGCGACTCGGCCAGCGCGATGATCGACATGCCCCCCATCGAGTGGCCGACCAGCACCACCGGCTCGTCGCCGGTGAGCTCGTCGAGCACCCGGGCGAGGTCCTTGCCGAGCTGGTCGATCGTGGCGTGCTCGCTGGGCGAGCGCTCGCTGCGACCGTGGGAGCGCTGGTCGTAGAGCACGATGCGACGCTTGCCGCGCAGCGCGGCCCGCTGGTAGTGCCAGCAGTCCAGCGTCATCGCGAACCCGTGCACCAGGACGACCGTCGCATCGGTACGCCGGCGCGCCCGGCGGCCCGCGGCGTAGGGCGAGACCTCGTCGACCTCGGCGTGCAGGCGCACGCCGTCGTCGGCGGTGACGGGATGGACGTCGCCGCGCAGGCTGCCCAGGGCGTCGGGGTCCTGGGCCCTCGCCCGGCGGCGCTGGCGCTGACCGATCGCCTGGTCGGCGAGGTAGCCGGAAGCGCCCGCCCCGGCCAGGGCGATGGCGACGCGGACGACCTGCTTGGCTCTCGGCACGTCCCTCACCCTCCCTCGTGGCGGCGGGCGAACCGGCCACCCACTCGCGTGACGATCTCGTAGGAGATGGTGCCGCACGCCTCGGCCCAGTCCTGCGCGGTGGGCTCCCCGTGATCACCCGGCCCCCACAGCACCACCTCGTCCCCCGCCTGCTCGGCCGCGTCGGGTCCGAGGTCGAGGACGAGCTGGTCCATGCACACGCGTCCCGCGACCGTCGTACGACGACCGCCGACGCCGACCTCGGCGACCGAGGACCCGGCCCGCGGGACCCCGTCGCCGTAGCCGACCGGGACGAGGCCGACGGTGGTGTCGACCGGGGTGGTGTAGGTGTGGCCGTAGGACACCCCGGACCCGGCGGGCACCTGCTTGACCAGGGCCAGCGAGGCCCGCGCCGTCATCGCCGGCCGGAGCCCGAACCCTGCCGCGTCGTGGACGTCGGGCGCCGGCGACAGGCCGTAGGACGCGAGCCCGCACCGCACCAGGTCGAAGCGCGAGCTGGGCCGCAGGAGTGCGGCCGCCGAGTTGGCGAGGTGTCGCCACCGCGGCTGCAGACCGGCCTCCTCGGCCACGCGCAGGGCGTCGTGGAAGGCGGACTCCTGAGCGTCGTTGGCGGGGTGCGACGGCTCGTCGCTGCACGCGAAGTGCGACCACACGCCGACGACCCGCACGTCTCCGGCCTCCTCGGCCGACCGGGCGGCGGCGACCACCGCCGGCCACTCGGCGGCGGTCGCTCCCCCGCGGGACAGACCGGTGTCGACCTTGAGCTGGAGCTCGGCGGTGCGTCCGAGCGAGCGGGCGGCCGAGGCGATCGCCGACACCTGGTCGACGGTGTAGGCGGTGACGACCACGTCGGCGTCGAGCGCGGGGGCGTAGTCCTCCCCCGGCGCCGCGAGCCAGCACAGCAGCGGCCCGGTGTCGCCGGCCGCGCGGAGCGCGAGCGCCTCGTCGAGCACGGCGACGCCCAGCCACGACGCGCCCGCCTCGCGGGCCGCGCGTGCGACCTCGACCATGCCGTGGCCGTAGCCGTCGGCCTTGACCACGACCATCACCTCGGCCGGCGCCACGACCGACCGCAGGTGCGCGACGTTGGCCCGGATCGCGTCGAGGTCCACGACCAGCTCGGCCCTGCTCGTGGACGAGCTCACGACTCCCTCACCAGCCGGGCGCAGAGGTCGGGGATCGCGCGGGCCACCTCGGCAGCGCTGACCGGGCCGTCGGGCCTCGCCAGCCCGGCCGACGCCCCGTGGATCCACGAGCCCACGCTCGCCGCGTCGTACGCCGAGAGGCCGGCGGCCAGCAGCGCGCCGACGAGGCCGCCGAGGACGTCCCCCGCTCCCGCGGTCGCGAGCCACGGCGGCCCGACCGTGGTGACGCGGACCCGGCCGTCGGGGTGGGCGGTGAGCGTGTGACGGCTCTTGAGCACGACCACGCAGCCGAACCGGTCGGCGGCGCGTCGGGCCGACCCGAGCTGGTCGGCCTCGATCTCCTCGCGGTCCACGGACAGCATCCGGGCGAGCTCGCCGGCGTGCGGGGTCAGCACGACGGGCCGACCCGCGACACCACCGCACGCGTCGAGGAACGCGAGCGCGTCGGCGTCGACCACGACCGGCACGTCGTCGGCCAGGGCCGCGGCCAGCTGCTGCTCGGCGGAGTCGCCGGCACCGGAGCCGACGACCCAGGACTGCACACGTCCCTCGCCGACCACGGCCTCGGGGTGGGCGGCCTGCACGAGCGCGATGACGGGAGCGGCCTCCTCGAGCGACCCGGCCGGCACGTAGCGCACCATGCCCGCGAGCCCGCACGCGGCGCCGGAGACCGAGAGCACGCCGGCCCCGCGATAGAGGGCCGAGCCGGCCCGGACGCCCACGACGCCGCGGGTGTACTTGTGGGCGTCGAGCGCGGGGCGTGGCAGCAGCGCGGCGACGTCGTGCTCCTGCAGCGCCTCGACGGGGGCCTGGGGCAGGTCGAGCCCGATGCGCACCAGGTGCACGGCCCCGCAGGCACGGGCGCCCGGGTCGACCAGGTGCACGGGCTTGTGGGTGCCGAAGGTGACGGTCAGGTCCGCCGTGACGTGCGGTCCGCTCACCAGACCGTCGTCGACGCCGACGCCCGACGGGGTGTCGACCGCGACCCACGGCACGTCGTCGAGCGACGCCACCACCGCGGCGGCGTCGGGACGCAGGGGCCCGCTGCCGCCGATGCCGACGATGCCGTCGACCGCCACGTCGTAGGAGCCTCGCGGCTCGGTCACGACCCGTCCCCCCGCGGCACGCACGGCCGCCAGGCCACCGGCGTGGGCGTGGTCCGGCGACAGCAGCAGGCAGTCGACCGCCGCGCCGCGCCGGGCCAGGCGCGCGCCGGCGTACAACGCGTCGCCGCCGTTGTTGCCGGCTCCGACGACGAGCAGCACGCGGGCGCCGTACACGTGGCCGACGAAGTCGGCGATCGACGTGGCGAGGCCCGCCGCCGCGCGCTGCATGAGCGCGCCCTCGGGGCTGACGGCGAACGCCGCCTCCTCGGCTGCGCGCACCTGCTCGACGGTGTGGGCGCTCCTCACGGGTGGGCCTCCAGCACCACGAAGGCGCTGACGATGCCGCCGTCGTGGCTCAGGGACAGGTGGGCCGCGGTGACGCCGAGCGACGAGGCGGCGGCCAGCACCGTGCCCTGCAGGCGCCACGTCGGCCTCCCGTCGGGCTCGCGCACCACCTCGGCGTCGTGCCAGTCGAGACCGGCGGGGCAGCCCAGCGCCTTGGCGATCGCCTCCTTGGCGGCGAAGCGGCCCGCCAGCGACTCCCCCACGAGCTCCCGCTCGGCCACGGTGAACAGCCGCAGTGCGAGCGCAGGGGTGCGTCGCAGCGACTCCGCGAACCGTGCGGTGTCGCAGACGTCGACGCCGATCCCGACGATCACAGGGCGGCCCGGCTACTCGACGGTGACGGACTTGGCCAGGTTGCGCGGCTGGTCCACGTCGTGACCGAGCAGCGTGGCGAGCTCGCAGGCGAACAGCTGCAGGGGCACCACGGCACAGATCGGCTGGAGCAGCGTCGAGGCCTTGGGGAGGCGGAAGATCACGTCGGCATAGGCGTCGACCTCGTCGTCGCCCTCCTCGGCCAGCACGATCGTGCGGGCGCCGCGCGCGCGCACCTCCTGCATGCCGCTGATCATCTTGTCGTGCAGGAAGTCGCGACCCGGCGGGGGCACGACGCAGAAGACCGGCAGGCCCTCCTCGATCAGCGCGATCGGTCCGTGCTTGAGCTCGCCGGCCGCGAAGCCCTCGGCGTGGATGTAGGCGAGCTCCTTGAGCTTGAGCGCCCCCTCGAGCGCGACCGGGAACCCCGCGTGGCGCCCCAGGAACAGCACGGACCGGGAGTCCTTCAGCTCGCGAGCCAGCGCATAGATCTGCTCCGCCTCGCCCAGCACCTGCTCCACCTTGTCGGGCAGCCCGGCCAGCTCGGACACGACGCCCGAGATCTCGTCGCCGAACCTCGTGCCGCGCACCTGGGCGAGGTAGAGCCCGAGCAGGTAGCACGCGACCAGCTGGGTCATGAAGCCCTTGGTCGAGGCGACGCCGATCTCGGGACCCGCGTGGGTGTAGATCACCGCGTCGGACTCGCGCGGGATCGTCGAGCCGTTGGTGT
>CAZKZQ010000096.1:0-11005 GCA_964557235.1 uncultured Nocardioidaceae bacterium
AGGCCACCGGCCACGTCGCCAAGCTCAAGCGCGACCTCGGCCTGGAGTGACCGGCCCAAGGTCCCCCGTCCGAGGCTGAGCCCACCTCCGAGGGACGAATCGGGCGTACCATCCCTTCACCGTGCAGTGGGGCACGGCTGTTCTTGGGGGTCTCGGGTGGTGCGGGTCAGGCTCGTCGTCCTTGCGCTCGTCGCGAGCGTGCTCGCGCTGCTCCCCAGCGTGGCGACGGCAGAGATCAAGCTGACCGACGGCATCGCCGTCCCGGTCCGCCGCGCGACCGACGCCGTGATGCTTCCCGGTGGACAGTCCTTGGTCGTGACCGGGCCGATGGACCCGCTGGCCGTCGTCGACCTGCAGACGGGCGAAGTCCGGTCAGTCCCGACAGCGGTCGGCCTGGGCGACCTCAGTCTCGACGACGGCGGCACCAAGCTCTACGGAGCGACGGGCTCGGAGGGATCGATCGTCGAGGTCGACCTGGTCACCTGGGGTGTCCGCACCTGGAACGTCGGTCTGTGTCCCCACGACCCGGTGGAGCGGCAAGGGTTCGTCTACTACGTCGCCGACGCCGGCATCAGCGACTGCAGCGGCTCGCACCTGCGCCGCCTCGACCCTCGCACCGGCTCGTCCGTAGCAGCATCGTCGGCGCTGCCGGCGGACCACGGGACCGAGGCGAGGCTCGTCCCAGTCCCGGGAATGCAGAGCGTGGTGCTCCTCCGGCGCACGGCCCTCGACCCGGGCGATCTCACCACTCTCGACGCCTCCGAGAACGGCTCGCTGTCGGTCTCAGCGCACCGTGCCGACATCGTTGGAGGCTCCGCGTTCCTCACCGAGGACGGGTCAGGGCTGGTCGTCGGGACCGAGCTGGTCGCGCTGCCGGGACTGGCGGTGCTCGACGACGCGCTCCCCGCCGGCATCGACTCCTACGGGCAGTCCTATCTCACGACGCAGGACCGCCTCAGCCTGTCCGTCCTCGAGAGGCAAGGGGGCACCGAGCTCGCCTCCTACCGCTTGGGCGCGCAGCAGGACTGGCGCGAGACCGTCACCAGCTTCGTCCGAGGCTCGACGCTGTACGCCGTGTGGAGCGTCTACGACGGAGGGACGGTGCTCTACCGATCGCCCGCTGTCGGGGACCCGGTCGCCGAGACCACCTTCTCGTTGCCCTACCAGGAGCCCTTGTACGTCGATGACCCGGTCCACATGGGTGGCAGGGTCACGCTCGAGGGTGTCCCGGTGGAGGGAGCGACGATCACCCTGACCGACGTGGCGTACGGCGGCAGACGTCTGGGCACCGTCGTGAGCGCCGCCGACGGGACCTGGGAATTCGATACTCCCGCAGTTCAAGGCGGCCGCATCGTGGAGGCGACGCTCTCGACCGGCGACCGGGTCTTCATCGAGACGGAGACGTACGTCGCCGACCGGCACCCCACGACCGTGACCTCCTCGGCACCCGACGAGGTCCCCGGCGGTTCGACGGTCGAGGTCTCAGGGACGTTGGAGACCGACGGAACCCTGGACCCAGACGGCGAGGACATCCGCATCGTCCGCACCTGTCTGTCGCCTCGGGAGCCCGAGGAGGAGTTCCACGTCGTCGCCTCGCCCGCGGGAGCATGGAGGTTCACCTTCACCGCCGGACCTTGCGACCTCTACGAGACCTTCGCCTCGTTCGACGGATCTCGAACCCTGGCTCCCTCAGACGCCGTTGCGTTCACCGATGTCGCCCGCCGGCAGACGAGCCTGACCATGACGGTCTCGGCCGACAGGGTGTTCCCGGGCACCGACCTCACCTGGACCGCCGTACTCAAGGACGACGCCGGCCGACCGCTCCCGGACACCGAGCTCAGTCTCACCCGCTACGTGCTGGACTCCGAGGACGTCACCGTCACACGGACGACGGACGACGACGGCCAGGTGCGGGTGACCGAGAACTCGCCGCAGCTGGAGGGCCGCTACTGCTGGGCGGCGCAGTGGGAGGGCGATGCCGAGCGCGCACCGTCCAGGCGTGGCGCCTGCGCGGTCGTGGGCCGCAACGAGACCGGCATCTCGCTCTCCGCCGAGCCGGCGCTCGTCGACGGGACGGTGCACCTCCAAGGGACCGCTGCGGGCATGCCGCTGCCGGCGAAGCTCGAGCTGCGCCTCCCGGACGGCACGACCCGCTCGGTCGACACCTTCGACACCGGGTACTTCACCGCCGACGTCCCGGTGACCGACGCCGGGCTCTACCGCTACGAGGTGGCCTACGCCGGGGATGCCATCTACTCGCCGGCCGCGGACTGGGTCGAGACGTCGGTGGACAAGTACCCGACGACCCTGTCCATCCAGGCACCCGACGCGACGACGGTCGGAGTCCCGTTCCACATCCGTGGACAGCTGTCGCCGGTCGATGGGCCGTCGGACCTGGCGCTCACGGGTCCGGACGGCTCGTCCACCGCACTCACGACAGATGCCGACGGACACTTCGACGCTGTCGTCACCCACGCAGCGATCGAGGCCTACCGGACCTGGACCGTGTCCTACGCCGGGGACCGGCGCCACGACCGGACGAGCAAGGACATCAAGGTGTGGGGAGTGCGTCCGGCACGTGTCCTTACCCTGCGCACGGACCGCTCGTCGTACACCGCGGGCCAGGTGGCGACCTTCTTCCTCGACATCGACGACCCGGCGAGCCGAGAGGTCCAGCTGGTCGAGGTCCGACCCAACGGTTCCGGCCTGATCCTCTTCCAGGGAGACCTGCCTGCGGGCGGGCTCGAGGTCAAGCGGCGCATGAGCACGACCTATCGCTACCGCGTCCACGCGATGTACGCCCCTCCGCACCACGCGGTCGAGCTGATCCGGACGGTGGGCGTCCGACTGGGGCTCGCCACGACTGCGCTCTCCCCCTTGCGACGGGACGGGACGGTGGCGGTCTACTCCCGGTCGACCGACCCGGTCTTCCGGACGACGTCGTCCCCCGCTCGCACGGGTGCGTGCATGCGGCAGGAGGTCCAGCGCCGGGTGGACGGCGGGTGGCGCGCGGTGGCGACGTCGACGTGTCGCCTCCAGGACAGCGCCGGCGTCTCCCAGTGGCGCTTCACCGCCGGCCGCACCCCAGGCAGGCTCTATCGGGTGCGGTCGGCCTTCGCGGGCGACTCCCGCAACCTCGCCACCCGGGGTCCTTGGACCGCGTTCCGGTTCCGCTGACCGCGCGCACCTAGACTGACCGCCGCGCGCCCGTAGCCCAATTGGCAGGAGGCAACAGGTTTAGGTCCTGTGCAGTGCGAGTTCGAGTCTCGCCGGGCGCACCGACGTACGCCGACCGGCAGCGGTCAGCGGTCAGCGGTCAGCGGTTGATGCTGCCGCCGAAGCCGCCGACGTTGCCCGCGGCATTGCCACCGGGAGGGGCTGCCGGGTCGCGCGGCGGGCCCTCGAGCTCGTCGGCGCCGGTGATCAGGCGATAGGCGTTGCGGATCTTGCGGCCGGCGGCTGCCAGCGCGTGCAGGACCTTCATGCGGCGTCCCCCTCGGAGTGCGGTCCTCCCATCTTGGGGCTGTGACCGCGCCGCGCGGAATCCCCCGGACGGGCCGGTCGTGGCCTAGCGTGTCCGCCATGGTGCGACTTGCCGCGAGCGTTCTCGGACTCGCCCTGGTCCTCGCCGGCGCAGGATGCGCCGACGAGCCGGACACCGAGGGAAGCTCGTCTCCAGCCACGTCGGCCTCCAGCGCGGAGTCCTCACCCTCGGCGTCCGAGTCCTCACCCTCGTCGCCCGAGACGTCGCCCGAGACGTCGGCCGCAGCCGGCGACAAGCTCGCGGCCTACGCCGACGCCGTGGAGCAGCAGGTGGAGGAGACCTACGGCGACTTCAACGGCCTGTACTCCGAGATCCGGGTGGAACCGCTCCGTCCCGGCGGGCTGGAGTACGTCTACGTCTTCGCGAAGGCCGTCGATCCCCGGGTCGCCGTGCCGGCCTTCCGCAAGCAGCGGCGGATCCTGCGCGTGGCCTTCCAGGACCAGATCGCCCCGGAGCTGAAGCGCAACGGCTTCAGGAGCTCCAAGGTCAGGTGGACCTACCTCAACCCGGACGGCTCGAGGATCTGGCGCTACGTCGTCTCCTGAGCGGACGTGGCTCCCAGGGCGGCCGCCACGACCGGGGCGATCTCGCGCAGCGCCTTGCCGCGGTGGGAGATCAGGTCCTTCTCGCCGGGCGGGAGCTCGGCCGTCGTGACGTCGTACCCGTCGGCACAGAACAGCACGTCGTAGCCGAAGCCACCGGTCCCCCGCATCGACCGGATCACGCGCCCGTGCATCACGCCGTCGACGGCGTGGACGACCGGCTCCCCCGCGCCCTCGGGCGAGGGGACGGCGAGCGCGACGCAGCAGTGGAAGGCGGCACCACGCCGTTCGTCGGGCACGTCGGCGAGCTGGGCGAGGAGCAGGTCGTTGTTGGCCCGGTCCTTCTCCGTGCGTGAGCCGGTGACCCCGGCCCAGCGGGCCGACAGCACGCCCGGCATCCCGTTGAGCGCGTCGACGGCCAGGCCGCTGTCGTCGGCCAGCGACGGCAGCCCCGTCGCGGCGACGCCGGCCAGCGCCTTGATCCGCGCGTTGCCCTCGAAGGTCGGCTCGGTCTCCGCGGGCTCGTCGTACGCCGGCACGTCGTCGAGGCCGACCACCTGCACGCCGGGCACGTGCTCGGCGAGGATGCGCTGCATCTCGGCGAGCTTGCCGGTGTTGCGGGAGGCCAGGAAGACGCGGGGCCCCTCACCCACCGCGGGCCTCCCGCTGGATGCGGGTCAGGTCGGCGCAACCCTTGGTGCCGAGGTCGAGCAGCCCGTCGAGGAGCGAGCGGTCGAACGGGTCGCCCTCGGCGGTGCCCTGCACCTCCACGAAGCGCCCGCTGCCGGTCATCACGATGTTCATGTCGGTCTCGGCCCGGACGTCCTCCTCGTAGGGCAGGTCGAGCCGGGGAACACCGTCGATGATGCCGACCGAGACCGCGGCCACGGAGTCGGTCAGCGGGGTGCCCTTGAGGGCGCCGCGGGCACCGAGCCAGTCGCAGGCGTCGGCCAGGGCGACGTAGGCCCCCGTGATGGCGGCGGTGCGTGTGCCGCCGTCGGCCTGCAGCACGTCGCAGTCCAGCGTGATCGTGTTCTCGCCCAGCGCCTTGTAGTCGATGACGGCGCGCAGCGAACGGCCGATCAGGCGCGAGATCTCGTGCGTGCGGCCGCCGATGCGGCCCTTGACCGACTCGCGGTCGGAGCGCGTGTGCGTCGAGGACGGGAGCATGGCGTACTCCGCCGTCACCCAGCCCAGGCCCGAGCCCTTGCGCCAGCGCGGCACGCCCTCGGAGGCGGACGCGGCGCAGAGCACCCGGGTGCGACCGAACTCCACCAGGACCGAGCCGGCGGCGTGGTCGAGCCACCCGCGGGTCAGGCGGATGTCGCGGAGCTGGTCGTCGGCGCGGCCGTCCGCGCGGGGCTGGGGCTCTGAGGGGGTGTGGGCCATGGGGCGACCCTAACGACGGGTCACTTCACCTCGGCGCGCAGGATGCGCCACGCGCCGATGACCAGCGGGAGCAGGATCCAGATCAGGCCGGCGGTCCCGAGCTGGGCCCAGGCCTCGGCCGATGGCGCGTCCGAACCGGCGTTGCCCCACGCCTGCTGGGCGGACCCGAGGTCCACCCACGGGGCGATGTCGCGCAGCGCCGGGACGACGTTGAAGACCACGCTGCTCGCGATCGGCACGACGAAGAACACGACGATCGCCGCGGCACTGTTGAGGAAGAGCATGCCGAAGGCGAGTCCCTGGAGGATCCCGAGCGCCTGCAGCAGCGCGTACATCCAGGTGGCCTGGCCGACGGACCCGCCGGACTCCCACGCGACGGAACCGCCCCGGACGGCGGTCATCAGCGTGGCGACGACGACCGCGACGATCACCGCGGCCGTGCCGATCGTCAGCGCGGCCAGGACCTTGGCGAGCACGACCCGCTCGCGGTGCGGCACGAGCGTGAAGGTGGTCAGGGCAGCCCGCTGCCCCCACTCGCTGGTGATCAGCAGCACCCCGAGGACGGGCAGGAGGAAGCCCTGGGGCGTCGCCGCGCCTCCGAGGAAGCTCTCGAAGGTGCGGTCCTCGTCGGGCGCGAAGATCGCGAAGAGCCCGATGACCGCGACCGTGAGCAGCACGATCACCAGGAGCAGCCAGAAGCCGGCCCGGGTGTCGACCATCTTGCGCATCTCGACCTGGACCAGCCGCGTCATGGGGACGTGCGCGTCGCGGTCCTCGGGCAGGGCGATCTTGGAGCCGGTCATGCTCGCGGCGGTTGTCATGCCACGACCTCCCTCGCGTCGTCGGCGGTCAGCTGCAGGAACAGGTCCTCGAGGCCGGCGCCGTCGGCGGCGCGCAGCTCCATCAGGGCGACCCGGGCGTCGAGCGCGACCCGTCCGACCGTGGCCGGGTCGGCGTCGGTGGTCAGCCCGCTCCCGTGGGGACGGGCCTGGTGGCCCGCACGGTCGAGGGCCTCGGCCAGCGAGGCCTGCTCGGCGGCGTCCGCGGCGGCGGCGTAGGACCCCTGGCCCGAGAGCAGCTCGCGCGTGCTCCCCTGCGCGACGATGCGGCCTCGGCCGATCATCACCAGGTCGTCGGCGGTCTGCTCGACCTCGTGCAGCAGGTGCGAGGACAGCAGCACGGTGCCGCCGCGCGAGGCGAAGTACTGCAGCATCTGGCGCATCCAGTGGATGCCCGCCGGGTCGAGGCCGTTGGCCGGCTCGTCCAGCACGAGCACCGACGGGTCGCCGAGGAGGGCGTGGGCGATGCCGAGCCGCTGACGCATGCCGAGGGAGTAGTTCTTCACCCGGCGCTTGGCCTCGGCCTCCGACAGGCCCACCATCGCGAGCATCTCGTCGACCCGCTCCGACGGCAGGCCCATGGTCGCCGCGCCGACGGCGAGGATCTCGCGGCCCGTGCGACCGGCGTGCTGGGCCGAGGCGTCGAGCAGGACCCCGACGTGACGTCCCGGGTTGGGGAGGTCGGAGTAGCGCCGGCCCCCGATCGTGGTCGTCCCGCCGTCGGGGATGGTGAGCCCGGTCAGCACCCGCAGGGTGGTCGACTTGCCGGCGCCGTTGGGGCCGAGGAAGCCGGTCACGCGACCCGCCTGGGCGGTGAAGGAGACGTCGTCGACGGCGGTGAACCCGCCGTACCTCTTGGTGACGTGGTCGATGGTGATCATCGGCGCCACGCGGTCTTCCACTCCGACGCGACCGGGAACGGGTTGGGTCGACACCCGTTGAGTCCCTTGGACTGCGTCTGCATGACCGGCGCCAGAGCTCCTTGTGCGGGACACCCGCGGTGACCGTGACCGAGCCAGTGCCCGGTCTCGTGGTTGACGACCATGTGGCGGTAGTCGCGCAGCGACCCGCCCGTGCGATGCCACATCTCCGAGGCGTGCTGCCACCTCATCTGGTTGATGACGACGTAGCGACCGACCCGGCAGCTCCACTCCGCACTGCACTCGGAGGAGAAGCGGGGCAGCCAGCTCGCCTCGGCGAGGACCAGCGTGAAGGTGCCCCCTCGAGCGACGCGACGGAAGGACACGCCACCTCCGCGCCAGCCGCGCGGGTCGTCGTACGTCGCCTGGGCGAGCCGCTTGAAGGCCCCGAGGTCCGCGGTGATCCGGCCGCGCGTCTCCACGTGGTAGGTCACGCTGTGCTTCACGCCCATGCGGTGGCCGACCACGGGCGCCTTGGAGGTGACGGTCAGCGGGACGTAGCCGGCACGCCGTGCGGTGATCCGCAGCCCGACCCGGTGGCCGACGTCGGCGACGCCGAGGCGGTGCGAGCGACCGGTCTCGCCCTTGATCGGCGAGCCGCCGCGGACCCACGCCCGGCTCCGCGAGGTCGCGGCCGGCGTGGTGCTGAACGAGTCGAGGCTGAGCGTGCGCCCGAAGCGGGCGACGCCGTCGAGGCGGACCGGCGAGTGGTCGCGGAAGAGCGCCCGGCGCACGGTCACCGGCTGCGAGGTCGCGGTGCCCGGCGTGAAGCCCGTCGACGTGGCGGTCACCTCGACGCTGAGCCCGTGGCCGATGTCGGCCAGGCGCGGGGTGTAGGACGCCTCGGTCGCGCCGGCGACGGGGTCGCCGTCGAGCAGCCACTGGTACGTCGTGGACTCCGGCTCGGGCGTCCAGCTGCCGGGGTCGGCGGTGATCGCGGTGGCGAAGCGCGGTGTCCCGCCGGTGCGGGGTGGAGCGGTGTTGACCGTCTCCCCCGCCTTGGCCGCTGCGGTCGGCGCGACCAGTGCGCCCCCCAACGAGGTGATGAGCACAGCCGCCAGCACGATTCCTCGTCCGCCCCTCATGAAGGGCACCCTAACCACCCGGGTCGAGCGCGGGACGGAGGCATCCCGGTCAGACGGTGTAGGTCGCGCCCTCCGCCGCGAGGGAGATCGGGCCGAGGAAGACGCCCTCGGCCTCGCGGAGCGCGTCGCGGCGGTCGTGCCACGGCGGCACGTGGGTCAGCACGAGGGTCGCGCAGTGGGCGTCACGCGCGACGCCCGCGGCCTCGGACCCGGTCATGTGGATGCCGGGCGGGTTGTCCTCGTCGTCGCGGAAGGCCGCCTCGGCGAGCAGCACGTCGGCGCCCTCGGCGAGCTCGACGAGCGCGTCGCACAGCGCGGTGTCGCCGGAGTACACCAGCGTGCGGCCGTCGTGCTCGATGCGGAAGGCGAACGCCTCGATCGGGTGGAGCACGCGGCGCGCGGTGATCGTGAAGGGGCCGATCTCGAAGGTCCCCTTGCGCAGCCGCTTGAACGCGAACTCCTCGTTCATGCCGGGGTCCAGCGGCAGTCCGTAGGCGCGGGCGACGCGCGACTTGATCCCGCGCGGGCCGTAGACCGGGATGCGGGGCGCGGGACCGGTCGGGTGGTACTTGCGCATGACGTAGTAGCCGCTGAGGTCGAAGAAGTGGTCGGCGTGCAGGTGGCTGACCAGCAGGGCGTCGATCGTGAGCGGGTCGACGTGGCGGTGCAGCGCGCCGAGCGCGCCCGAGCCCAGGTCGACCACGAGCCGGAAGGTGTTGCCGTCCTCGTCGGGGGCCTCGACGAGGTAGCACGACGCGGAGGAGTCCGGACCGGCGTAGGAACCCGAGCACCCGATGACGGTCAGCTTCATACGCCCACCCACGCGAACTGCTGGGCGGAGGCGAGCTCGGGGCCGAGGAAGCGGCGGCCGATCCGGTGGAACTCCTCGGGATCACCGGTGGTGAGGAAGCGGTGCTCGGGATCGCCCAGGGCGGGGTCGCGCTCGAGCCCGCGACGGACGAGCTCGCGATAGACGTCCTTGGCGGTCTCCTCCGCGGAGCTGACCAACGTCACCTGGTCGCCCATCACGTAGGAGATCGGCGCGGTCAGCAGGGGGTAGTGCGTGCAGCCGAGGATCAGGGTGTCGATGCCCGAGGAGGTGAGCGGGTCGAGGTACTCGTGGGCCACGCCCATCAGCTCGGGGCCGCTGGTCACCCCGGCCTCGACGAACTCGACGAACCGCGGGCACGCCTGCGTGTGGAGGGTGACGTGGGGGGCGGCGGCGAACGCGTCGTCGTAGGCCATGGACTCGGCGGTGGCGCGGGTGCAGATCACGCCGATGCGGCCCGTGCGGCTGGCGGCCACGGCACGCCGCGTCGCGGGGTAGATCACCTCGACGACCGGCACGTCGTAGCGCTCACGCGCGTCGCGGAGCACGGCGGCGGAGGCCGAGTTGCAGGCGATGACCAGCAGCTTCACGCCCTGGTCGACGAGGTGGTCGAGGCACTCGAGGGCGTACTCCCGGACCTCACCGATCGGCTTGGGGCCGTAGGGCTGCCGGGCGGTGTCGCCGAGGTAGAGCGTGGACTCGTGCGGGAGCTGGTCGATGACGGCTCGTGCCACGGTGAGACCACCGAAGCCCGAGTCGAAGATCCCGATCGGAGCGTCCGCCATGCCGGACAACGTAGTGCCCGATCAGCCCCGCGGGTTGTAAGTGTCGACGACTTCCTGCCCGGTGAGGTCCGCGATGCGGCGCATCAGCTCGTCGGTGATCTCGCGGCGCGCACGGCCCGGGGCCACCCCGTCGTAGCGCCCCGCGACGTGGAGCGGCTCGCCGAAGCGCACGGTGACCTTGGCCAGCCGGGGCCGGTTGGACCCGACCGGCTGGATCTGCTCGGTGCCGATCAGCCCGACAGGGACGATCGGCGCACCCGACTGCAGCGCCAGCTGGGCGACGCCGGTGCGGCCGCGGTAGAGCCGCCCGTCGCGCGACCGGGTGCCCTCGGGATAGACGCCGAAGGCCTTGCCCTCGCGCAGCACCTCCAGGGCGGTGCCGAGCGACTCGATCGCCGCCCGGCTGTCGTCGCGGTCGACCGGGATCATGCCCAGGCCCTCGAACCAGGCCCGCTGGAGCGTGCCCCTCACCCCGGTGCCGGTGAAGTACTCCGACTTGGCGAGGAAGACCACGTCGCGGGGGGCGACCGAGGGGATGACGACGCTGTCCACGAACGAGAGGTGGTTGCTCGCCAGCAGCACGCCGCCCGTGGCCGGCACGTTCTCCACGCCCTCGATCGTCGGCCGCCAGACCGCGCGCAGCAGCGGCGGCAGCACGGTGTGGAGGACGTCGTAGAGCACGTCCGCAGGCTACGGCCTGCGTGTGTCCAGCACGTCACGGACGGGTTCCGGTGAGATCGCGGTCGACGCGTCCTCCGGGACGGGTGCGGCCGCCGTGAGCAGCGCCAGCCCGCCGAGCACGCACCACCACCGGGCGTCCACGAGGTCGACCGCCGCGACGACCGCCACGACGATGCCCAGCCACCCGAGCCGACGACCGCGCCGGACGTCGCCGACCCCGAGGCTCAGCAGCACCAGGAGCCACGCCCAGGTGCCCACCTCGAACAGCACGCCCTCGGCCTCCCACCACCGCACGACGCCCCCCGGCGTCCCGGGCGCGGTCGCCGCCAGCAGCAGCGCAGCAGCCGAGGTGAGGCCCATGGCCGTCGCCGCTGCCAGGGACAGCAGCCAC
>CAZKZQ010000096.1:11105-13411 GCA_964557235.1 uncultured Nocardioidaceae bacterium
CGCAGCAGCCGAGGTGAGGCCCATGGCCGTCGCCGCTGCCAGGGACAGCAGCCACGGCGACGGGCCCCACCACGCGGCCCGCAGGGTCGCACGGCGTACGGCGACCAGCAGGAGGAGGGCGGCCGCGATCCAGAGCACGTTGCCCCAGACCACGCCGGCCACGTGCCCGCCGTAGTACGCCGCGATCGTGGCGGTGTCCGCCGAGGTCGGTTGGCCGGCGAAGGCGACCTCCTCCGCGAGCACCACCAGCAGCACGGCGACGGGAGCGGCTGCGCGGACCGGTCGGGGCACACCCGGGCGAGCCGCGGACGTCGCCGGGTCACGCCACCTCACCGCACTCTCCTGTCACTCTCCGAGCCACCTCGATCGTCTTCCCGGCGCACGGACGCACGGCAGGGCCGATCGGCCCTTCCGTAACCGCCCGGAGGGTCGGGCGTTGAACCCGACGCCGCCTCACATCGGCTCCTCACGCGAAGGGACCACCCCATGCCCCACACGACCCGGCTCGGACGTTCGCGTCCTGCCCTCCTCGGCGCTGCCACCGCGGTCGCCTGCGCCCTCGCGCTCACCGGACCCGGCGCCCTGCGTGCCGCCGACGCCGCGGACCTGACCATCGGCCCCGTGCAGCGCGGCATCGCGACGTTCGCGACGAAGCCGACCGCCGAGCAGGTCGACGCCCTGCGCTCGCTCGGTCTCACCGTGCAGCCCATGAGGAGCCTCCCGCTGGTCCTCGTCGCCGGCCCCGCGGGCGCCCTCGCCAAGGCGACGGGCGTGGCCCAGGACGTCTATCCCGACGAGCAGCTGCAGTACCTCGACACCGCGTCGACCAACGTGATGTCGTCCTCGACCTCCGCGGCCAGGGGCCTGCGCGCCAAGGGCTTCACCGGCAAGGGCGTGACCGTCGGCGTCATCGACTCCGGCTGCGACGCGACCCACCCCGACCTGGCCGACCACGTGGTCAAGAACGAGATCCTCCTCAGCCCGGAGTACGCCAACCAGGCGCCCTCGAAGGACAACACCCTCGTCGTCCCGGTCGACCAGTCGCCGGTCTCCAACACCGACCTCGGCTCCGGGCACGGCACGCACGTCGCCGGCATCATCGCCGCCGACTCCTCGTCGGTGACCGACGGCAGCCGCCTCGGCGTCGCGCCCGACGCCAAGCTCGCCTGCTTCGCGATCGGCGCCGTCATCTCCACCACCGCCGTCGTCACCGCGTTCGACCGGATCCTCAGCGACAAGAGCCACTTCGGCATCGACGTGATCAACAACTCGTGGGGCAACTCGTTCCGCCAGTTCGACCCGAAGGACCCGGTCAACGTCGCGACCCGTGCGGTGACCCGGGCGGGCATCGCCGTCGTCTTCGCGGCCGGGAACTCCGGCGCCGAGAACGCCGAGGCCAGCGTCAGCCCCTTCAACCAGGCGCCGTGGGTGATCTCGGTGGCCGCCTCCGACCTCCAGCGTCGCCGCGGCGACTTCTCCTCCAACGGCCTGCGGTTCGACAACAGCCTCGCCACCGCGATCGGCGCCGGGGGACACACCGTCGCCACCGGCGACCGGATCGGCCTCGTGCACCCCGACGTCAGCGCCCCCGGTGTCGACATCTCCTCGACGTGCGACTCGACCGGCACCGTGATCGGGCCCTGCCCGCCCGGTGACAACGCCACCGCGTCGGGCACCTCGATGGCCTCCCCGCACGTCGCGGGCGCGGCCGCCGTGCTGCTGCAGGCGCAGCCTGCGCTGACCCCCGACCAGGTGCGCCGGGCGATGCAGGCGACCGCCACGCCCGTGCGCGACGCGAAGGGCAACGCACTGCCGTTCTGGCAGGTCGGCTACGGCCACGTGAACCTCGACCGGGCCGTCGCGCTCGTGCGAGGCGCAGGCTGGCGCGACCGGCTCGCCGAGGCCTCGGCCAGGGCCGACCGCCGCGTCCTCGCCGCGGACGGCACGCGGGTCTCGCGCAGCGACTTCTTCCAGTACGACGCCCCGCCGCTCTCGCTCGGCGGCTCGGACAGCGCGACCTACAAGGTGAAGGTGCCGACCGCGACCGAGAGGCTCCACCTCGCGCTCGTCTACCCCACCCCGGGCACCGCGGCCAACCTGGCGCAGTACTCCGCGACGGTCACCAGCCCGTCCGGCAGGCTGCTCGGCACCACGACCACGTCCGTGGCCCAGAGCCACGGCACCGCCGTCCTGACGGTCCCGGCCGCGACAGCGGGGACCTACACGATCAAGGTGAGCGGCGACTGGGCCGTGTCCGACCCGGACACGATCGACTCCGACTCGGTCAACGGCCGGGTGGTGTTCCT
>CAZKZQ010000097.1:0-3685 GCA_964557235.1 uncultured Nocardioidaceae bacterium
GTCACTTGTCGATGACGACGCCCTTGCCGATGACGGTGATGCCTCCCTCGGAGACGCTGAACCCGCGGCGGCGGTCGTCGTCGTGGTCGACGCCGATCAGGCAGCCGTCGGGGACGACGACGTTCTTGTCGATGATCGCGTTGCGCACGACCGCGCCCTTGCCGATCTGGACGTTGTCGAGCAGCACGCTGCGGAACACCGTGGCGTGGTCGGAGACATATCCGTGCACGCCGACCACGCTGGCGTCGACCGAGGCGCCGGACACGATCGACCCGGCGCAGACGATCGAGTCGCGCACCGCGGCGCCGGAGACGAACTTGGCGCCGGGCAGCTCGCTGTGGTGGGTGAAGATCGGCCACTCGGTGTTGTAGAGGTTGAAGACCGGCACCGCGGACACCAGGTCGAGGTGCGCCTCGTGATAGCTGTCGATCGTCCCGACGTCGCGCCAGTAGTCGCGGTCGCGGTCGAGCGAGCCGGGCACCTCGTTGCGCTTGAAGTCGTAGACCGCGGCGCGGCCCTCGTCGACGAGCATCGGGATGATGTCGCCGCCCATGTCGTGGCGCGAGGACGGGTCGGCCGCGTCCTTCTCCAGGGCCTCGACCAGCGCCTTGGCGGTGAAGACGTAGTTGCCCATCGAGGCGAAGGACTCCTCGGGCGAGTCGATCAGCCCCGGCGGGTCGGCGGGCTTCTCGAGGAACTCCTCGATCGCGACGCCGTCGTCGCCGGTCTTGATCACGCCGAACTGCCAGGCCTCCTTGCGCGGCACGCGGATGCCGGCCACCGTCACGGCGGCGCCGGACTCGATGTGTGCGGCGACCATCTGGGAGGCGTCCATGCGATAGACGTGGTCGGCGCCGAAGACGACGATGTACTCCGGCTGCTCGTCCTTGATCAGGTTCATCGACTGGTAGATCGCGTCGGCGCTGCCCTGGTACCACCGCGGGCCGCGGCGCTGCTGGGCCGGCACCGGGGCGACGTACTGCCCGAGCATCGGGGCCAGCCGCCAGGTCAGCGAGATGTGCCGGTCGAGCGAGTGCGACTTGTACTGCGTCAGCACCGCCACGTGCCGGAACCCGGCGTTGACGAGGTTGGACAGCGCGAAGTCGATGAGGCGGTAGGACCCCCCGAACGGCACGGCCGGCTTGGCCCTGTCCTCGGTGAGCGGCATGAGGCGCTTCCCCTCGCCTCCGGCCAGGACGATGCTCAAGACGCGAACCATGTCCTCAACCTAGCCCCGCGGCTACGTTGGCGTCATGCGCGCCGCCATCCTGACCCGAGAGTTCCCGCCGGACGTCTACGGCGGTGCCGGTGTTCACGTCGACTTCCTCGTCCGTGAGCTGCGCCGTCTCATCGACGTCGACGTGCACTGCATGGGGGAGCCGAGGGACGGCGCCACGGCCCACTCCGAGAAGGACCCGCGCCTCGAGGGCGCCAACCCCGCGCTGCAGGTGCTGAGCACCGACCTCGAGATGGCGGCCGGCATCGGCGGTGCCGACGTCCTCCACGCGCACACCTGGTACGCCGGGATGGCGGGCCACCTCGGCAAGCTGCTGTACGACGTCCCGATGGTCATGACCGCCCACTCGCTCGAGCCGCACCGTCCGTGGAAGGCCGAGCAGCTCGGCGGCGGCTACCGCGTCTCCACCTGGGCCGAGCGGACGGCGTACGAGAACGCCGACGCGGTCGTCGCGGTGAGCCACCAGATGGCCGGGGACGTGGTGGACGCCTATCCCGCGGTCGACCCGGCGCGGGTGCACGTGATCCACAACGGCATCGACACCGAGTTCTACGCCCCCGACCACGACCGCACCGTGCTGGACCGGATGGGCGTCGACCCCGACCGGCCCTACCTCGCGTTCGTCGGCAGGATCACCCGCCAGAAGGGCGTGCCGCACCTGCTGCGCGCGGGCCTGCACCTCGACCCCTCGATCCAGCTGGTGCTGCTCGCCGGTGCCGCCGACACCCCCGAGCTCAAGGCCGAGACCGACGCGGCGATCGCCGACCTGCGGGCGACCCGCGACGGGGTGTTCGTCGAGTCGACGATGCTGCCGCGCGAGGAGGTGCGCCAGGTCCTCACCGGTGCCGCGGTGTTCTGCTGCCCGTCGGTCTACGAGCCGCTCGGCATCGTCAACCTGGAGGCGATGGCGTGCGAGACCGCGGTCGTCGCCTCACGCATCGGCGGCATCCCCGAGGTCGTCGCCGACGGCGACACCGGCCTGCTGGTCGACCTGGACCCCGCCGACCCGGAGGGCTTCGAGCGGGCCTTCGCCGAGGCCGTCGACGCGGTGGCGCTCGACCCGGCCCGGGCCGAGGCGATGGGCAGGGCGGGACGCGAGCGCGCGGTCGCGGAGTTCGCGTGGGCGGCGATCGCCGAGCAGACGGTTGCTCTTTACAATTCTTGTCTCTGAGGGGTCCGGAGCGTCGAAACATCTGTCACACGCGACTCGCGCCGCAGGAATTGCGTGTCGGACGTAACACGATGGACTTGCTGTGATCATCTCGTTACCGCATGATGGGGCCGGATTTCCCCCGACCAGGAGGAGCTGCTTTGAGGGTTGCCGTCGCCGGCGCCGGCTCCGCAGTGGGCTGTTGCGCGATCCCGTGGCTGCAGGACTCGGGCCACGAGGTGGTCAACCTCGGCCGCACGATGCGCAGCCTGCTCGACGTGGAGCGCATGAGCGCGCTGCTGTCCGACTGCGACGTCGCCCTGCACCTCACGCCCCCGGAGCCGCCGGGCTTCTCCGCCGCCGCGTGGAGCCGTGACTGGCGCCTGCACGACCTGACCCTGACCGTCGGCGTCCAGCGCCTGCTGCAGGCCGCGCGCCGCGCCGGCGTACGCCGCGTGGTCGCCCAGAGCGCGTCGCTGGTCTATGCCGACCAGGGCGAGGACTGGATCACCGAGGGCTCGCCGGTCTGCGTGACCACGGCGACCGAGCCGGCGTCGGAGGGCGAGCTCGCGGTGCAGGAGTTCGCCGCGGAGGCCTGCAACACCGGCGTGATCCTGCGGATGGGCCAGCTGGTCGGCGACTGCACCCACACCCAGGACTCCCTGCGCAAGGCCGCGCGCGGCAAGGCCGTGGCGGTCGGCGAGCCCGAGGGCTACGTCCACCTGATCCACAGCGACGACGTGGGCCCGGCCATCGAGGCCGCCCTGACCATCGGCTCGGGCGTCTACAACGTCGGGGCCGAGCCGGTGCGCCGCAGCGAGCTGGCCGACCGCCTGGCCGCCGCCGTCGGGCGCGACCGCGGCGCCTTCCTCGGCCCGCTGCGCCGTCGCCTCGGGGGCGACCGGATCGAGCCCCTGCAGCGCTCGCTGCGCGTGGACTCCACGAGCTTCACCCGCGAGACCGGCTGGATGCCGCGCCGCAACTCCCTCGACGCGACCTGGTTCGAGCTGCCGCGCGCCGGCGCCCTGCGGTGACCGGCGACCCCCGCCCGGACGCCGAGGAGGCGCGACGTCGGGCCCGCCGTCGTGCCGAGGTCTTCGGCGAGGTGCTGCCCGAGTCGACCAGCGACGACCGCGACCCGCAGGCGTCGGCGGAGTCCGGCGATCGCGACGCCGAGCTGAAGCGCAACGTCCCGCCGCACCACGGCTGAGCCGGGCGCAGCGGGACGTCGGTGAGCGGTCGGGTCAGATCCCGGTCGGCGGGGTGCTGCCGCCGGGGGCGCCGCCCTGGGCGACGAG
>CAZKZQ010000097.1:3785-13401 GCA_964557235.1 uncultured Nocardioidaceae bacterium
CCACGTGACGGTGAGGAGTCGCGCGCTCGCCGCTCCGGCGAGCTGCAGCGCCTGGTCCGGGGTCACCGCGAGCACGACCAGCCCGCCCCCGACGGAGTCGAGGGCGGCGGCGTCGTCCCGGTCGGGACGCGGCACCGCCACGACCCGGGCGCCGGGCGCCGCCACCCACGCCCGGCCCGGTCCCTGGACGGACGCGGCGACGACGTCCACCTCGTCGCCCACGCGCAGCAGCCGCAGCACCCCCGCCTCGGCCACGCGGACCGGCACCGCGACGAGCCCGGGATAGCCCGCGACGAGCGAGGGCGCCACGACCCGCCGGTCCGTGAGCGGCTCGCCGGCCCGCACGGGCGCCGCCAGCGTCCTCCCCGTCCACGCCCGCACCGACCGCGCCGCCCCCGAAGGGACCGCGTCGGGCGGCACGCGGCGTACGACGAGGTCCGCGGCGCCGAGCGCCTCGCCACCGGGCAGGTCGCGGGACGCGACGACGACCGCCCGGGTGGGGGCCGGCGGGGGCGCGGTCCCGCGGAACCCGACGAGCACCGCCAGCCCGGCGAGCCCGGCCGCGAGCCACCGCCGGCGCAGCACGAGCGTGCGGTGCAGGCGGCGGCGAAGGGCGGGCAGCGGGGAGGACGGTCCAGCCATGGCGGCACGCTAGGCGCGTCCGGCGACCGTGTGATCCGTCTCTCCCCAGGGGGAAGATTCCCGGCCCGGACGATTGTTTGGGATCATTGCCCACGCACCTGCCAGCCCTACCCGGAGGAACCCGTGCCGACCTACCAGTACTCCTGCACCGAGTGCGGTCACTTCTTCGAGCAGGTGCAGAGCTTCACCGAGGACTCGCTGACCGTGTGCCCCGAGTGCGACGGCCGCCTGCGCAAGGTCTTCAACGCCGTCGGCGTGGTCTTCAAGGGCTCCGGGTTCTATCGCACCGACAGCCGGGGCGGCACCTCCGCCACCGACACCAGCACGGGCTCGTCGACCTCCTCGAGCAGCAACGGCTCGGGGGACAAGAGCGGCTCGACCACCACGGGCGGCGACAAGTCCTCCAGCACCTCGGGCACCTCGGGCTCCTCGGGCTCCAGCGCCACCGGCGCCGGTGTCGGCTGAGTGAGCTCCGCCCCGAGCACCGACGAGCAGGACCCCGCCCCGCGGACACCCTGGCTGAGCCGACCCCGCTGGGTGCGCTGGACGGCGTACGCCTCGATCGCGCTCGTCCTCCTGGTCGTCTCCGGCGGCATCGCCGCCGTCCGCACCGTCCGCGCCTCCCTGCCGCAGACCAGCGGGACGCTCGACGTCTCCGGCCTCGACGACGAGGTGCGGGTGCTGCGCGACGACGCCGGCGTCCCGCAGGTCTATGCCTCCACCTCGCACGACCTCTTCTTCGCGCAGGGGTTCGTGCAGGCGCAGGACCGCTTCTTCGAGATGGACGTGCGGCGCCACCTCACCGCCGGCCGGCTCTCCGAGCTCTTCGGGCCGACGACCCTCGACGCCGACAAGGTGGTGCGCGCGCTGGGCTGGCGGCGCATCGCCGAGCGCGAGGTCGCCCGGCTGGACCCGGAGACCCAGGCCTTCCTCGAGGCGTTCAGCGCCGGGGTCAACGCCTACATCCGTGACCGATCGCCCGGCGACCTGTCGCTGGAGTACACCGTGCTCTCCCTCGGTGGCCTCGACTACGCACCGGAGCGGTGGACGCCGGTGGACTCCGTCGCCTGGCTCAAGGCGATGGCGTGGGACCTGCGCGGCAACATGCAGGACGAGGTCGACCGCGCCCTGGCGTCGACGCGGCTCAGCCAGGAGCAGATCGCCGAGCTCTACCCGTCCTACCCCTACGACCGGCACGCGCCGGCCCTCGCCGGCTCGGGGACCAGCGCGCTCGGCGCGGGCGGTGACGGCGGTGACGGTGGCGGGATCGGCAGCAACGCGTGGGTGGTCGACGGACAGCACTCGAGCACCGGCGAGCCGCTGCTCGCCAACGACCCGCACCTGGCGACCAGCCTGCCGGGCATCTGGTACCAGATGGGCCTGCACTGCGCGCCGTACGACGCCCGGGCCTGTCCCTTCGACGTCAGCGGCTTCACCTTCGCCGGCTTCCCCGGCGTGGTGATCGGCCACAACCGCGACATCGCGTGGGGGATGACCAACCTGCGGCCGGACTCCAGCGACCTCTACCTCGAGGGCGTCGACGGCGACCGCTACCTCCGCGGCAAGCGGTGGGTGCCGTTCACCGAGCGGGAGGAGACGATCCGCGTCGAGGGGGAGGAGGCCTACCGCTTCACGGTGCGCTCGACGGTCCACGGGCCGGTGCTCTCCGACGTCAGCCGGACCTACGCGACCGTCGGCGCCAACGCGCCCGAGGGCGGGTTCGACTCCGACACCGGGCCGGCGGGACCCTACGCCGTCTCGCTCGCCTGGACCGCCCTGCGCCCCTCGCGCACGGCGGCCGCGGTCTTCGCGCTCGACCGCGCGTCCAACTGGCCGGCCTTCCGCGGCGCCCTGCGCGACTTCGCGGTCCCGGCGCAGAACGTCGTCTATGCCGACCGCAACGGCCACATCGGCTTCCAGGTCGCCGGCCGCGTCCCCGTGCGCAAGCCGGCCGCTGACGGGCTCTGGCCGGCGCCGGGCTGGCTGCCGCGCTACGACTGGACGAGCCGCAGCGTGCCCTTCGACGACCTGCCCTCACAGCTCGACCCCGCCGACGGGTTCGTGGTGACGGCCAACCAGCCGCCGGTCGGGCCCGACGCGCCCGGCTCGGACGCGGTCGTGAGCACCAACGCCTACGGCTATCGCAGCCAGCGCATCCGCGACGTCCTGCAGGAGCTCGGCCGCGTGACGCCCGAGCAGATGGGCGAGCTCCAGCTCGACACGCGCAACGACGTCGCACCCGAGCTGGTGCCCTACCTCACCAGGCTCAACGTGGGCGGGCCCTACTACTCCGCCGGCAAGCGGCTGCTGGAGCGGTGGGACTTCACCCAGCCGGCTCGCTCGCCGGCCGCGGCGTACTACAACGCGGTCTGGCGCAACCTGCTCCTGCTCACCTTCGGCGACGACCTGCCGGCCTCGGTGCCGATCAACGGCGGCGAGCGGTGGTTCGAGGTGGTGCGCTCGATCCTCGACGACCCGGCGAGCCCCTGGTGGGACGACCGCACGACCGACGACGTGGAGCAGCGCGACGACATCCTGCGGGCGGCGATGCGCCAGGCGCGCGACGAGCTCACCCGGCTCCAGTCACGCCGCGCGGCGCGCTGGACCTGGGGGCACCAGCACACGCTGGACCTGGAGAACACCACGCTCGGGCGCTCCGGCGTCGGCCTGGTCGAGCGGCTGCTCAACCGGGGCGGCTGGCGGGTCGGCGGTGGCGCCGGGGTCGTGGACGCGACCGGGTGGGACGTGCGCGAGGGCTTCACGGTCGACACCGCGCCCTCGATGCGCATGGTGGTCTCGCTGGCCGACCTCGACAGCTCGACGTGGGTCAACCTCACCGGCGCGAGCGGGCACGCCTTCTCCGAGCACTACACCGACCAGACCGACCTCTGGGCCGCCGGGCGCACCCGCTCGTGGCCGTTCAGCGAGGAGGCGGTCGGGGACGCGACCGAGGACACGCTGGTGCTCAGGCCCGCGAGCCCGGGCGGCGGCACGGACTGACGCCCCTCGGCGTCGCCACCGCGGTCACCGGCCGGTCGTGGGGGTCGATCGGCACGTCGACCGGCCACTCGCCGTCGTACAGCAGCGTGCAGACGAACGTGCCCACGGGCACCCGCCCGAGCGCCCGGTCGTAGGACCCACCGCCCCGCCCCAGGCGGTGCCCCTCGGCGGACACCGCGAGCCCCGGGGTGATGACCACGTCGGCCGTGCCGAGGGAGTCCGGGCCGAGCCGGCGACCCTCCGGCTCGAGGGTGCCGCGGGCGCCGCTGAGGAGCGATCCGGGTCCGTCGTAGACCGCCCAGTCGAGGTCGTTGTCGCCGAGCAGCACGGGCACCACCACGCGCTTGCCGGCCGCCCTCAGCCCGTCGAGCAGCGGTCCCGTGCCGGGCTCGCGCCCCACCGAGACGTAGGCCGCGACGGTGGCCGCCCGACGCACGGGGAGAGTGGCGAGCAGGTGCGCGGCGATCGCGTCGGCGTCCTCGCGCTGCTCCAGCAGCGTGCGCCGCCCGCGGGCGGTGAGGATCTGGTCGCGCAGTGCGATCTTGGCGGCCGCTGCGCCGTGCACGTGTGCCACGTCCGCCACCGTAGCCGGGCGTCGTCTGCGTGACGGGGCTTCGCCGACCTCCCCTAGGCTCGGGCCATGAGCGACGAGGGGCTGAAGCAGGCTCGGGACAAGATGGAGGCCGAGGGCGTCGACGCGACGGCGATCGAGGTGTTCTCGCACTACTACCGCCTGGTCGAGAGCGGCGAGACCGGGATGGTCCCCGAGGACACCATCGAACCGGTCGACATGGACACCCTGGCCGACGTGGACGTCCCCGACGACGTCGCCGTCGAGGCGCTGGCGGGCACGGTCGTGATCAAGCTCAACGGCGGGCTCGGCACCTCGATGGGCATGGACCGCGCCAAGTCGCTGCTCGAGGTGCGCGACGGCCTGTCGTTCCTCGACATCACCGCCCGCCAGGTGCTCGCCCTGCGCGAGAAGCACGACGTCCGCCTGCCCCTGCTGTTCATGGACAGCTTCCGCACGAGCGAGGACACCCTCGCCGCGCTGTCGTCGTACGACGGCCTGGAGACGCCCGACCTGCCCCTGGACTTCCTGCAGAGCAAGGAGCCCAAGCTCCGCTCCGACGACCTGACGCCGGTGGAGTGGGAGGCGGACCCCTCGCTCGAGTGGTGCCCGCCCGGCCACGGCGACCTCTATCCCTCGCTCCGGTCGAGCGGCCTGCTGCAGAGGATGCTCGACGCGGGCTACGAGCGGGTGTTCGTGGCCAACGCCGACAACCTCGGTGCGGTGGCCGACCCGCGGGTCGCGGGATGGTTCGCTCGGAGCGGTGCGCCCTTCGCCATCGAGGCCGTGCGCCGGACGCCGAGCGACCGCAAGGGCGGCCACTTCGCGCGCCGCAAGGCCGACGGCCGCATCGTGCTGCGTGAGACCGCCCAGACGCTGCCGGAGGACCAGGAGGCGCTGCAGGACCTCAGCCGCCACAAATACTGTTCGACCAACAATTTGTGGTTCGACCTGCGCGCGATGGCCGACCTGCTCGACGAGCGCGACGGCGTCCTCGGCCTGGCGATGATCAAGAACACCAAGACCGTCGACCCGGCCGACGCGGACAGCCCCGAGGTGATCCAGATCGAGACCGCCATGGGAGCGGCGATCGAGGTCTTCGAGGGGGCCGTGACGATCGAGGTCGGTCGTGACCGGTTCGTGCCGGTCAAGACGACCAACGACCTGCTGGTGCTGCGCAGCGACTGCTACCGGCTCGACGAGGACCACGTCCTCCAGCAGGTGCCCGACGAGGTGCCCTTCGTCGACCTGTCCTCGGCCTACAAGCTGGTCAGCGGCTTCGAGGACCTCGTCGAGGAGGTGCCGTCGCTCAAGGACGCCACCAGCCTCCACGTCGAGGGGGAGTGGACCTTCGGGCCCGGCGTGCGCGTGGTCGGCGACGCGAGGCTGGCCGGCGACGGCGGGCGCGTGGAGGACACCGTGCTCGGCGAGCAGGGTTAGGGTCCGGCCATGGCGTTCGAGCCGCACGACAGCGAGCCCCTCATCACCGTCGACGACTACCTCCACAAGGTGCTCGCCGGGGTCGAGCCGCTCCCGGCGTTCGAGCAGCCGCTGATCGAGGCCCTGGGCCTGCCGGTGTGCCAGCAGATCACCTCGACGATGGACGTGCCGTCGTTCGACAACTCCTCGATGGACGGCTACGCCGTGCGCCACGAGGACCTCGCCGGGGCGTCGGAGGAGTCGCCCGTGCAGCTGCCGGTCGTGGGGGAGTCCGCGGCCGGGCAGAGCAAGATCCTCGGGATGTCCGGAGGCTCGGCGGTCCGCATCATGACGGGCGCCCCGGTGCCCAACGGCGCCGACGCCGTGGTGCCGGTCGAGTGGACCGACGCCGGCTCGGCCAGCGTGCGGATCACCCGGCAGCCGCAGCCCGGCCAGCACATCCGCCGCAAGGGCGACGACATCGCCGAGGGCGAGGTGATCCTCGAGGCGGGCGACCTGCTCGGGCCGCGCCAGATCGGGCTGCTCGCCAGCGTGGGCCTGGCCCGGGTGCCGTCGCGGCCGCGTCCGCGCGTGGTCGTGATCTCGACCGGCGCCGAGCTCCGCGAACCCGGCGGACGGCTCTCGCACGACACGATCTATGACGCCAACTCGTTCATGCTCGCGGCCGCGGTGCGCCAGGCGGGGGCGATCGCCTATCGCGTCGGCATCGTCAGCGACGACCCGACCGAGTTCGCCGACGCGCTGTCCGACCAGCTCGTGCGCGCCGACCTGGTGATCACCAGCGGCGGCGTGAGCAAGGGCGCCTACGACGTGGTCAAGGAGGTGCTGAGCCAGACCGGCACCGTGTGGTTCGGTGGCCTGCGCATGCAGCCCGGCAAGCCGCAGGGCTTCGGCGTGGTCGGCGAGGACCGGATCCCGATCTTCGCGCTGCCGGGCAACCCGGTGTCGTCCTACGTCTCCTTCCAGGCGTTCGTCCTGCCCGCCCTGCGCAGGATGATGGGCCGCACCCCGGTCAGCCGGCCCCGCGTGCGCATGGAGATCGACGAGGGCTTCCGGTCCCCGGCCGGCCGCGAGCAGTTCGTCCGCGCCCGCGTGCACACCGGCCCCCACGGGCTCGGCACCATGGTCAGCCCGGTCGGCGGCCACAGCTCCCACCTCCTCGGCGACCTCTCCGCGGCCAACGCGCTGGTCGTCGTACCTGCCGACACCGAGGTGGTCGAGGCCGGCTCGATGGTCGACGTGATGCTGCTCGACCAGGACTTCTGATGAGCGGCGACGCACCACGGCTGACGCACGTCGACGAGACCGGCGCCGCGCGCATGGTCGACGTCTCGGCCAAGACGGTGACCACCCGCGAGGCCGTCGCCACCGGACGCGTCCTGGTGGCCCCCGAGGTCGTCTCGCTGCTGCGCGGTGAGGGCGTGCCCAAGGGCGACGCGCTCGGGGTCGCCCGCGTCGCGGGGATCATGGCCGCCAAGCGCACCCCCGACCTCGTGCCGCTGTGCCACCCCCTGGCGATCAGCGGCGTCGTGGTCGACCTCGAGGTCGCCGACGACGCGGTCGAGATCCGGGCGACCGTCCGCACCAGCGACCGCACCGGCGTCGAGATGGAGGCCCTCACCGCCGTGTCGGTCGCCGCGCTCACGGTCGTCGACATGGTCAAGGCGGTCGACAAGGGCGCCGTCATCACCGACATCCGGGTCGAGTCCAAGACCGGGGGCAAGAGCGGCGACTGGGCGCGGGGGAGCGGCTCGTGAGGGCAGCGGTGGTGGTCGCGTCCAACCGCGCGGCGCGGGGCGTCTACGAGGACACGACCGGCCCGCTCATCGTCGCCGCGCTCCGCGAGGACGGCTTCGAGTGCGACGACCCGGTCGTGGTGCCCGACGGTCAGCCGGTCGCCGACGCGATCCGTGCGGCCGTGGACGCAGGTGCGCGGGCGGTCCTCACCACCGGCGGCACCGGGCTCACCCCGACCGACCTCACCCCCGAGGTCACGCGCGCTCTGCTCGACCGCGAGGTGCCGGGCATCGCCGAGGCGGTCCGGGCGTACGGCGTCGCCAAGGGCATCCCGACCGCCGCGCTCTCGCGGGGCGTCGCCGGCGTGGTCGGCCGGGCGCTCGTGGTGAACCTCCCCGGCTCCCGGGGCGGGGTGAAGGACGGGCTCGCCGTCGTCATGCCCCTGCTGCGGCACGCGGTCGAGCAGATCGTGGGCAGCGACCACCCCCGCACCGACGGGGACGCGTGAGCGGGGTCCCGCTCGGCTGGTCGGGCCTGAGCCTGAGGTACGGCGCGGTGGCGCTGCGCCCGCTCGCGGGGCGCGACCGGCGCGCGTGGACCGAGACCCGCATGCGCAACCGGGCGTGGCTCGAGCCGTGGGAGGCCACGCGCCCGGCCGATGGCCCACCGGGCCACCAGTCCTACCGCAGCATGCTGCGCGACCTGCGCGCCCAGACCCGCGAGGGCCGGTGCCTGCCGTTCGCGCTGACCGTCGAGGACCGCTTCGCCGGCCAGGTGACGGTGAGCAACATCGTGGCGGGCTCGGCGCAGTTCGCCTCCGTCGGCTACTGGATCGACCAGGCGCACGCGGGCCACGGCTACATGCCGGTGGCCGTCGCGATGGCGGTGGACTACTGCTGGGTCCAGGTCGGCCTGCACCGGGTCGAGATCGCGATCCGGCCGGAGAACCACGCGTCCTTGCGGGTCGTCGAGAAGCTCGGGTTCCCCGAGATCGGCTATGCGCCCAGGTTCCTGCACATCAACGGCGACTGGCGCGACCACAGGCTGTTCGCGCTGTGCCGCGAGGACGTGCCGGGAGGACTGCTGCGACGACTTGTGTCGTCCTGACAAGAAGTCCGGATCGGCCGTGGATCGACGCCTTCGAGGCCGAATCACACGCGTCACACGAGTTCGCGTGCGACACACCGCCCGGGGTACCTGTCTGCGGCGTTCGCCCCTTTAGCGTTCTCCCATGCTCTCCGGCGTCATCTTCGTGGCCCTTGCCCTCCTCTGGGCGCTCTTCCTCATCCCCAAGGCGCTGCGGTCGCACGACGAGGCGGCCGTCCCCCGCTCGGTCGAGAGCACCTCCGACCAGGCCCGCGTGCTGACCCGCCGCGACGCGGCCCCGACCGCCGAGGCCCAGCCCGCCCCCGAGCCCGCAGGCGTCCCCGAGCAGCGCAGGCCCTCGGCCCGCGAGGTCGCCCGGCGCCAGCGTCGGCTCGCCGCAGCGGCTGCGCGCCGCCGCCGCCAGGTCCTCGCGTTCCTGCTCCTCGCCACCGCCGTCGTCGGCGGGCTGGCGGTCCCCGGCGTGCTCCTGCCCTGGGCCCCGGTCATCCCCGCCCTCGTCGTCGTGGGCTTCCTCGTCGTCGCCCGCGTCACCGTCCGTCACGAGCGCCGGCGCTGGGACGCCCTCCGCGCGACGCTGGTGACCGCGCCGGCCGAGGAGGCCGAGCCGGTCGCCCCGGTGCAGGAGGTCGCCCCCGTCGCCGAGGCCGCTCCCGTCGAGCAGGCGCCCGCGCCGGTCGTGACCATCGCCCGCAACGCCCAGGGCATCGCCGTGGTGAGCGAGTCCGAGGACACCTCCGCGTTCTCCGCCGCCGCCCTCGCCGAGGCCGTCGGCGCCTCCACCGTCCCGGCCGCCTCGACCCTGTGGGACCCGCTGCCGGTGACGCTCCCGACGTACGTCGGCAAGCCGCGCGCGACCCGCTCCGTGCGCACCATCGACCTCAACGCCGCCGGGGTCTCGAGCTCCGGTCGCAGCTCGGCCGACAGCGCGCTGGTCGCGGAGTCCGCGACCGCCGCCGCCGAGCAGGACGTGCCCGGCCAGCGGGCTGTGGGGGGCTGAGGCTCCGGGGAGCCGGTGGCCGGGAGGCCGTCGCTCCCTGGTAATCTCTCCGTCGTCCTCACGGACTTGGGGCTGTGGCGCAGTTGGTAGCGCGTCTCGTTCGCAATGAGAAGGTCAGGGGT
>CAZKZQ010000098.1:0-12818 GCA_964557235.1 uncultured Nocardioidaceae bacterium
CGCACCGGGTCCCAGGTCCAGTTCGACGGCTCGGTGTCGACGAAGATGACCCGCGCCTCGGAGTAGAGGTCCTCGGTGTCGGACCAGACGTAGAAGTCGCCGTAGGGGCCGTCGGGGTCCCTGCGCGACTCCTGGAACCACGGGTGCTGGTCGCTGGTGTGGTTCATGACGAAGTCGATGATCACCTTGATGCCGCGCTCGTGCGCCGCGTCGAGGAACTCGTGGAAGTCCTCGACCGTGCCGATGTCGGGGAGGATCGAGGTGTAGTCGCTGATGTCGTAGCCGCCGTCGCGCAGCGGGCTGGCGAAGAACGGCGGGACCCACAGGCAGTCGACGCCGAGCCACTGGAGGTAGTCGAGCTTCTCGGTCAGGCCCTTGAAGTCGCCGGTGCCGTTGCCGTCGGAGTCGTAGAACGACCGGACCAGCACCTCGTAGAAGACCGCGGTCTTGAACCAGTCCGGGGTGTCGTTGATCGGTTGGAGCTCCGGTGCCGGGGCTGCGACCCGGTCGGCGTTCGGGATGGGGGGTTGTGCGGTCTGGTCTGCCATCAGGCCGGCGTGCTCCTCACAGTCAGGATGTGGGCGGGTTCGTGGAACGGGTCGAGCCTCACGTAGTTGTGCTCGCCCCACGTCCACTCGTGCCCGGTGATCTCGTCGCGGACGACGAACCGGTCCTGCCACTCCATCCCGAGGGACGGCAGGTCGAGGTGGACGGTGGTCTCGTGGGTCTGGTGCGGGTCGACGTTGACGACCGCGATCACGGTGTCGCGGACGGGCCCGCCGGTCGGGCTCGTCGAGACCACGGTGCTCTTGGAGAACACCATGACCGAGCCGTCGTCGGAGCCGTGGATCCGCAGGTTGCGCAGCTCGTGCAGGGCCGGGTGGGCCTTGCGGAGCTCGTTGAGCCGCGTGATGTACGGCGCGAGGGTGCGTCCCTCGGCCTCCGCGGCCTTCCAGTCGCGGATGCGGATCTGGAACTTCTCGGAGTCGAGGTACTCCTCGGCCCCCGGGCGCAGGGCGACGTTCTCGTAGAGCTCGTAGCCGGCGTACATCCCCCACGACGGCGAGCCGAGGGCGGCGAGGACGGCGCGGACCTTGAACGCCGGCTGGCCGCCGTCCTGGAGGTAGCCGGGGAGGATGTCGGGGGTGTTGACCCAGAAGCTGGGCCGCAGGACGTGCGCGGTCTCCTGCGACACCTCGCGGAAGTACTCCTCGAGCTCCCACCGGGCGTTGCGCCAGGTGAAGTAGGTGTAGCTCTGGTGGAAGCCGACCATCGCCAGCGCGCGCATCATCGCCGGCTTGGTGAAGGCCTCGGACAGGAAGATGACGTCGGGGTCGGTCCTCCTGACCTGGCCGAGCAGCCACTCCCAGAACGCCACCGGCTTGGTGTGCGGGTTGTCGACCCGGAAGACCCGGACGCCGCGGTCCATCCAGAGGCGCACGATCCGCAGCGCCTCGGCGTAGATGCCGTCGCGGTCGTTGTCGAAGTTGATCGGGTAGATGTCCTGGTACTTCTTCGGCGGGTTCTCGGCGTAGGCGATCGTGCCGTCGACCCGGTGGCTGAAGAACTCCGGGTTCGAGGTGGCCCACGGGTGGTCCGGAGCCGCCTGGAGGGCGAAGTCCAGGGCGACCTCGAGGCCGACCTCCCGGGCGCGGGCGACGAAGAACGCGAAGTCCTCCTCGGTCCCCAGGTCGGGATGGATCGCGTCGTGCCCGCCCTCGTCGGAGCCGATCGCCCAGGGCGAGCCGACGTCGTCGGGCCCGGGGGTGAGCGTGTTGTTGCGGCCCTTGCGGTTCTTGCGGCCGATCGGGTGGATCGGCGGGAGGTAGATGATGTCGAAGCCCATGTCGGCCACGGCGGGGAGGCGCTCGGCAGCCGTGCGGAACGTGCCCGAGGTGACCTTGCCCGTCTGCGGGTCCTGGGTCGCGCCCTCGGAGCGGGGGAAGAACTCGTACCACGCCGAGAACAGTGCGAGCGGGCGGTCGGCGAAGACGGGGAACGGGCCCTCGGTCGTCAGCAGGTCGCGCAGGGGCTCGGCGGCGAACACCTTGTGGACGCCGGGGGAGAGCCCCGCACCCAGGCGGACGGCGTCGGGGCGGGCGGTGTCGGCGAGCCCGGTGATCGCGTCCTGCAGGACCTTGACCGAGTCGGGGTCGTCGCCGCCGAGCTCGTCGATCCAGCGCTGCAGGAGGACCTGGCCCTCGGTGAACATCAGCTCGGTGTCGATGCCGGCGCCGACCTTGATCTCGGCGTTGTGCTCCCAGGTCGCGAAGGGGTCGCTCCACCCCTGCACCTCGAAACCCCACGCGCCCTCCTGGTCCAGCCGGACCGAGGCGCGCCAGCCGTCGGGAGCGTTGTCGGGGTCGCGCTCCATCCGCACGGGGCGTCTGCGCTCGCCCGTGGGGTCGACGAGGACGACCTCGGCCCCGAGGGCGTCGTGGCCCTCGCGGATGACTGTTGCGGTGACCTCGAACTCCTCGCCGACCGCCGCCTTGGCGGGATGGGCGCCCCCGGCGAGCTGGGGCATGACGTCGAGGACGGGAATTCTTCCGACCATGGCTCCACCCTGCCCAACTGGACGAGGAGCATGCAAACGTTTGCCCTCGGACGCTGGTCCAACGGGCTCCTCGCGGGTCAGCCGCCGAAGACCTCCAGCTCGGCGGCGTGGACGATCGAGCCGCGGTCGGAGGCCGACTTGCAGTCGGTGTCGTTGAGCGGGTCGTTGTCGATCTCGCCGGCGTAGCCCGCGAAGCCGGTGCACTGGTTCTCCAGCGCGACGAACCGCACGTGGGTGGCCGTGACCGGGCTGCGCAGGAAGAACGCGCGCAGGTTGAGGGTCGGCGCCGTCGGACGGGGGCGGACGGCCGGGAAGGCCGCGTCGCCGCTGGTGAAGACCCGCTTCCACACCGCGCCGGACGTGGTGCACGCCTTGGTGCAGACGTCCACGCCGAACTTGCGCAGCGCGGTGAACCGCGAGCCGGAGTCGGGGTCCTCCTGCGCCAGCGGCACGTCGGTCGGGCTCGCGGGTGCCGGCGTCAGCATCGCGCTGACGTGGATCCGGCGGATCGTGCGCGGGCCGTTGCCGGCGAGGTCGACGACCACGAAGGGGTGCTTGCCCTTGGCGTCGACGTTGCCGTCGGTGACGCCGCCCCAGTTGGTCGCCTCCGTGCCGTCGAGGAGGTACGCCGGGTTGAGGCTGTCCGCGCTCGACCGGACCACCTTGGCGCCGTTGGCGGTGCCGGAGAGGTTGCGGTGCACGAGCACGCGGACAGGCTGGACGCCCGACCCCGCGGTCACCTTGAACCGGAACCGCTGCAGGCCGGTCGCGCTGCTCCTGACGATGCCGGTGTAGCGACCCGGGGCCATCGGCTCGACCGCGTCGAGCTTCGTCCTGCCGAGCGTGTCGGCGACCGGGGTGGCGCGGGCCTCGTAGGTGCCGACGAACACCTTGCCGGGCACGGTCGTGCCGTTGGGCAGGCGCAGCGAGAACCGCACGGAGCGGTTGCCCCTCGGCGTCGCGAAGCTCGGGGTCGGCTCGGTGTTGTCGGCGTTGGCGGTGCGCGCCTTCACGCCCATGCCGCTGCGGGCGAAGGCCTTCCACAGCACCGACCGGTTGGCGCCGCCGAAGCGCATGCGGTCGGCGGCGAGCATCGCGTCGCGGGCGTCGAGCATGCTCGTCGCGCCCTGCTGCAGCAGGAAGGAGTCGAAGACCAGCTGGATCCAGCGGCGGTTGCCGGGGCACTGCGACGCCGGCAGGGGCGACTGCACGCCCTTGCCGCGGGCGCAGCGCAGCTGCAGCGCCTTGTTCGTGTAGGGGTACTTCGCGTTCCACTTCTGCACCAGCGCCTGGCGCACGCGCCAGTTGGTGGCGTTCCAGATCTCGCCGTCGGCGTGGACCTCGGGGCCGGTGGAGTCGAAGCCGTACTCGCCGTAGGTCAGCGGGTTGCGGTTGATCGCGTAGTCGCGGATCGCGACCGCCTTGTTGCCCGTGGCGTAGAGGCCGACCGCCCACGGGTTGCCGCCGTTGGGGTAGCCGTTGCTGAACTGGTACTCACCCGCGGTGAGGTCGCCCCACGACTCGCCCATCGCGCCGCCCTGCTCGGAGGTGATGCCCTCGTCGGGTCCGCCGATCATGCGGTTGCTGATCGCGTGGGTGTACTCGTGGCCGACGATCCCCATGTCCATCCCGCCGTCGGTGCAGGGGGAGTAGAACGCCCCGGCGATCGGCTGGAAGAGGTACTGGTTGGTGATGCCGGGCACGCCGTCCTGCAGCGCGATCTGGTTGGCGTTGTCGCGGCCGAGGTACGACGGCTGGCCGCCGGTCGTCGCGCCCGCCTGGGTGTTGCCGATCTCCGCGTCACCGTCGGCGCCGCCGCGACCGAAGTTGCTGGTCTGCAGGTTGTAGTTCCGCTCGGTGAAGCCGAGGAAGTAGGCGTAGTCGTGCATCCGGTTGTGCGCGACGAACAGGTTCGTCACCGACGCGATGATGTCGTTGCCGCCCGGGACCAGCTGGGTGGGGTCGCACTTGGAGTTGTTCCAGGCGTCGGTGAACTTCGTCGTGTAGTCGCGCTGCGGCGAGAACGGCGCCTGCGCGGTGCCGCCCGGGGTCAGCGGGCTGGCCCACGCCTCGTGCGTGTTGGCGTTGTTGCCGACCGTGGTGCTCGTGGACTCGCCGGTCGACGGGTCGACGTCCCAGGGCAGGCGCGAGGCCAGGTTGTCCCACGGGCCGGTCGGCTCGGTGCAGCCGGCGCGCTTGACGAAGCAGCCGACGACCGAGTTCTTGGGGGTGTGCGTGGTGCTGAAGATCGGCGTCGGGTTGGCGTCGAAGTAGCGCCAGCGGGCCTGTGCGTCCGACGACGTGCTCGGCGTCTCCTGCTCGCTGAGGCTGACCGAGGCGACGTACTGGTCGGGGCCGACGAACGGCACCGTCGGCGAGGCGAAGGGGCAGACCTGCACGGAGTAGGTGCCCTGCGGGAGCGAGCCGCCGGGGGCGTAGCTCGCGGTCTCGGGGCTGGTGCCCGTGTCGCCGGAGGTGAGCAGCGCGCCGCCGGGGCCGAAGAGCTTGAGCTCGATGTCGTTGGTCGGGATGGCCACCCCGGCCGCGGCGTCGATGCGCTTGGTGAGGTTGTCCCCGATCGCGAAGGAGTGCTTGGGCCCGCAGTCGGTCGCGGTGATGGAGCCCTGGAAGGTCTGGGTGTCGGTGGCCTGCTCGACCTTGCTCTCGCGGTGCAGCACCTTGCCGGTGACCGCGTCGACGAGCGAGGTGTACGCCGACACGGAGCCGCCCTGCACGTCGACGACGTTGGCCTCGACGACGGGGCGCACCGACCCGTCGGCCAGGGCGAGCGAGCGGGGGCGGGCCAGCTGGACCTGGGCGAAGCCGGGCACCGCGAAGCGGGTCCAGCCCTTCGAGGTGACGGTGCCGGTGAGGTCGCCGAGGACCACGTCGACGCCGAGGTCCTGGGCGGCCTTGACCCAGCCCTGCGCCGGGGTCAGGGTCGCGGCCGCGGGCGTGCCGGAGGCCTTGACGATCGAGGAGGAGACGTAGGCGATCTGTCCGCGGGCGACGCCGACGGTGACCATGCTGCCGAGCGCGGTCGAGAGGCCGCCGAAGCGCTGGCGGAACAGCACCGCACGGGCGCTGCTCTGGGAGAAGCGCTGGCTGTTGACCAGCTCGAGCGCGTCGACCTGCGACGAGGTCAGGCCGAAGACGGAGGCGTGCCGCCGCAACCAGGTGCGGGCGGCGACGGTCGCGTCGCTGCTGCTCGCACGGCCCAGGGAGCCGGAGCGCGGCGAGATCGAGGCCGGCGTGCCGAAGCGGTTCCAGCGCACCTGCGCGGGGAGGGCGGCGGCGGCACGTCGCTGCACCGTGCTCGGCAGGGCGCTGCCGCGGCGGTCGAGGTCCGGCATCGCGAGCGGGGAGTCGCCGAGGACGCGGACGTCCTGCAGCCCGTCGACCTTCGCGTGCAGACCGGGGACGCCGGGCAGGTCGGCCGCGCCCGCCGGGGCGGCCAGGCCGAGGGCGACAGCACCGGCGACACCGCCGACGCAGAGGGACAGGCGGACGTGCTGGGCACGAGACTTCACCAGGGACTCCCGAGAGGTGTGGGGTGGGGTGCGCGTGCCTCCAACGAAGCAGATCCCCCGCGTGTTACGAGCCGCGTTCAGGTTTTCTTTACTTTTGTCGCGGACGGATCTGGTCGGTGTTGTTTGCCCGGAACGCTTGGATCGATCCAACAATCTGCGTTAGCGTTCTCCGGTGCGCGCCATCCGACGATTCACCGTCCGCCCCGTCCTTCCCGAGGCACTGCTGCCGCTGGCCGAGCTGGCCGGCAACCTGCGGTGGTCCTGGCACCCCCCGACCCAGGACCTCTTCGCCTCCATCGACGAGGACCTGTGGCGGCGCAGCCGCTTCGACCCGACCCGCATGCTCGGGCTCGTGCCGACCGCGCGCCTCGAGGAGCTGGCGCAGGACGCCGGCTTCCGCGAGCGCCTCGCGACGGCGGAGGCCGACCTGCGCGACTACCTCGACAACCCGCGCTGGTTCCAGACGCTCCCCGAGGGCGCCCCGCGCGGCATCGCCTACTTCTCCCCGGAGTTCGGCATCACCGCCGCTCTCCCGCAGTACTCCGGTGGTCTCGGCATCCTCGCCGGCGACCACCTCAAGTCCGCGAGCGACCTGGGCGTCCCGATCATCGGCGTCGGCCTGCTCTACCGGCACGGCTACTTCAAGCAGTCGCTGTCGCGTGAGGGCTGGCAGCAGGAGACCTACCCCGTGCTCGACCCCGACGAGCTGCCGATCTCGGTCCTGCGCGAGGCCGACGGCTCGACCGCCAAGGTCACGGTCGGGATGCCCGAGGGTCAGACCGCCACGGCCCGCATCTGGGTCGCCCAGGTCGGTCGTGTGCCGCTGCTCCTCCTCGACACCGACGTGGAGGAGAACAACGAGGTCCTGCGCGACATCACCGACCGGCTCTACGGCGGCGCCAGCGAGCACCGCCTGCGCCAGGAGATGCTGCTCGGCATCGGCGGCGTCCGCGCGATCCGCACCTACACCCGCCTGACCGACAAGCCCGCCCCCGAGGTGTTCCACACCAACGAGGGCCACGCCGGCTTCCTCGGCCTGGAGCGCATCCGCGAGCTCACCGAGGACCACGGCCTGGACTTCGAGGCGGCGCTGGAGGTCTCGCGCGCCGGCACGGTGTTCACCACCCACACGCCGGTGCCCGCGGGCATCGACCGCTTCCCCCGCGACCTCATCTCGCAGTACTTCGGCGGCGAGAACGCCGAGGCCGGCGTGCCGGTCGAGCGCATCCTCGCGCTCGGTGCGGAGAACTACGACGGCGGCGACCCGGGCGTCTTCAACATGGCCGTGATGGGCTTCCGCCTGTCCCAGCGCGCCAACGGCGTCTCGCAGCTGCACGGGCACGTCAGCCGCGGCATGTTCGGCGGCCTCTGGCCCGCCTTCGACGAGTCCGAGCGCCCGATCGGCTCGATCACCAACGGCGTCCACGCGCCCACCTGGGTCGCCCGCGAGATCTTCGAGCTGGCCCGCGAGATGGGCGTCGACCCCGGCACCGGCCCGGACGCCGACAGTCCCGAGCGCGTCTTCGAGGTCGCCGACGAGGTCCCCGGCACGCGGATCTGGGCGATCAAGCGCGTCCTGCGCGAGCGCCTGGTCGAGGACGCCCGCCGTCGCGTGCGCGACTCCTGGCTGGTCCGCGGCGCCTCGAGCGCCGAGCTCAAGTGGATCGACAACGTGCTCGACCCCGACGTCCTCACGATCGGCTTCGCCCGCCGCGTCCCGTCCTACAAGCGGCTCACCCTGATGCTGCGCGACCCCGCGCGCCTCAAGGCCCTGCTGCTCGACCCGGAGCGTCCGGTCCAGCTGGTCATCGCCGGCAAGGCCCACCCCGCCGACGACGGCGGCAAGCGCCTGATCAACGAGATCGTCCGCTTCGCCGACGACCCCGAGGTGCGCCACCGCATCGTGTTCCTGCCCAACTACGACATCGCGATGGCCCAGCCGCTCTACCCCGGCTGCGACGTCTGGCTCAACAACCCGCTGCGCCCCTACGAGGCGTGCGGCACCTCCGGCATGAAGGCCGCGCTCAACGGCGGTCTCAACCTGTCGATCCTCGACGGCTGGTGGGACGAGTGGTTCGACGGCAACAACGGCTGGGCGATCCCGTCGGCCGACGGCGTCGAGGACCCCGACCGTCGTGACGACCTCGAGTCCGCCGCGCTCTACGACCTGATCGAGAACGACGTCGCGCCGCGGTTCTACGACCACGACGCCGACGGGGTGCCGCAGCGCTGGCTGGAGATGGTGCGCCACACGCTGCGCTCGCTCGGGCCCAAGGTGCTGGCCGACCGCATGGTCCGCGACTACGTCACCACGCTCTACCAGCCCGCGACGGAGTCCGCGCGCACGCTCAACGACGACTACAAGGGCGCCCTGGAGCTCGCGGCGTGGAAGGACCGGGTCCGCGCGGCCTGGCCCGGTGTCCGCATCGACCACGTCGACTCCAGCGGTGTCGGCGACTCCCCGGAGGTCGGGGCGGTCATGCAGGTCCACGGGTTCGTCACGCTGGCCGGTCTCAGCCCCGACGACGTCGAGGTGCAGGTGCTGCACGGTCGCGTCGGCGAGTCCGACACCCTGCGCGACGTGCACGTCTCGGCGCTGCAGCTGGCCGAGACCTACGAGGCCGACCGGCACCGCTACGAGGGCGAGGTCACGCTGAGCACCAGCGGCGCCTTCGGCTACACCGTGCGCGTCGTCCCCCGCAACGGCCACCTCGCGTCGGTCGCCGAGCTCAACCTGGTCACGCTCCCCACCTGAGAAGGCGGACCGGCGCCCCGACCGCACGGGACCTTCGCCCCGAAGTCGCCCTCGGGAGGTGTCGCCGCTGGGGTGCGTGGTGAGGATGGTCACGTGACCGACTCCCTCGCCTCCGTCGGGGAAGTCGACCCCTCGCGGCTCGCGCCCGAGGTCGTCGTACGCCGCTATGCCGAGCACCTGCTCCGGATGCTGCCGCAGCTGGACGACGTGGTCAGGCTGGCCGCGGAGGTGGCCGGGACCTCGGCCGCGGCGGTCAACCTGGTGCACAGCCACGGCCAGGAGGCGATCGCGGTCTGGGGCGTCGCGGCCACGGTCTGCGCCGCGGAGGACTCGATGTGCAGCAGGACCATCGCCGAGGGCGGGCCGATCCTGTGCACCGACGCCCGCACCGACGACAGGTTCGCCGACAACCCGTGGGTGACCGGAGCCCTCGGGCGGGTGCGCTTCTATGCCGCCATGCCGCTGCTGAGCGAGGACGGCGTCGCCTTCGGCACGCTCTGCGTCTTCGACGAGCGGGTGCACACCATCGACGACGTGGCGCGTGCCCGCCTCCGTGCGCTGGCCGACCACGTGCAGGAGCTGCTCCGGGTCGCGGCCCAGGGCGCCGAGCTGCACACGGCGGTGGGGGACCTCGCCGAGCGCCACTCCGAGCTGATCCGCAGCAACGAGCTGCTGACGCAGTTCGCCGGCCAGGTCGCCCACGACCTCAAGGGGCCGATGACCACGGTGCGGATGACGGTCGGGATGCTCGGTCAGCTCGAGGCCGTGCGGGCCGACCCGCTCGCCGACACGCTGCTCGACCGGGTCGAGGGCGCCGGGCGCCGGATGGACGCCCTGATCAACGGGTTCCTCGCCCTGGCCACGCTCGAGGCGGCGATCGAGCGCACGCCGGTCGACCTCGCCGCGATGCTCGAGGAGGTGCTGGCCGACCTGTCCGCGAGCCTCGTCCACCACGAGCTCAGGCTCGGCACGCTGCCCGTCGTCGTCGGCGACCCGGTCCAGCTGCGCGCCCTGCTGCAGAACCTCGTCGCCAACGCGGCGAAGTTCTCCCGCACGTGCGACGAGCGCGTCATCCGGGTCTCGGGCGGGGGCTCCGGGGACGAGTGGTGGTGCGAGGTCGCCGACAGCGGCCCCGGGGTGCCGCCCGAGCTCCGTGAGGTCGTCTTCGAGCCGCTCGTGCGCGGCGACACGACCACCGAGGGACTGGGCCTCGGGCTGGCGGCCTGTCGGCGCATCGCGACCAACCACGACGCGACCGTCGCGATCGGCGACGCCCCCGAGGGCGGGGCGCTGCTCCGGGTGGAGCGGACGGGCGCGCGACACGGTCGCTCCCCGGCTGGAACCTGAGGCGTCGTAACTTTCTCCGGCCTGCGTGGTTGAGGCTCCTGACCGGTTCGACCGACACCTCTGGAGCCTGAGATGTTCCGTCTCCTCGCGCGCACGTCCGTGGCTGCCGCGATCCTCGGGATCTGCCTGACCGGGCTCCCGGCGGTCGCCGACGACGGTCCGATCGTCGGCATGCCGCCGCCCGAGGACGCCGCGGCGGGCTGGATCGAGGGGTGGACGGACCCGGACTACTGGTCGTCGTACTTCCACGACGCGGTCCTCAACAGCCACCTGAACGTGCCCTACCCGGTCGACCCGATCAAGCCGGAGGCCTACCTGCCCAACGTGCCGGTCCACGACGGGAGGTACGTCGCTCCGCTGCCGGTCAGGCACCGCGACCTGTCGCGCATCACCTACACCTACGGCGGCCAGACCAAGACGATCCGGCAGTTCGTGCGGACCACGCGCACCGACCAGGTGGTCCTGGTGCACAACGGTGCCGTCGTCGGCGAGTTCTACGCCGACGGCTTCACCGCCAGGACCCGCCACCAGGCCTGGTCGGCGACCAAGACCTTCGTCGCGGCGATCGTCGGCATCGCGCGTCACGAGGGCCTCATCCGCTCCCTGGACGACCCCATCGAGCGCTACATCCCTCGCCTGCGCGGCACCGCGTGGCAGGGCGTCAGCATCCGGGACATCCTCCAGATGGAGTCCGGCGTCCACTGGGACGAGGACACCCCGGTCCTCGCGGTGAACACCCAGGTCGAGGAGTGGCGCGACCTCGCTCTCGACCTCAAGACCGACGGTGTCCTCGGCAAGACCCGCAACGAGTTCCTGGCCACGCTGCCGCCGATGGGCTACAAGGCGGGCACCGAGTTCCACTACAACAGCGGCAACACCCAGGTGCTGGCGTGGATGCTCGAGCGGCTCTACGGCACGACCTTCGAGAGGATCCTGCAGCGCAAGCTCTGGCGGCCGATGGGCGCGGCCGGCGACGCGGTGATGACCTCCGACCGGGTCGGCGGCGTGGTCGCCTCGCACGGGCTGTTCGCCCGGCCCTACGACTTCGCGCGCTTCGGCGAGCTGCTGCGGCACGGAGGCAGGACCTCCGACGGCCGACGGGTCCTGCCCCGGGGGTGGGTCGACGCGATGACCACGATGACCAAGGTCTCCGGCGGGAGGTACGGCTTCCAGACCTGGGCGCACCGCATCGCCGCACCCGACGCCTACTCCGCCAGCGGGTTCCAGGGCCAGAAGATCACCGTGCTGCCGTCGGACTGCCTCACCGGGGTCCGCATGTCGCACGCGTTCGGTGCCGACCTGAGCGAGGGCTTCAGCACCGAGTTCTACGCAGAGGAGTGGCAGACCATGCTGCGCGCCGTCGCCGACGAGCTGGGCGGCTGTCGCAGGTAGGTTCGGAGCGCTCAGTTCTGGCGCAGCAGCACCAGGGAGCGCGCCGACAGCGTGAGCCGGTCGCCGGCCTCGACGAGGGTGCCCGCAGGGTGGTCCGGGCAGGTCGAGAGCACGACCTCGCCCTTGCCGACCCAGGGGTTCTCCATCAACGAGACCTCGACGGGCGCGTCGGCGGTGTTGAACCACGCGAGGAACGACTTGTCGCGCTGCTGCTCGCCCTCGGGACCGGGGGAGCGCAACGGGTCGCCGGACACGAACATCCCCACCGTCCGCAGGCGGCCGTCGTACCAGTCGGGCTCGGACATCTCGCGGCCCTCGGGGTGCAGCCAGGCCAGGTCCTTGGGGCCGCCGGGGATGGTCGGCGTGCCGCGGAAGTGGTGGCGCTGCCGCAGTGCCGGGTGCTCGCGACGCAGCCGCAGCGCGGCCCGGGCGATCTCGTAGACGTCGAGCCAGGCGTCGTCGGCGCGCCAGTCGACCCACGAGATCTCGTTGTCCTGGCAGTAGGCGTTGTTGTTGCCCCGCTGGGTGCGGCCGCGCTCGTCACCGGCGGTGATCATCGGCGCGCCGGACGACAGGCAGAGGGTGACGAGCAGGTTGGCTGCCTGGCGCCGCCGCAGGGCGCGGATCTCCTCGTCGTCGGTCTCGCCCTCGACGCCGTAGTTGGCCGACAGGTTGTTGTCGGTGCCGTCGCGGTTGTGCTCGCCGTTGGCCCGGTTGTGCTTCTGCTCGTAGGACACCAGGTCGCGCAGGGTGAAGCCGTCGTGGCAGGTCACGAAGTTCACCGAGGCGTACGGCGACCGGCCGTCGTCGGCGTAGAGGTCGGAGGAGCCGGCCAGCCGCGAGGCCACGTCGCGCACGCCCGTGCCGTCGCCGCGCCAGAAGCTGCGCATGGTGTCGCGGTAGCGGTCGTTCCACTCCACCCACGGCGGCGGGAACGACCCGACGAGGTAGCCGTCCATGCTCGCGTCCCACGGCTCGGCGATCAGCTTCACGTGCCGCAGCACGGGGTCCTGGCTGATCGTGGTGAGGAAGGCGCTGCGCATGTCGACCGCGTGGCCGGTGCGCGCGAGCGCCGAGGCGAGGTCGAAGCGGAAGCCGTCGACGTGCATCTCGGTGACCCAGTAGCGCAGCGAGTCGAGGATCAGCCGCAGTGCGCCGAGGTTGGTGGAGTCGACGGTGTTCCCGCAGCCGGTCACGTCCCAGTAGGCGTCGCCGCCGGTGCCCGCGCGCTTGTAGA
>CAZKZQ010000099.1:0-12682 GCA_964557235.1 uncultured Nocardioidaceae bacterium
GGCGCATGTCCGCGATCGGC
Organism: uncultured Nocardioidaceae bacterium; assembly: GCA_964557235.1. Taxonomy (GTDB): domain Bacteria; phylum Actinomycetota; class Actinomycetes; order Propionibacteriales; family Nocardioidaceae; genus Marmoricola_A. The sequence goes on from CAZKZQ010000099.1 coordinate 21, forward strand.
GGCGCGGCTCTCGAGGCCGCGCGACGCACCAACGGTTAGCCCCTCGGGGCCTCCTGCCGATCACCAGCGTTCTTGGGCTTGCGCGCAGGTGTCTTCGTCGGTCTCGGCGTCGCGCACTGCGCGCCGGCACGCGCACGAGCCGGCTTCGTCGTCGGGCACTCGGTCGGGGTCGGCGTGACTCCGTCCATGAACAGGTCGGTCAGCTTGGGCGCGGCCGCCCCCACGATCGCCGGGCCCCAGAAGATGGCCACGCAAGCGACGACCAGTGCCGTGATCAGCTCCCGAGCGGCCTTCCTGCGTCGGCGCGCAGCGCGTGACGCAGCGCGGGTCGACCGCGACGTGCGCTGAGCAGGACGAGAGCCGCGCGGTCGCCTCGTAGCGGCCGGCGGAGCCGACGTGGCGCTGTGGATCTGCGCCTCGAGAGTTCGACGCAGGTGCTCGATCCCCTGGGGAGCGAGCACGGAGGGTCTGCTCACCAGCATCTCGAGCAGCGTGCTGGAGGAGCAGAGGATGACGCCGCTCGACCAGCCCCGGAGCTCGTCGTCGCGCACGAAGCACAGCACCGGATGCACCATCGCGGCGTACATCGGGACGAGCCCAGCCACCGCGAGAGCTGCGTCAGCACATCCGGCCACGGCGTTCTCGCGCCCGCGGCCGTTCTGCCGCAGGACCCCGTCCTGCACCTGGACCCGACCCGTCCAGTTCTTGGAGTCGACGACGAAGACTCCACCCGGCCCGATCACGAGGTGGTCGATGTTCGCGAAGCGACGGCCCGGCCACCTCAAGTCGTGGAGCACGGTCCACTCAGGCGGCAGGCCGGCCAGGAGCCGTGCCGTCGCAGACTCACCCTCCGCGCCGCGCTCCCATGCCTGCGCCACCCGTTGCAGCCGCTCGGCCTTCTCGCGCACCTGGCGTGCACGCTCGCGCGCCGATTCTCCAGCCATGGTCCCTCCCGAGTCGGCCAGGACGACAGGCTACGAAGCGCCCGAGCGAGCGACATCCGCCAAGCGGACAGCGAGTTCGGTGGATCCGGACATCAATCAGCCCGTCGAACGTGTCGGCGTCCACCGAACTCGAACCGCGCCGACGTCATCAGTGATCTCGACTGATCGCTCGCTTCGCTCGCTGCTCGATCACCGGAGAACGCGACGAGGGCCGCGGTCCGGAGACCGCGGCCCTCGACTGTTGCTGCGTGGGTCAGCGCACCTCGTCGTGCTGGTGGTCGTCGTGCAGACCACCGTCACGGCCGGCGGTCGTGCCGCTCACCTTCGACGTCGGGTCCACCAGCGGGTGCTTCACGAAGTTGCGCTTCGCGAAGTAGAGGACCGCGTGGGCGGCCGCGTCGACCATCTGGTCGAGCCCGGTGTTGGAGTTGTTGGCGAAGGTGTCGCAGGCCTGGTGGTAGCAGGGGTCGTACGCCGCCCCGGCCGTGCCGCCGTACACCGCGGCCTCCTGTGCCGTCTTGACGCCCTCGGCGCCGGTGAAGAGGCCACCGGCCGGGATGCCCTCGTCGATGAACGGGCCGTAGTCGGAGCGACCCGAGAACGGCGTCTCGGACGAGGCCAGGCCCACGCGCTCGAAGTAGTCGTGGAACACGCGCTCGATCTCGCCCGAGCCCTCAGGACCCTCCGCCGAGCCGGCGCCGACCGGGAAGGCCGAGTTGTCGCCGTCGTAGACGAAGCGGACGAAGTTCGGCGAGCCGATCATGTCGAAGTTGAGGTTGAGCTTGATCTTGGCCAGCTCGGCCTCGGACAGGGACGCGACGTACTCCGTCGAGCCGACCAGGCCGCTCTCCTCCGCGCTCCACCAGCCGAAGCGGATCTTGTTGCGGGGGGTGATGTCGCGGGCCTGCAGCTGCTCGGCGATCTCGAGGATGCCGGCCGAGCCGGAGCCGTTGTCGTTGATGCCGGGACCGTCCTCGACGCTGTCGAGGTGGGCGCCGACGACCACGACGCTGTCGGGGTTGCCGCCCGGGGTCTCCGCGATCACGTTGTCGGTGTCGCGGTCCTCGCTGAACCGGTCGACCTGCAGGCGGACCGTGCGGCCGGTCGCGCCGGTGGCCTTGCCGCCGGACAGCTCCTGGCCGAGCGCGAAGGACGCTCCCACGGCGGGGATGGTGCGCACCGGCGCGCCGAGCGTGCCGGCGATGACCTCGGTGCGGCCGTCCTGGCCCTCGTTGAAGACGATCACGCCCGCCGCGCCGGCGGTCTTGGCGTTGTCGACCTTGACCGCGAAGTTGCACGTGCCGCGCTGCACCAGCGCGATGGTGCCGGCCGGGAAGCCGGCGAAGTCCGCGGCCTCGCAGCCGCTGTCGCTGGTGCCGGCCTCGGCCGGGGGCGGGAAGTCCAGGTCGACGGCGGTCACCGGAGCGGTGACCTCGCCGTTGCCGGAGTAGGTCATCGAGGCGAAGTCCTCACCGGCCTCGTACGTCGTCGGGGTCGGCGAGACCTGCTCGAGCTCCGGCGGGGTGAGGTCCTTGGTGAAGGTGTAGGTGAAGGTCTGGCGGGTGACCTTGTAGCCGGCCTTCTCGAGCTTGGCCTGGACGTAGTCCGCGGACTTGTCGTGGCCCGCCGAGCCGGCGACGCGGTTGCCGTCGTTCTGGTCGGCGATCTTCTGCAGCGCGGCCTGGTGCTGGCGCACGCCGGCGAGCGTGACGGCCTTGCGGAAGCCCTGGGTGGTGGGGTTGTCGGACGGGTGCGGCTTCGCGAGGGCGCCCTGGGTGGGGGCAGCCAGCGCAGCAGCGGTCAGGGCAGCGGTGGCCGCCCAGATGGTGGGGGTTCGCAACAGATTCTCCTGTGTCGGGTGGGTGTGGGGGCGTTCGCACCCAAACATCCAGGTCACGGGGCGACAAGACCTCCCGAGCGTGTCGTGACCCGTCCGTGACCCGTCTCAGGGTCCTCTCAGTGATGGGAGCAGCGATCGGATCAGTGAGCGATCACGGCCCAGTAGCGCACCCCGGGCCGCAGGCACTCCGCTCCCCACCCGTCGGCCAGCTGCTCGACGAGCGCGAGGTCCGGCGTGCTCGTGGTGAGCTGCTCGGTCCCGCCGTCGGCGGCCAGGTCGACGTAGACCGTCGTGCACTGGCCGTCGCAGGTGACGACGACGTGGGCGGGCCGCCCGGCGCGGCCGACGGTCTGCACGAGCAGCTCCTGCGCCACGAGCATCGTGCGCCCGATCTCGCGTGGGGCGTGCTCGGGGCACGCGTTGGCCGCGACGAACCCGGCGGCCTCCGCGATCGAGTCGGGTGTGCCCTCCAGCCGCTGGGCACGCACGAGGTGCGGGTCCTCCGGCGGGACGAACGGCGGCGGCACCACCCGCTGTGCGGGCACCCTCGCGACCTGGACGGGGTGGCGCTCGTCCTCCGGCACCAGGTCCGCCTCGAGGCGGGCGAGCACGACGTTGAGGGCGGCCACGGCGCGGGTGCCCGCCAGGCTCGGGGAGGCCAGCACCACGTCGCTGACCCGGGCGCGCGCCCGGCGCAGGACGCCCGGGTCGGTGGTCAGGTCGAGGAGCAGCAGTGCCGACTCGTGCACCGTCCACTCGTCCTTGAGGCCCTCGCGCACGGCCAGTGCGACGACGCGGTCCACCAAGCCTCCGTCGCCCTTCGCGCGCACGCGGCGTTGGGGGCGGGGCGGGGGCGTGTGGTGGACGTGACCGACCACGACCTCACTCCCGTCTCAGCGGGCCGTCCGTCGACGGTGGTGCATACCGTCCACGGTCCCACTGCGGCACGGTCCGCGCCAGGGGTTGCGGCCGGTCGGGTGCGCGCCGGGCCTGGCCCAGGGCGACGCCCGCGTCCCAGCCGGGCGCCCGGCCTCCGCGCGGAGGAGCGAGAGCGCCGGCGTCGAGGCCGACCGCGGTCAGCAGGAGGGCGACGGCCGAGTTGGAGTTCCACATCTCGCCGAGGCCCAGCTCGTCGCGCCCCCACGTCAGGGGCGGGACGGTCGGGGCGAGGTCGATCAGCCGCGCGCAGACGAAGGCGTCGGTGGTGAGGGGCTGAGGTCCCCCGACGGCGTACTCCAGGTCGGGGACGACCCCGCCGGGCCAGCAGCGCACCTCGTAGCGGAAGGCGTCCCACCGGCCGAGGACACGCAGGCCCACCGGCCCCGTGACGACGGCGCCGTGGTCGCCTCGGCCTTCCGGGGAGTCCCAGACCGGGGCGACCTCGACCACCGTGGTCGTCCCGTCGAGGTGCACGAGCAGAGCGGCGTGGAACAGCTCGCACGCAGTACGCCGCTGCGCTGTCGCCAGCACCCGCTCGTACACCTTGCCGTTGAGGCGCACGCAGTGCCGACCCGCTCCCAACGGGAGCCAGACCAGGTCGAGCCGTGCGCCGTCCATCAGGTCAGCCGCCGGTGTGGGCGTGCTCCGGGGACTCCACCGCCGCGTCGGCGGGCATGGTGGGCCCGGTCGGCCCGACGGGTTGCGGTCCGGGCTCGGTCGGCCCCTGGTCGAGGCGGAACGGCGGGTAGTCGTCGGTCATCAGCGTGACGTAGGCGAGCACCCGGAAGACCCAGCGGTTGAGCCCGACGTTGAGGTCGAACAGCGGGGTCGGGTAGCGCCCGGTGAAGAGCAGCAGCAGCCCGGCGGCGAGCGCCAGCGCGCCGATCAGGCCACCGACCCACGCGGTGCCGTCGCTGTCGCCGTAGGAGCCGGCGAGGATCGCCACGATGATGAGCTGCGGGATGGCCAGCAGCCACCACTTCACCAGCACGAGGCCGCGCGAGAGCCGCTCGGGGTAGGCGACGTCGAGGTCGGCCGGGTAGTCGGTCCGCTGCAGCGTGAACGGCGGATAGCGGTCGGTGCCGATCGCACTGGTCGCGTAGAACTGCACCCGCCACGTCCAGCGCAGGATGCCGACGTTGAGGTCGAAGATCGCGCGCGGGTAGCGGCCGGTGACCAGGATCGCGAAGAACGCGACCACGGTCATGACGGCGTAGATGACCCACAGGAACGCGAGCAGGATCCAGTGCGGCAGGGCGAGCAGCCACTTCACGAGCCAGAGCCCCCGGTTCAGGTGGGCGTCCTGGAAGCCGGTCACCGAGACCGGTGAGGGCTTCGGAGCCTCGGCGGGAGCAGCGGGCGGCTGCGTGGGCGGACCGGTCTCGTCGTGCGGGGCACCGGGCCGGGCGCCGTACACGAGCAGCGCGGCGGCGACGATCAGCATCGCGACACCGGCGATGGCCAGCCCGATCGCGATCGGGGTGAGGAACGCGAAGCGGCCGGCGACCTGCAGGGTGACGTCGACGCCCGAGCTGGCGTCAGCGTTCATCACCACGACGGTGTAGGTGCCGGGGCTGATGTCCCAGACCAGCTCCTGCTGGTCGAGGCCCGAGGCCTGGACGGTCCAGAAGCTCTGGTCACCCGGGGACTCGGTCAGGGTGCCCTCGGTGCCGCGGCGCGTCAGCCGGTAGTCGAACGGCGTGGTCTCGATCCCCGTGATCTCGTCGTACGACGTCCCGGAGAGGTAGGCCCTCACGTTGCTGCTGGGCGCGACACCGACGAAGACGGGCGATCCGTCGACGGACTCGGCCCGCACCTTGACGGTGGCGACGTCGTGGTCGACCCACCAGGTGTCGGGGCCGGCCTCGCCGATCTCGAGCACGGAGCTGGTGAGTGCGGTGCTGGTCGTGGTGACCCGCTCGGTCGACGTCGAGAAGTACCCGTTGTCATCGGTCTGCGTGGCCACGGCCCAGCCGAGTGCGAGGCCCCCGAGCAGCAAGGGCACGGCGATCAGCGCGAACAACGCGCCGAACACGAGTGAGACGGGATGTGTGGTGGGGGGTCTGGCTGACATGGCGAGCTCCTTGACACGCGTCGGGTGTCGGAGTGCCTCGGAGCGACGCTCCGACCGGACACCTCCATCGTCTCGCTGTTGGAGCCGGTCGGCGGCCGAGGAGCACGTGACGTTGCAGACACCGAGGATTCCCCTGTGTGGCAACGGATCGGCGTAGCGTCGAAGTGCCCGGACGGAAGACCTCCGTGACTCGGGCCGGGCCGCTCCGAGGAGGGCCACGACCATGAGCACGACCACGACCACCGCCGCTCCCGCGCGCCCCCGGAAGCAGCGTCCTCCGCGTCCTGCCCGCGTCCTCGGCTACCTCGTGGCCGCCGGCTTCCAGGTCGCCCTGCTGGTGCTGATCAACGTCTCCCCCGGCTGGGACGCCGTCCCGTTCCTCACCGCCGAGACGCCCGACGTGCTGCCCGCCGTGAACGCGTCCATCGTCGCCACCCTCGTCGCCAACGTGCTGTGGGTCCTGGCCGACCCGCGCTGGTTGCGGGCGCTCGGCGACACCGTCACCTCGTGCGTCTCGCTCGTCGCCGCGGTGGCCGTGTGGCGCGTCTTCCCGTTCGATCTCGAGGGAGCGTGGGAGCCGGTCGTGCGGGTCCTGGTCGGGTTGGGCGTCGTGGGCACCGCGATCGGGATCGTGGCCGGCCTGGTGACGTTCGTCCGCGAGCTGCGCCGGGCGAGCTGATCGACCCTGCCGATCGGCCCTGGGCAGCCCGTCCCGCGAGCCCTACCCTCGGGCCTCATGGCCGAGGACCAGCCCGTCTCCCCCAGCACCGTGATGCGGCCCGACGTGGCCGCGTCGTGGCAGCGGTCGGCGGCGGCGGGCGTCGAGGTCGACCAGCACCAGGCGCCGATCGCGCTGGGCGAGGGCGACCTCCGGGGCCTGCGCGAGGCGCACCCGTTGGCGCAGGTCTTCCCGCTGCTCGACGACGCGATCGGCCAGGCCGTCACCGACTGCGGTGCGCTGATGGCGGTCGCCGACGCCGACGGTCACCTGCTGTGGGTCAACGGCAACGCCGACACCATGCGGCAGGCCGAGCGGATCGGGTTCGTCGAGGGCAGCAACTGGGACGAGCGGCTGGCCGGCACCAACGCGCCCGGGCTCGCGCTCGCGACCGGGAAGCCGGCGACGGTCACCCGGCAGGAGCACTTCCGCTGGTCGGTGAAGAACTGGTCGTGCGTGGCCACCCCGATCTACGACCCGGGTTCGAGCCGCCTGCTCGGCGTCCTCGACATCACCGGCGGCGACGAGATCGTCGTACCCCAGACCCTGGCGCTGGTCCGCACCGCCGCACGGCTCGCCGAGGCCGAGCTGGCGCGCGGGCTGCGTCCGACCGGACCTCCGTCGCCGCAGGCCGGAGGCGTGCGCCTGGTCGTCGAGGTGCTCGGCCGCAACGAGGCCCTGCTCGCGATCGACGACGGCCGCGGCGGCATCGCGCGCACCCGCCTGTCGCCACGGCACAGCGAGATCGTCGCGCTGCTCGCGCTGGCACCCCAGGGACTGACCGGCGACGAGGTCGCGTCCCTGCTCTACGAGGACGGCGCCTCGACGTCGACGCTGCGCGTCGAGTTCACCCGGCTGCGCGGCCTGCTCGGCGACTCGATCCTCGGCTCGCGCCCCTACCGCCTGCTCGGCGGCGTGACCGGCGACTGGCTCGCGGTCGACGCGATGCTGGCCGCGGGCGACGTACGCGGTGCGATGCGGGCGTACGCCGGCCCGCTGCTCCCGCGCTCGGCCGCACCCGAGATCGTGCGCACGCGGGAGCACCTCGAGCTGAGCCTGCGGCAGGCGCTGCTCGACTCCGCCGAGGCGGACCTGATGTCGGCGTGGACGCGGTCGAGCTGGGGCCGAGACGACTACGACATGTGGCAGGCGCAGCGACGCCTGGTCGCGCCGACCTCGCCGCTGCGCGCCCTGATCGACGGGCAGCTGGACCGTCTGGACCGCGAGCTGGGCTGGTCGCCTTCGTAACGTCGTTGCAACGTCCCGCTTCCTAGCGTGTGCGCCGGGTCACACCACTCCCTGAACCGGTGGCCCCGTCACACCAGGAGCACACGCATGACGACCTACGCAGCACCCGGCCAGCCGGACTCCCTCGTCTCCGTCCAGCCCCGCTACGGGCACTTCATCGGCGGCGAGTGGGTGGACCCGATCAAGGGCGCCTGGTTCGAGAACGTCTCGCCCGTCAACGGCAAGCCGTTCACCGAGATCGCCCGCGGCACGGCCGAGGACATCGAGGCCGCGCTCGACGCGGCGCACGCCGCGGCACCGGCCTGGGGGCGGACGTCGACGACCGAGCGCTCCAACGTGCTGCTCAGGATCGCCGAGCGCATGGAGGAGAACCTCGCCTCCCTCGCCGTCGCGGAGACGTGGGAGAACGGCAAGCCCGTCCGCGAGACCCTCGCGGCCGACATGCCGCTGGCGGTCGACCACTTCCGCTACTTCGCCGGGGTCCTGCGCTCCCAGGAGGGCACGATCGGCGAGATCGACGAGACCACGGTGGCCTACCACTTCCACGAGCCGCTGGGCGTGGTCGCGCAGATCATCCCGTGGAACTTCCCGATCCTCATGGCCGTCTGGAAGCTCGCCCCCGCCCTGGCCGCCGGCAACGCCGTCGTGCTCAAGCCGGCCGAGCAGACCCCCTGGTCGATCCTCAAGCTGGTCGAGCTCATCGGCGACCTGCTCCCCGCCGGCGTGCTCAACGTGGTCAACGGCTTCGGCGTCGAGGCCGGCAAGCCGCTCGCGTCGAGCTCGCGCGTCGCGAAGGTCGCCTTCACCGGCGAGACCACGACGGGCCGGCTGATCATGCAGTACGCCAGCCAGAACCTGATCCCGGTCACGCTGGAGCTCGGCGGCAAGAGCCCCAACATCTTCTTCGAGTCGGTGGCCGACCAGCGCGACTCGTTCTACGACAAGGCGCTCGAGGGCTTCGCGATGTTCGCGCTCAACCAGGGCGAGGTCTGCACCTGCCCGAGCCGCGCGCTCGTCCAGCGCAGCATCTACAGCGACTTCGTCCACGACGCCGTCGCCCGGGTCGAGCAGATCGTGCAGGGCAACCCGCTCGACGACGCCACGATGATCGGCGCCCAGGCCTCGCACGACCAGCTGCAGAAGATCCTGAGCTACATCGACATCGGCCACCAGGAGGGCGCCAAGGTCCTCACCGGCGGCGAGCGCGCGGTGCTCGAGGGCGACCTCGCGGAGGGCTACTACGTGCAGCCCACGATCTTCGAGGGCGACAACGCGATGCGCATCTTCCAGGAGGAGATCTTCGGGCCGGTCGTGTCGCTGACCGGGTTCGACGACGAGGCCGACGCGCTCAAGATCGCCAACGACACGCTCTACGGCCTCGGCGCCGGCGTGTGGTCGCGCGACGGGTCGCAGGCCTTCCGCGCGGGCAAGGAGATCAAGGCCGGTCGCGTGTGGACGAACTGCTACCACGCCTATCCCGCGCACGCGGCCTTCGGCGGCTACAAGCAGTCCGGCATCGGGCGCGAGACCCACAAGATGATGCTCGACCACTACCAGCAGACCAAGAACCTGCTGGTGAGCTACTCCCCCGACCCGCTCGGCTTCTTCTGATGCGTGACGACGCCGAGCGCGTCGCTGTCACCGACGAGGCGGCGGAGCTCCTCCGCCGCCTCGTCGGGCAGCACGGCCCGGTGATGTTCCACCAGTCCGGCGGCTGCTGCGACGGCTCGTCCCCGATGTGCTACCCCGACGGCGAGTTCCTGCTCGGTGACGCCGACGTGCACCTCGGGGACCTCGAGGTCGGGCTGGAGCGGACGGTCCCGGTGTGGATGTCGAAGGCGCAGCACGCCTACTGGTCGCACACGCACCTGACCATCGACGTCACACCGGGACGCGGGGCCGGGTTCTCCCTCGAGGCACCCGAGGGAGTCCGGTTCCTGATCCGCTCGCGACTGATGGATGACGTCGAGGTGAGGTGACGGCGCTCAGCGCCAGCGGGTCTCGCCCAGCACCCGGGTCGAGACACGCGGACCCGTCGGCCCGGGCCCTGTCCCCGGCCCTGCCGGCCCGAGCCGGTCGCCCATCACGTCGCTGGTGAGGCGGCGGCTCGTGGTGCCGGCATCGCCGTCGGGGTGCCCGATGACGAGCACGAGCTGAGGGGTGCCGGACGGCACGAGCTCGGCGAGCCGCCCGCGCAGCTCGGGCACCTGGCACGGCTGGTTGAGCAGTCCGACGGCCAGCTGGTGCCGGGTGGCGACCAGGCTCAGCCGCTGGAAGGCCTGTCCGGCGGCCAGCCGCTGGGTGTCGGTGTCCCGAGGCGTCGTGAGCACGGCGAGCAGCGGTGCGGCCAGCGCGCGGCGGCGGTCGTGCCGGGCCACGAGGCGCCCGAGGTCGAAGTGGCGCACGACCCACGGACCGAGCGGGCCGGCGTACCGCGGTCGCGGCAGTCCGTCGGGGCTGCCGTGCGGGCGCATCCACGAGGCCAGCTCGCGGCGCCACGCGGGGTCGGCGTGCTGGCGACGGTCGCCCTCGGCCACGAGGTCGGCCAGCCGAGCGCGGAGCGCGCCGTCGCGCACGAGGGTCAGGGAAGCGCCTTCGTCGCGGCACGCCTCGGCGAGCTCGGCGACGGTCTCGTCGGGCACGGACTGGGAGGTGAACCCGCCGCGCCACACGTGACGCCGGCCGACGGCGTCGGCGAGGTCGGCCAGGGACGGGTCGGCGGTGGTCGTCCAGGTCAGGCGCGCCACCTCGGACGGGTGGCCGAGCTCGACCTGGGTGCCGAAGCCGTGGGCGGCAGCAGCGACGCGGAAGGTGAGCACCGCGGCGCCGCAGCTCATCGTCAGCTCGCGGTCGTCGGGGTCGGCGACGAGCAGCCTCCGACGTCCGTCGGCGAGCACGCGGACGCCGTGCGGCAGGGGCTGGAAGCTCCACGGCTGGGTGTTGTGGGAGGACGGGGCGAGCGTGGCGGCGGACACCAGGTCATAGAGGCCGAGCGAGGTCGGAGGACCGAGATCGGCGATGGAGGGTGACATCTCTGCTCCTCGGCAGAACCGGCCGTGGGTCGCGGCGGCGAGCCCGAGGCCCGCTCCCCGGTCCGGTGCACGGCCGCCACCGGACCGAGTCAGGAGGTCGGTGGGCGCAGCGTCCGGGGAGGCCGCTCTGCCGACCCCTCACCTCCATCGTCCCTCCGCGGGAGCGGCTGCGTCAGGCCGACCGGCACTTGCCGACCGTGACGTTGCAGACATCCCGATCGCGGCCGATCCGCGACTCGCGACAGGCGGAGAGTCCCTCGATGTCCGGGTGTGACCGCAAAGGGCGTAGGGTAGGCACCAGAGTTCTTCGCTGGTCTTTTGTTTTCACTGCTTGTGTCTTCACTGCCCGTGTCGGATTCATGTTTCATCAACACCACAGGCTCGTGAAAGGGCACGCAACATGGCACAGGGAACCGTCAAGTGGTTCAACGCCGAGAAGGGCTTCGGCTTCATCGCTCCGACCGAGGGGCCGGACGTCTTCGTCCACTTCTCCGAGATCCAGGGCAGCGGCTACAAGTCCCTCGAGGAGAACCAGCAGGTCGAGTTCGAGATCGTCCAGGGCCCCAAGGGCCCGCAGGCCTCGCAGGTCCGCGCTCTCTGATCTGACAGACCTCATCGGTCTTCACCACGGCCCGTCGTACTTCGGTACGGCGGGCCGTCGTGCGTCCCGAGGTCCCTCGTTCCGCAGGTTCGGCGGGCCAAAGGTCACGAGACCGCAAAATCTCCCTCCGGGGGTGTTCCCGGCGAGCGGCTCCTGACGTAGCGTCGCGCGGGGGTCGCTTCTCGACGGCCCCGTCGCACCCGAGGAGACACGTGAAGAGAACTCGTACCGGCGCCGTCGTCGCGGCGGCCGTCGCCACCGCACTCATGCAGGCGCCCGCCGCCCAGGCCGCTTCGGACCCTGGCGCGCAGACCAACACCACGACCAAGCGGCTCGACAACCGCCCCGGTCCCCTGACCAAGGCAGTGCAGGCCAAGCGCGCCAAGGCGCTCGAGCTGATCGCCAACGGCAAGGCGTCGATGAACAAGCGCGCCGCGGGCGGAGCCGTCGTCAACGTCGGGGCGGCCACCGCGGCCGACCCGTCGGCGTACGTCGAGTTCCCGACCAACCGCAGCGACAAGATCTGGACCGTGCTCGCCGAGTTCGGCGACACCGCGTCAAAGACGTACGGCGGCGCCGCGGGCCCGCTGCACAACCAGATCGCGGAGCCGGACCGGACCGTCGACAACTCGACGGTGTGGGAGAAGGACTTCAACAAGGCGTACTACGACAAGACGTTCATGGGCAACACGAACGAGTCGATGCGCGGCTTCTACAAGGAGCAGTCCGGCGGCCGTTACGACCTCTCCGTCGTCACCGAGGACTGGGTCAAGGTCCCCAACAACGGCGCCTACTACGGCTCCAACCCGCGTGAGGACGAGGGCGGCAGCTGGGACTTCATCAACGACACCGTCGACGCCTGGTACGCCAAGCAGAAGGCGTCCGGCAAGACCGACGCCCAGATCAAGCAGTACCTCACGCAGTTCGACGTCTGGGACCGCTACGACTTCGACGACGACGGCAACTTCAACGAGCCCGACGGCTACGTCGACCACTTCCAGGCCGTGCACGCCGGTGAGGGCGAGGAGGGCAACGGCGGCGAGGACGCGATCTGGTCGCACCGCTGGTACGTCCGCGGCGACGACTACGGCCAGACCGGCCCGGAGCTCAAGGGCGACAACGACGAGTACTCCCTGCTCGGCGGCACCGAGATCGGCGAGACCGGCCTCTGGATCGGCGACTACACCGTCGAGCCCGAGAACGGCGGCCTGGGCGTCTTCGCTCACGAGTTCGGCCACGACCTCGGTCTGCCGGACTTCTACGACA
>CAZKZQ010000100.1:0-12214 GCA_964557235.1 uncultured Nocardioidaceae bacterium
GCGACGTCGTGCGCAAGCGCCTCAAGGACGGCCGGCTGCCCGACCCGCAGACCCTCCCCGACGACGTACGCGCGGTGCAGGACGAGCTCGCCGAGCTGCGGCAGGCCAAGGCGACGCCCCGCGGCGAGCGTCAGCCGCGACCGCGACCGGCGCTGACGAGGACGCACGGAGCGCTGGCCGCCAGCGCGGTCCTGAGCACGGCGCTCACCACGAGCACGGTCTGGGCCGCTCACACGACGGGGCGCCGGCTGTTCGGCCGAGGCCTGTCGGACCTCGGCGAGGGCAAAGCCGCCTGGGCGGTGGCGATCCTCGGCTGGGACTTCATCTACTACTGGAACCACCGCTTCGACCACGAGTCGCGGTGGCTGTGGGCGATGCACGTGGCGCATCACTCCAGCGAGCGCTACAACCTCTCGACCGCGCTGCGGCAGCCGGTCGCGGAGAGCCTGGTGCTGAGCGTGCCCTACGGCCTGCTCGCGCTCCTCGGCGTGCGGCCCGAGCTGATCGAGCAGGCCCGCGGGATCAACCTGATCTACCAGTTCTGGATCCACACCGAGGCGATCCGGTCGATCGGCCCGCTGGAGAAGGTGCTCAACACCCCCTCGCACCACCGGGTGCACCACGGGTCCAACCGGCGCTACCTCGACCGCAACCACGGCAGCATCCTCATCGTCTGGGACAAGCTGTTCGGCACGTTCCAGGAGGAGGACGAGCCGGTCGTCTACGGGCTGACCAAGAACATCGACTCCTACAACCCGGCCGTCATCGCCAGCCACGAGTGGGTCGACATCGCCGAGGACGTCGCGACCGCCGAGAACTGGCACGACCGCTGGTCGTTCCTCCTCCGCGGCCCGGGCTGGGCCTACAACCAGCGCGCCCTCACCGGCCGTGACGTGCCCGCGCCCGTCGCGGGCTGACGCGAGCCCACACGGGCTGAGTCGAAACCCGGAATAGTTGACGCGTCAACCTGGTTGGATGGACACTGAACCAGATCCGAACGAGGTGTCCCATGCCTGCTGTGACCGTCCCCGACTTCACCGTGCTGCCCCGCGTCGACCGTCCCGGTCTCGACGCCCGCCCGCGCGACGTCATCTCGGTGACGACCGCGCCGCGTGGCTTCGAGGGCGAGGGCTTCCCGGTCCGGCGTGCGTTCGCCGGCGTCGACCTCGCCCGCCTCGACCCCTTCATCCACATGGACCAGATGGGCGAGGTGGAGTACGGCGCGGGGGAGCCCAAGGGCACCCCGTGGCACCCGCACCGCGGCTTCGAGACCGTCACCTACATGATCGACGGCGTCATGGAGCACCAGGACTCCCAGGGTGGCGGCGGCGTGATCACCAACGGCGACACCCAGTGGATGACCGCCGGCTCCGGCCTGCTCCACATCGAGACCCCGCCCCAGGAGCTGGTGATGAGCGGCGGGCTGTTCCACGGCGTGCAGCTGTGGGTCAACCTCCCGCGCACGCTCAAGATGGCGGCCCCTCGCTACCAGGACATCCGCGGCGGGCAGGTCGCCCTGCTCTCGTCGTACGACGGGGCGTCGCTGCTGCGCGTCATCGCCGGCTCGCTCGACGGGCACGAGGGTCCCGGCTCGACGCACACGCCGATCACGCTCGTCCACGCGACCGTGCAGCCCGGCGGACGGCTCGAGCTGCCGTGGCCGCAGGACTTCAACGCCCTGGCCTACGTGCTCGCGGGTCGCGGGACGGTCGGCCCCGAGCGCCGTCCGCTGGTCAGCGGCCAGCTCGCGGTGTTCGGTGCCGGTGACTCGGTCGAGCTCACCGGCGACTCCGATGCCCAGAGCCCGGCCCTCGAGGTGCTGCTGCTCGGCGGGCGGCCGATCCGCGAGCCCGTCGCGGCCTACGGCCCCTTCGTGATGAACACCCGCGCCGAGCTCATGCAGGCCTTCGAGGACTTCCAGGCCGGCCGCCTCGGCACGATCCCGGCCGAGCCGCATCCGGGTCACCTGTCCTGACCCGGACGGGCAGACTGGTCCCATGACCGGACTGAGCCCCGACCAGCGCGCCGCCGCCCTCGAGACGATGAGCGGCGGCGAGCTGGACGTCCTCGTGGTCGGCGGAGGTGTCACCGGATCCGGCATCGCGCTCGACGCCGTCACTCGCGGGCTGTCCGTGGGGCTGCTCGAGCAGCGCGACCTGGCGTCGGGGACGTCGAGCCGCAGCAGCAAGCTGATCCACGGCGGCCTGCGCTACCTCGAGATGTACGACTTCAACCTGGTCCGTGAGGCCCTCGCCGAGCGCGGACTGCTCATCACCCGCCTCGCACCCCACCTGGTCCGGCCGGTGCCGTTCCTCTACCCGCTGACCAGTCACGTGGAGCGGCCCTACGTCGGCGCCGGGCTCGCGCTCTACGACGCGATGGCCGCCGCGTCGCCGTACCCCCGGGGTGTGCCGATCCACCGCCACCTGACCAAGCGCAAGGCGCTGCGCATCGTGCCGGACCTGCGGCCGGACGCGCTCACCGGCGCGGTGCAGTACTACGACGCGCAGGTCGACGACGCCCGCCACACGATGATGATCGCCCGGACCGCCGCGACCCACGGCGCCCAGGTGGCCACCCGGGTCAAGGTGACCGGCTTCCTGCGCGAGGGCGAGCGGGTCACCGGCGTGACGGCGCGCGACCTCGAGAGTGGCCTCGACCTCGAGGTCCGGGCCCGCGTCGTCATCAACGCCGCAGGCGTGTGGACCGACGACATCCAGGAGCTCGTGGGCGGCCGGGGAGTGATGAACGTCCAGGCCAGCAAGGGCATCCACCTCGTCGTTCCGCGTGACCGCATCCGTTCGCGCAGCGGCCTCATCCTGCGCACCGAGAAGTCCGTGCTGTTCGTCATCCCCTGGGGCCGCCACTGGATCGTCGGCACCACCGACACCCCGTGGGACCTCGACAAGGCGCACCCGGCCGCGTCGCGTGCCGACATCGACTACCTGCTGGAGCGGGTCAACTCCGTGCTGCGCGAGCCGTTGGGCCACGAGGACGTCGAGGGCGTCTACGCCGGCCTGCGTCCGCTGCTGTCCGGGGAGTCCGAGCCGACGAGCCGCATCAGCCGCGAGCACACGGTCGTGACACCCGTGCCGGGCCTCGTCATGATCGCGGGCGGGAAGTACACGACCTATCGAGTGATGGCCAAGGACGCGGTCGACGCCGCGGCGCACTCGCTCGGGGGCCGGGTGGGGCGCAGCATCACCGAGCGGGTGCCGCTGGTCGGGGCGGAGAATTACGCCGTGCGCTGCAACCAGGTCGAGTCCCTCGCCCGCCGCGCGGGCATCCACCCGGCACGCGTGGAGCACCTGCTGGGGCGCTTCGGCGACCTGGTCGACGAGGTGCTCGACCTGGTCGCGGGCGACCCGGACCTGGGGCACCGGCTGGAGGGGTCGGAGGACTACCTCCGGGCCGAGGTGGTCTACGCGGTGACCCATGAGGGCGCCCGCCACCTCGACGACGTGCTGTGCCGGCGCACCCGGATCTCGATCGAGACCTTCGACCGGGGCGTGGCCGCGGCCCGGCCCGCGGCCGAGCTCATGGCCGGCCCGCTCGGGTGGGACGCCGACCAGGTCGAGGAGGAGGTCGACCACTACCTCCGCCGGGTCGCCGCGGAGCGGCTCAGCCAGGAGAAGCTCACCGACCTCGAGGCCGACGAGGCGCGGGTCACCGCCAGGGACGTGCTGGGCTCCTGATCAGAGGACCCCGGCGGCGCGGAGCCGGTCGCCGATGGGGCCGTCGCGCCAGTCGGCGTCATAGGCGCTGACCATGACGCGCTTGGTGGCGGGGTGGTCGCCGACCTCGTCGGGCACGACCTTGGTCCGGCGGTCGGCGTGGTCCAGCGCGAGCACGCTCGCCTCGGTCACGACGAGCTCGTCGACCTGGAACACCTGGTGGCGCCGGCGCTCCACCCCCGTGACGGCGCTCCAGGGCACGGCCAGCCGATAGGCGTCGCGCTGCACGACGAGACCGTCGTCGTCGGCTGTCAGGCTGCGCCGTCGCACGCGGCTGAAGCCCAGCGCGAACATCCCGGCGGAGACCAGGATCCCGAGACCGAGGACGAGCCACGTCGACTCGGCCACGGAAGCGGCCATCGCCCAGATCACGAGCACGACCAGCGGGGTCCTGATGGAGGCCGCAGCCGCGAAGGCGGGTCGGAAGCGGTAGGTCGCCACGACGGACAGGCTAGAGGCCGACCCGTTGGGGATCCGCACCCAACCATCCGTGTGCGCCTAGCGTGTGTGGGGCATGGGCACGATCACCGACGACCTCGAGCGCCTGGCCGGCACCGCGCCGGCCGGGTCGCCTCCGCCTGACCTCTGGCAGCGCGGCCGGCGCCGGCTGCGCCGTCGCCGCGCCGCCGGTCTCGCGGGGGCAGCAGCCGTGGTGGCCGTCGTCGCAGCGTCCACGGTCGGCCCGGGGCTGCTCCGCACCGACTCCCCGCCGGCCGCAGACCTCCAGGACCGGCACCTGCCCGACCGCGTCTACGTGCCCGACCGCGACGCCCCCGGCACCGACGAGGACGGGCCGATCGGACCCGTCGCCGCCCTCGGTGCCGCCCTGCGCAACGGGCCGGCCGAGCACCCCGGGGCGATGGACGACCCGCCGCAGGAGGGCATCACCTACGACGAGCACTGGCAGCTGTTCGGGGTCTCGGCGGTCGACGGGACGTCCCGCTGGATCGACCTCCCCGCGGGCACCGACCCGCGGGCCTGCGACGTGTCCCCGGGGGGCGCGTTCGTGGCCTGCCCTCGCGTGAGCGCACCGCAAGCCGGGAAGCCGGCCCTGGCCGACGCGATCCTCGTCTACGACACGAGCGAGGGCGACACCCGGGCGATCCCGCTCCCGGCCCCGGAGATGGCCTACGACCTCGGCGACATCCCGTCCCTGCGCATCAGTCGCGACGGCCGGTTCGTCACGACGATGCTCACCTCCGAGCCCGGGAAGAACCGGGCCAACCTGCTCTACGCGTTCGAGATCGGCAGGGACGTGCCGCCCTACGTCCGCCTCAGCCAGCCGGCCAAGTGGTCGCCGAACCTCGCCTCGACCCCGACCGGCGTCGCGTGGACCGACACCGACGAGGTCTGGACCTCGGACGGGCGGACCAGCATCGGCGTACCGCTGGAGCCTCGCCTGCACGGCCTGACCGTCAGCCCCGACGGCCGCACGGCCCTCGCCGTGCGGCGTCCGGTCGACGAGGACGCCGACTGGCAGCTGGTCACCACTGCGTGGCCGATCGAGCCGACGTCGACCTGGAAGGTGGTCGCGCAGGCGCCCGGCATCGACGAACCCCTCGGGTGGATCGACGCCGACCGTGCCGTCGTCCCTCTCGGCGATGAGTCCTGGGACGTCGTGGACGTCCGGGCGGGCAAGGTCGTCGGCCAGTTCGGCCTGGGGGCCAAGGTCCAGCAGGACATGTTCATCGAGCCCCGCTACGCGGTCGGCCTGCTGGGCAACGAGATCGTCGCGGGGCAGAAGCCCCCGTCCTACCTCTCGGACGAGACGAAGACCCGCATCGCGCTCGGCGCCTTCCTGGCCTGCGGAGCCGGGGCGGTCGTGTTCTGGCTTCGTCGTCGACGGGCGGGCGCATGAGCGGGCAGCCCGACTTCGAGGAGTACGTCGCCGCGCGCTGGCCGGCGCTCGTGCGGACGGCGTACCTCCTGACCGGCAACCACCACGACGCCGAGGACCTCGTGCAGGGCGCGTTGCTCAAGGCCGTCGCGCGGTGGAAGCGCATCGGCGACCGGCCCGACCCCTACGTCCGTCGCATCATCGCCAACGACCACGTGTCGCGCTGGCGGCGCCACAAGGGCCGCGAGGTCAGCGTGGGCGAGACGCCGGACTCCGCGCTCGAGAGTCCCGACGGCGCCGACCTGCTGGCCCTGCGCGACGCCCTCGCCACGCTGGCGCCGGGCCAGCGGGCGGTCATCGTGCTGCGCTACTACGAGGGCCTGACCGAGCGTGAGGTCGCCGAGGTCCTCGGGCGCTCGGTCGGCACGGTCAAGTCGCAGGCCAGCGACGGCATGCGCCGGCTGCGCGACCTGCTCGGTGACGACGAGGTGCTGTCCGTCCGGTGACCTCGTGCGCGCGTCTCAGTCGGCGAGGGTTGGATGGCCGGGTGCGGCAGCCGACGATGCCGTGCCCGACCCCGGACCCCGCACCGAGGTCAAGTGGTGCGCAAGCAAGATCCAAGGTGAGCAGGCGACGGTGGTTCCACTGTCCGACCTGAAGGAGCTGCCGTGAACGACCTCTCGCTGCTGACCCCCCTGCGAGTGCTCGACGAGCGCCGCGTCGCCATCACCGAGCTGCCGCACCATCGTCGGCGCCTGACCATCGACCACGAGCCGCTGCGCGGCGTCACCCCCGAGCAGGTGCTCGCGTGGTTCCAGCACCTCGGCGACGACATGGCGTACGACGGCCGCCGGGTGCCGCGCTACCTGGCCTGGCACCCCGTCGACCACGTCCGCTGGGAGCTGGCGCGCCCGGCTCCCACCGGCGGCGCGGCGGAGGGGGCGCGCTTCCGGATCGTGGAGTCGTTCGGCGGCCGGCCGGAATTCGCGATCGACGTGACCGAGCGCGTGGAGAAGCTCGACGTGACCGGCATCCGGCTCGTGCAGCGCGTGGCCGGGGTCAAGGTGTTCCAGCTCGAGCACGTCTGGTCCCGCGGCGAGGACTGCACGCACTACGTCAGCGTCATGGACATCGGCGCTCGCCAGCGCTGGGCCGCGCCGCTCAACCGTCACCTCACCACCCGGGTCATGCCGGTCGAGATGGGCCGGGCGTGGCTGCGCCACAACATCGAGGAGGTCGGCCGGCTCGAGCTGCTGCTCCCGATGCTCGTGCCGGTCGGGTGATGACCATTTCGGCTCAGGTGCCGTCAGCCGCGCCGGTGAGCACCAGCAGCTCGACCACGACGAACGCGAGCAGCGCCCCGATCGCCAGCCCGAATCCCACCGGCCGCCACGAGCGTCGGGCCATCACGGCGAGCCCGACGACGGCGAGCCCGGCCATCGGCGTGAAGAGGACCGCGCTGGAGGCCGTGCCGGCGGACACGCTGAGCAGCGGCAAGGACCACACGATCAGCACGAGCGCGACCCCGAGCGCGACCTTGATGGTGCGTGCGGGGTTCACCGCCTCGTCGACGTCCGCCATCAGTTGACCTGCCGGTCGCGGCCCTCCCAGTAGGGCGCGCGCAGCTTGAACTTCTGGAGCTTGCCGGTCGCGGTGCGGTCGAGCACCTCGCGGAACTCGACCGAGGAGGGCGCCTTGTAGCGGGCGACCTTGGACTTCACGTAGTCGATCAGCTCCTGCTCGGTCAGCGCGGACCCCTCGGCCTTCACCACGAGCGCCTTGATCGTCTCGCCCCACTTCTCGTCGGGCACGCCGATCACGGCCACCTCGGCGACGTCGGGGTGGCTGAAGATCGCGTCCTCGACCTCGATCGAGGAGACGTTCTCGCCGCCGGTGATGATCACGTCCTTCTTGCGGTCCTTGATCGTGAGGTAGCCCTCCTCGTCGAGCTCGCCGCCGTCGCCGGTGTGGAACCAGCCGCCGGCCAGGCAGCGGTCGGACTCCTGGGGGTTGTCCCAGTAGCCGTCCAGGCAGACGTTGGACCGGGCCAGCACCTCGCCGTCCTGGAACGACAGGTCCACCCCGATCGCCGGGGCGCCGGCGCGGACGAGCTTGGCGGCCCGGTCCTCGGCGGACAGGTCGTCCCACTCCTGCCGGGTGCGGTTCACGGTCAGCAGCGGGGAGGTCTCGGTGAGGCCGTAGATCTGGATGAACTCCCAGCCGAGCTCCTCCTGCACCCGCACGATCGTCTTGGTCGGCGGGGGAGCGCCGGCGACGACGATGCGCACGCGCCCGCGGCCCGGGATCTCGCCGTCCCAGTCGGGGGCGGCGTCGAGGACCGAGGCGATGACCGCCGGGGCCGCGCACATGAACGTGACCCCGTGCTGCTCGATCCGGCGCAGGATCTCGGCGCCGTCGACCTTGCGCAGCACGATCTGGGGCACGCCGAGGGACGTCACCAGGAACGGCATGCCCCAGCCGTTGCAGTGGAACATCGGCAGCGTGTGGAGATAGACGTCGCGGTCGGTCACGCCGACGTGCAGCCCGAAGGTCACCGCGTTGGTCCACAGGTTGCGGTGGGTCAGCTGCACGCCCTTGGGCCGCGCGGTCGTGCCCGAGGTGTAGTTGATCGTGGCGGTCGCGTTCTCGTCGGGCGCGGACCACGGGGTGGGGTCGGGGGCGTCCGACGGGGCGAACAGGTGGGAGTCGTCACCGATCACGAAGCGGTGCTCCGCGGTCACCGACGACAGCGACTCCTCCAGCTCGGGGTCGACGAAGAGCACCCGCGCCCCGGAGTGCTCGACGATGTAGGACACCTCGCCGGGGGACAGCCGGAAGTTGATCGGCACGAGCACCCGGCCGTAGCCGCAGATCCCGAAGAACGCGGTCAGCAGCCGTGCGGAGTTGTGCGACACCATCGCGACCCGCTCGCCCTCGCCGATGCCGAGGTCCTCCATCGCCCGGGCCATGCGGCGCGCCCGGGCCGCCAGCTCGGCGTACGTCAGCTCGCCGAGGGGCTCGGCCGGCTGGTCGGGCTCGTCGACCACGCCCGTGCGTTCGCCGTAGACCTGCTCCGCGCGGCGGATGAAGTCGTTGACCGTCATGGGGACCTGCACGGGTAACCTCCGGACTGGGTGTGACGCGGCTCTCAGGCCGACCTTAGTCACGACGTGATGGCCACCTCTAGGCGAGTCAGGACATCCCAGATACCATCGGTATATGAATGCTCCGGACCCGAACGACGGCACCACGACCGAGCTGCGCGACCCCGACCACGACCCCAGTGCGTCGCTCGCCCTCGAGCCGGAGCACGTACGCCGGCTCACCGGCCTGCTGCGCGCCACGAGCGGCCGGACCGCCCCCGCGATCTCGCCGATCAATGGCCAGCCCCTGGGTGACATCCCGCAGTCGACCGAGGCCGACGTCGCCGAGGCGTTCAAGCGCGCCCGCAAGGCGCAGGCCGCCTGGGCCCGCACGTCGCTGGAGGAGCGCGCCGAGATCTTCCTGCGCCTGCACGACATCGTGCTCGAGCGCCAGGACGAGATCATGGACCTCATCTGCTGGGAGTCCGGCAAGGCCCGCAAGCACGCCTTCGACGAGCCGCTGCACATCGCGCTGACCGCCCGCTACTACGCCCGCACGGCCAAGCAGCACCTCGGCACCAAGCGCGTCGCCGGCGTCGTGCCCGGCCTGACCCGGGTCGAGGTCAACCGCATCCCCAAGGGCGTCGTCGGCATCATCAGCCCCTGGAACTACCCCTTCACGATGGCGCTGTGCGACGGCCTCCCCGCGGTCATGGCCGGCAACGCCGTGGTCGCCAAGCCCGACGCCCAGACCATGCTCAGCGCCCTCATCGGCCTGGAGATCATGGAGCAGGCGGGCTTCCCCAAGGACCTCTTCCAGATGGTCGCCGGCCCCGGCCGCGTCATCGGCACCGAGATCATCAAGCGCGCCGACTACATCTGCTTCACCGGCTCGACCGCCACCGGCAAGGTCATCGCGAAGCAGTGCGCCGAGCGCCTGATCGGCTGCTCGCTCGAGCTCGGCGGCAAGAACCCGATCCTCGTGCTGCGTGACGCCGACCTCGACCGCGCCGCCGAGGGCGCGGTGCGCGCGGCGTTCTCCAACGCCGGCCAGCTGTGCGTCTCGATGGAGCGGATGTACGTCGCCGACCAGGTCTACGACAAGTTCGTGCAGAAGTTCGTCGACCGGGTCAACGCGATGAGCCTCGGCGCCACCACCGAGTGGGGCGTCGACATGGGCTCGCTGATCTCGCAGGACCAGCTCGACACCGTCACCGCCCACGTGGAGGACGCGCGCAGCAAGGGCGTGCGCGTGCTCGCCGGCGGTCGCGCGCGACCCGACCTCGGCCCGTACTTCTACGAGCCGACCGTCCTGGAGGGCACCACGCCCGACATGACCTGCTTCGGCGAGGAGACCTTCGGCCCGCTGATCTCGGTCTACCGCTTCTCCGACGAGGACGACGCGGTCGAGCGCGCCAACGACGGTGACTACGGCCTCAACGCCTCGATCTACAGCCAGGACGGTCCGCGGGCCCGCGAGATCGCCAAGCGGATCAAGTGCGGCACGGTCAACATCAACGAGGCCTTCGGCGCGACCTTCGCCAGCATCGACTCCCCGATGGGCGGCATGCGCGAGTCCGGCATGGGCCGCCGCCAGGGCGCCGAGGGCATCCTGCGCTACACCGAGCCGCAGGCCGTCGGCACCCAGCGCCTCCTGAGGTTCGCCCCGATGTTCGGCATGAGCGACGAGGGCTACGCCAAGTTCATGACCGCCAACGTCAAGCTCATGACCAAGCTCGGCCGCAAGTGAGAGGCTCCACCTTCATGACGTCTGACAACGACTTCGACTTCGACGTGCTCGTCGTGGGCTCCGGCTTCGGCGGGTCCGTCACGGCCCTGCGCCTGACCGAGAAGGGCTACCGCGTCGGTGTCCTCGAGGCCGGCGCACGGTTCCGCGACGAGGACTTCGCCGACACCTCGTGGGACCTGAAGAACTTCCTCTTCCGCCCCGAGATCGGCTGCTACGGCATCCAGCGCATCGAGGCCGTCCGCGACTCGCTGATCATGGCCGGCGCGGGCGTCGGCGGCGGCTCGCTGGTCTACGCCAACACGCTCTACGAGCCGCTCGACGCCTTCTACAACGACCCCCAGTGGGCCGACATCACGGACTGGAAGGACGAGCTGGCGCCGTACTACGACCAGGCCAAGCGCATGCTCGGCGTCAACGAGTACCCCTACGTCACGCCCGCCGACAAGGTGATGCAGGAGGTCGCCTCCGACCTCGGCGTCGCCGACACGTTCCATCCGACGCCGGTCGGCGTGTTCTTCGGCGGACCGGGCCAGGAGATGGGCGAGAAGGTCGAGGACCCGTACTTCGGCGGGGCCGGCCCGACGCGCAACACCTGCATCAACTGCGGCGAGTGCATGACCGGGTGCCGGCACAACGCGAAGAACACCCTGGTCAAGAACTACCTCTACCTCGCCGAGCAGAAGGGCGCGCACGTGATGCCGCTCTCGACGGTGACGCGCGTGCGGCCGCTCGACGGCGGTGGCTACGAGCTGACCGTCCGGTGGACCAAGTCCAAGCGCGGCAGCAGGAAGCACACCCGCGTCCTCACCGCCGAGCAGGTCGTCTTCGCCGCGGCCGCGATCGGCACGCAGAAGCTGCTGCACAAGATGAAGGTCACCGGCAACCTGCCCCGGCTGTCGGACCGCCTCGGCGTGCTCTCGCGCACCAACTCCGAGTCGATCCTCGGGGCGATCGCGCCGGACATGAAGATCGACTACTCCGAGGGCGTGGCGATCACCTCCAGCTTCCACCCCGACGAGCACACCCACATCGAGCCCGTGCGCTACGGCCGCGGCAGCAACGCGATGTCGCTGATGCAGACCGTCCTCACCGACGGTGACGGCGACATCGCCCGCTGGCGCACCTGGCTCAAGGAGCTGTGGGCCGAGCGTCGCAACGTGCGCAACTTCTACGACTTCAAGCACTGGTCGGAGCGCACCGTCATCGCCCTGGTGATGCAGACGCTGGACAACTCGATCACGACCTACCCGGTCCGGATCCCCGGCACCAAGAAGTGGCGCATCACCTCCAAGCAGGGTCACGGCGAGCCCAACCCGACGTGGATCCCCGTCGCCAACCAGGCCGTGCGGATGATGGCCGACAAGATGGGCGGCGGCACGTCCGGCGGCGGTCTGACCGAGCCCTTCAACATGCCGATGACCGCGCACTTCATCGGTGGTGCGACCATCGGCCGCTCCGACGCCGACGGCGTGGTCGACCCCTACCAGCGGGTCTTCAACTACCCCGGTCTCCACATCGCCGACGGCTCGGCGATCTCGGCCAACCTGGGCGTCAACCCGTCGCTGACGATCACCGCCCAGGCGGAGCGCGCCATGTCGTTCTGGCCCAACAAGGGCGAGGCCGACCCCCGCCCCGCGCTGGGTGAGGCCTACGAGCGGATCGCCCCGGTCGAGCCGGCCAGCCCCGCCGTCCCGGCGTCCGCCCCCGGCGCCCTGCGCCTGCCGATCGTCGCCATCACCTGATCAGCGAAGGGCTGTGACCACGTCGGCGACCAGCTGCGGGAACCGGTCGTCGAGGTCGGTGTCGGGGG
>CAZKZQ010000101.1:0-12183 GCA_964557235.1 uncultured Nocardioidaceae bacterium
GGCGCGAGGTGGGGACCTACTTCCTCCAGGCGTCGATCGCCGCGCAGCACGCCCGTGCCCGTCGGGCCGAGGACACCGACTGGCGTCGCATCGCCGGGTTGTACGACGTGCTGGCCGACGCCGCCCCCGGGCCGGTCGTGGAGGTCAACCGGGCCGTCGCCCACGGGCGCGCCTTCGGCCCGGACGCCGGACTCGCCGTGCTCGACGCACTCCCCGCCGACGCCCTCGGCGACTCGCCCCTCGTGCCGAGCGTGCGCGGCGACCTGCTCGAGCGGGCGGGCCTGCCGGCGGAGGCGGCGGAGTGCTTCCGCGACGCGGCCGCGCGCACCCGCAACGAGGGCGAGCGGGCGGTGCTCCTGGCGCGGGCGGAGGCGGTGCTCGACCGGGTCAGGCGAGGACCTGCGCCAGCTGACGGGTGAGGTAGTGCGAGCGCAGCAGCACCTCGGCCGGGTCGGCGTCGTCGGGCACAGAGGGATAGACCGACAGCCCGATCGCCCGGCACTCGCGGTGGTGGGCGTCGAGCGTGGCGCGCAGCAGCCCGGCCGCGGTCGCCCCGGTGCCGCGCTCGAGCTGGCGCACCAGCCACGCGTCGAGCACCTGCGCGGGTCGCGGCAGTCCTGACACCAGCCGCTCGCGCGCCTCGGTCTCGGACTCCGGCTCCTCCTCGGCAGCGACCGCCTTGCCCTTGCGCGCCGGGGGTCTCGCGTCACCCGGGGCGTCGTCGAAGTGCAGGCAGTCCACCCTCCCGTCATGTACGACGGACAGAGGCTCGGCCACCAGCCCGGTCGAGGTGCGGGCGACCCGGGCGACGAGCCACGCGCCCTCGGGGAGCTCGAGCTGCTCGACCCGGGCGACGGCGTGGGCGGTCGCCCTCGTCCAGCGCAGCTGGAGCTTCAGCGTGGCACCGGCCTCGTCGACCAGCTCGCGCGTCACGGTCTGGCGGACCGCCTCCCACCGGGCCGGCCCGAGCGACGCGGGCTGGAGCACGGTCCACTCGAGCAGCGGGTTGCCGGGGTCGAGCAGCGACCGGTGCTCGCGGCGGGACAGCTCGTCCCACCGGGTCACGACCGGCAGGGTGCGCAGCCGGCCCCGACCCGGACCCAGCCGCGCCTGCGTGGCCTCGACCCCGGAGAGCCGGCCCTGGTCGGACAGTCGCGCGTCCTCGAGGAACACCCCGCGGCCCGTGGCCCGGCGGGGGCTGCCGAGACCCGACCAGGGGCCGTAGGCGTCGTACCTCTTGCGGGCGTCGAAGCTCCACACCGTGTCGGGCCGCGCGTCGGTCCACGACAGGAACCGCACCTCGTCGGGCTGCCAGAACAGGCAGGTGAGCCCGACGAAGCCGGTGCGCTCCCACGCCAGGCCGCCGAGCCCGACGAGGTCGAGGCCGGAGACGGGTTCGTACTTCTGCCGAGCCGTGCCGACGAGGCGCGGGTCGTCGGGCGCCCCCTCCAGCGCGGTGACCAGGGCGGCGGTGACCGCGAGCCGGTCGAGGAGGGCCTGCTCGTCCCCGCGGGAGGACCGCGCGAGCAGCAGCGAGACCTGCTCCTCGACCCGGCGCAGCGTGTCGGCCAGCCGCCACCAGTCCGCCGACTGCGCCCACGTCGCGGTCGTCTGGACCCGCTCGCGCACGTCGGGCGACAGGTGGGCCACCCCGACCCGCACCGTGTCGCGCACGAGCGCGGCCGCCGAGGCGAGCACCCGCTCCCGCGACTCGGCCCGCTCGGCGAGCGCCTGCGGCGTCCGCGCACTCATGTGGCCGCCCCGGACCGACCCGCGCTCATGCCGACACCACCTCGGTCAGCCAGGCCGCGAGCTTGTCGGGCGTCAGGGCGGCGATCTCCATGCCGCACGCCGCCAGCCGGGCCGCCATCTCGCGGTCGTACGACGGCCGGGCGTCCTTGTCGAGCGCGGCCAGCCCGAGCAGCCGCACGCGCGCCTCGGCCAGCCGGGTGACCTGGCGGATCAGCTCGCGGCGCGACCCGCCCTCCTGGAAGTCGGTCACGAGCACCAGCACCGTGCGGGCGGGGTTCTCGACCAGGTCGGCGCAGTAGCGCACGGCCGAGGCGATGTCGGTGCCGCCGCCGAGGTTGACCGACATCAGCGTCTCGACCGGGTCGTCGGCGATCGAGGACAGGTCGACCACCTCGGTGTCGAAGACGACCAGCCGCACGCGGAAGGCCGGCAGCGACGAGAGGATCCCGGCCATCACGGCGCTGTGGACGACGGAGGAGTACATCGACCCGCTCTGGTCGACGCACAGCACCACGTCCCACGGCAGCTGGCGGGCGTTGCGCTCGAAGAACCGGACCTCCTCGAGCACCATCTGCCGCGTGCGCGGGTCGACGTTGCGCAGGTTGCGGCGGATCGTGCCGCGCGGGTCGAAGTTGGCCGCGACCCGCATCGGGGAGTGCCGGTGCTGGCTGCGCCGGCCGGTCAGCGCGCGGCGCACGTCCATCTCGAGCCGCTGGGTGAGCTCCTCGACGACGGTCCGCACCAGCTCGCGGACCACGACGAGCACCTCGGGGCTGAGGTGCTCGCGCAGCGCCAGGACGGTGGCCAGCAGCGCGGGGCTCGGCTCGAGCCGGGCCAGCACGTCGGGGTCGCCGACCAGCTCGACCAGGCCGTACCTCTCCAGCGCGTGGCGCTCGACGACCTCCGCGGTCGAGGTGGGGAACAGCTCGCGCACGTCGTCGAGCCACCCCACCAGCTCGGGCAGCCCGGGCCCGTCGTCGCCGGTCGGGTCGCCGCCGCGGACGTCGCGGCCGGCGTACTCACGCTGGTAGAGGAAGTCGAGCGCCTCCTCGCGCCGGGCCTCCTCGCCGTCACCCGACCCGAGCTGCTCGTGGGCATAGCGGCCGAGCACCAGCCGCCAGCGGTCGAGGTCGTCCATCACAACCACCCGGCCAGGCCGTCACGCTGCATGAGCGAGGCGACGAGCGCGGACGCGTCGACGAACCGGCGCACGTCGTCGTCCGCGGCGGTCGGCAGGGTGGCGGTCAGCTCCAGCCCGGCCGCCGGGGTCAGGCCGTGCAGCACCGCGACGTGGCCGGCGAGCCGGTCGGTCTCGCGGGGTGTCATCGAGGCGAAGGCGAGCCGCAGGTGGGGGAGGTGCTCGACGAAGGTGTCGTCGTCCCACGCGCGCACGGTGTCGTCGAGCGCGCTGACCAGGGCCGGGCTCTGCCACACCGCCTCGCGCGCGGTCGCGACCAGCCCGGAGACGAACCCGACCGCCTCCGACGGTGGCACGGCCCCGCCGAGGTGTCCGCCGGCGGCGACCGCGAGCAGCTGGTCGTCGGCGCGGCCCGAGGACCACAGCAGCCCGGTCGCCGCTCCTCGCAGCAGCGCCGAGGTGGGGTGGGTCCGGTGCGCGGCGACCACGCTCCAGAACAGGTCGGCGTCGAGGGCGGCACCGGACTCGGCGGCGAGCAGGTCGCGCAGCGCCACGAGGGCGTCGACCGTCTGCTGCGGGTCGCTGCCCGAGCCCTCGGGGTCGCGGGCGAGGTAGAGCGACCGCGCGAACGCGTCCTCGATCACCGACGTCAGGTCGCCGAGCCGGTGGGCCTCCAGCGGCTCGCGGGCCTCCCAGATCAGGCCGAGCTGGGCGGTCGCGGCCGCCACCTGGGGGAACGACTCGTCGGCGGCGAGCCCGGCCCGGACGACGGAGGTCGCCTCGAGCGCGTGGTCGTGCAGCCCCAGCACGCAGGCCAGGGCGAGCAGCCCCACCGCGGTCTCGGCGTCGTGGGGCGCGTCGGGGCCCACCAGCCGGGCGACGTCGCGGCCGAACCGCTCGCGCACGGCCTCCTCGACCGTGCCGCCGAGCAGCGACGCCTCGACCAGCCCGGCCTCGGTGTCGGGCGTCCAGCGATAGGTCCACTGCTCCTGCATCAGCTCGGTGTGCCGGCCGCGCACGAAGTCGGGCCCGCGGTCGACGCGCGCGAAGGACACCTCGAGGTAGCGCAGGCCGTGGAGCAGCCGGCTGGTCACCCGGTGGGCCGGCTTGCGATAGAGGTCGAGCCGCGTCACCTGCGGCTCGGTCGCGTCGGGGCGCAGGCGCTGGCGCTTGAGCCGCAGGCGGGCGTCGGCGACCAGCGGCGGCTCGCCCGCACCCGGGGGCAGGACGCCCACGGCGGTGCCGGTGAGCACCCGCCGGGTCGCGCGCTCGACCCGCGCGCCGTCGGCGTCGGCCTCGCCCTTGACCAGGCAGCTGCCGATCGCGTCGAGCAGGTCGCTGCGCAGCGGCGCAGGACGGTCGCGCAGCTCGGCCAGCCGCAGGGCGTGGCCGACGGCGGCCACCACGTCGGGCGTCGGCACGTGGACCCGGTGGCGGCGGCGCACCTCACGCGCCACGTCCTGCACCGCCTCCCGGGTGGCGTCGACCCGCGGCTGCGGAGAGCCTGCCTGGAGGTGGGACCACCAGCGCTGGTGCCACCCCGGCGAGGTCATGCCGGCGGCATAGCCGTTGAGCCGCTCGAGCTGGTCGAAGGTGGAGCGCACGAGCGCGGACTCGGTCGTCGTGCGGAGCAGCTTGACCCGCGGCCGCTGCGGCGCCTTGCGTCCCCGGACGAGGTCGGGCAGCGCGACGGCGTGCAGGCCGCCGACCACGACGAGGACAGGCCCGTCGCCGGCAGAGCGGGCGCGCAGCGCACGCCGCACGTGCCACGCCATCTCGGCCTCGCGGGCCAGGGTGCCCTCCGCCTCGAGCGAGGCGTCGCTCTCGTCGCGCCGGGCCAGCAGGCAGTACGCCGTCATCGCGGCCAGGTGGTCCTCGAACGGGACCGGCCCGGCCTCGAACAGCCGCTCCCACAGGTCCTCGTCGTCGCGGCACCCGAGCCGCTCGGCGAGCGCCCGCAGGGTGCGGCTGCGCCAGAACACGTGCTCGTCGAGCAGGCTCTGGGTGCCGCGGGCCCGGCGGCCCAGGGCCTCCAGCTCAGCCAGCTCGAGGTCGACGAACCGCGACTCGATGCCGAGCTCGGCCGCGGTGCGGAGCGCGACGAGCTCGGGGGAGTAGTCGCAGAAGGGATAGAACGCGCCGCCCCGCTCGACCGGGTCGGACGCCCGGGCACCGGCCGGCTTGCGGACGAACCAGGTGTAGACGGCCAGCGGCATCTCCGCCTCGGGGTGCACCAGCAGCGGCACGAGGGAGTCGAAGGACCGCGGCCCCTCGACCAGCACGACGCTCGGTCGCCGCAGCCGCACCTGCTCGCCGACGTGCCACGCGCAGGCCGGGCTGTGGTGCCGCACCGGCAGCACGACGAGGTCGTCGGTGACCATCCGCCCGGCGAGGTCGCGCACCCCCTCGCCGGTGAGCAGCGCGTCGAGCGCGCTCAGCGGTCCAGCTCCCGTCGGGCCTCCAGCAGGCGGTGCCACTGGTTGCCGCGCTTGGCGCGCTTCTTGACCACCACGTCGAAGTAGTGGCGCAGCTTGGCGCCGTCCTCCGGGTTGTCCTTGAGGACCGTGCCGATCAGCTGGCGGGCGACGTGGGCGCCGGTGGCCGGGCCGCCGTCGAAGAAGTGCGCGTCGAGGGCGGCGGCGTGGCCGACCGCGACGGCCTCCGCCGTCGACAGCACCGCGCTCGGCCGCTCGATCGCGGTGCCCTCCTCGCTCACGCCGGTGCGCAGGTCGGCGAAGGTGCCGACCAGCAGCTCGACGACGTCGTCGGGCAGCGCGCCGCCGACGCCGGAGCGGGCGAGCAGGTCGGCGGTCTGCTCCTTGATCAGGGTCGCCTCGAGCCGACGGTCGCTCACCGGTCGCACGGTCTCGAAGTTGAACCGGCGCTTGAGCGCGCTCGACATCTCGTGGACGCCGCGGTCGCGCAGGTTGGCGGTGGCCAGCACGTTGAACCCGGGGGTGGCCAGCACCAGGGAGTCGGGGGTGCCCTCGAGCTCGGGCACGTGGAGCATCTTGTCGCTCATCACCCCGATCAGCGTGTCCTGGATCTCGGGCTGGACCCGGGTCACCTCCTCGAACCGGCACACGACGCCCTCGCCGAGCGCGCGGTGCACCGGCCCGCGCACGAGCGCCCGCGGCGTCGGACCGTCGGCCAGGAGCAGGGCGTAGTTCCAGGAGTAGGTGATCTGGTCGTCGGTCGTGCCCGACGTGCCCTGGATGGTGCAGGTCGAGTCGCCGCTCACCGCTGCGGCGAGCAGCTCGGAGAGCATCGACTTGGCCGTGCCCGGCTCACCGACCAGCAGCAGGCCGCGGTCGCTCATCAGCGTCACGATGCAGCGCTCGACGAGCGCGTCGTCGCCGTAGAACTTGCGCGAGACGTCCAGCGAGGGATCGCCGACCACGAAGGACCGCACCGCCCGCGGCGAGAGGCGCCACCCCGCGGGCCGGTCGCCCGTGTCGGCCGCGACGAGCCGGGCGAGCTCGTCGGCGTGCACCTGCTCGGCGGGCAGGCGCAGGGCGGCTCGGGCCGGAGCGGCGACGGGGCGGGGCTTGGCGGGCACGCTCCGAACCTAGTCGCCCGGTCCGACAACGAGCCCGCGCACGCGGCCACGTCCCAGGGGTCGACCCCCTGACCTGGGAGGATGGCCACGATGACCCGCTCCCGACGCACCCGGCCCGGCGCCCTCCCGCTGCTGGCCCTGCCGACGACCCTGCTGGCGCTGCTGTCGCTGGCCGGCTGCGCGACGGTGGACGACGTGGTCGACGACGTCACCGGCCGCGACGCGCGCACCACCCCGTCGCCGGCCCCTGCTGTGGAGCCCGTGGCCCCGCCGACCGCGCTGGGTGCCCCGCCGCCCGACGCGGCGACCCCGACCGTCGACCCGAGCACCCCGTCCGGCTGGGGCCCGACCGTCGGCGAGCTCGCCGAGGCCACCGAGCTCGTCTCGTCGTACGACGACGCGGCGCTCGCCGCGACCGTCCTGATGCCGGGCTTCTGGGGCTACGACGGCCGCTCGCCCAGCGCGGGCGAGATCGCGGCCAACCAGCAGATGCACGGCACGGACTCGGCCGCCCACGCGCTCGACCGACGCGGGTTCGGCGGGGTCTTCCTGCGGCCCGAGGTGATCTCCGACGCCGACCAGGTCCGCGCGCTCGCGCTGGTCCTCCACCAGGAGGGCGACCGCCCCGACGGGCTCCCGCTCCTCATCGGCATCGACCAGGAGGGCGGCGCCGTCCAGCGCCTGCAGGTCGGCGTCGACACCGTCCCGAGCGCGGAGTACGTCGGCTCGCTCGACGACCCGGCCTATGCCCGCACGGTGGCCCGCGACAACGGCGAGCAGCTGCGCGAGCTCGGGGTGACGATGGTGTTCGCCCCCGTGGCGGACTACGACCCGGCCGGCTACAGCGCGCTCGGCAGCCGCACCTACAGCCGCGACGTGCGCCGCAACGCCCGTCTGGCGGTCGCGTCGATGAAGGGCTACCTCGAGGCCGGCGTGCTCCCCGTGGTCAAGCACTTCCCGGGCATCGGCACCGTCTCCGGCGACAGCCACGGCGCCCTGGTCCACCAGACCGCGTCGCTCGACGAGCTCGACGCCCGCGACCTGGTGTCGTTCCGCCGTGCGATCCGGGCCGGTGCGCCGGTGGTGATGACCTCCCACGTCGCCGTCGACGCGCTCGACGCCTCGATCGCCGCGTCGGTCAACCACGACGTGGTCACCGGGATGCTGCGCGACCAGCTCGGCTTCCAGGGGGTCGCGGTCACCGACAGCCAGGGGATGGCACCGATCTACGAGCCGTTCGGCCCGGGCGAGGGTGCGGTGCGCTCGCTCCTCGCGGGCAACGACCTCGTGCTCAACTCGCCGATGCCGGGCGAGGCGTTCCGCGCCGTGCGCCGTGCCCTGGACAGCGGGCGCCTCCCGCGCGAGCGCCTGGTCGAGGCGGCGACCCGCGTGGTCGCGCTGCGGCTCTACCTCGAGCGCCTCCGGGCGGAGTAGGCCGGAGCAGACCGGGGCAGCGACTCAGGCCCCGGAGAGCTTGTCGAGGTCGCGCCGGCAGAAGCCGTGGTGCGCCCACTCCTCGTTGAGCACGGTGCCGAGGCACTTCCGCACCGTCCTCCCCTCGGCGTACGCCGGCCAGCGGCCGTCGTGGGGCACCGGCGCGGTCTGTGCGAGCTGCTCGGCCGTGACCTCGGCCAGCCACGCCTCGACCACCGACGCCTGCCGGTCGCGCACGTCGAGCACCTCGTCGAGGCTCGGCCGGGCGGAGGGGTCGAGGGCGTCCTCCTGCTCCATGACGGACGGCGGGCCCAGCCCCATCGCCGTGAAGGGCTCGGTCAGCCCGAGCACGCAGCGGCGGAACCACGAGTCGTGGACGAAGACGAGGTGGCGCAGCGTCTCGACCATGGACCACTCGCCGTCGACCCGCTGGTGCTCGCTGCCCTCGGGCATGGACCGGACCCGCGTGGCGGTCGTGGCCCAGTCCGCGCGCAGCTGACGCCAGGCCTCGCGCAGGTCGGCCGGCTCGTCGGAGCGGATCAGCAGGCGCACCGGGTGGCGACGGTCGAGCTCGGCCTCGACGTAGCCCATCACCTCGACGCCGTTGACCACGAGGTTGGTCACCAGGCCGTCGATCTCGGCGTCCTGCATGACCACGCCGACCAGCCGGGCCCTGCTCAGGTCGCACTCGCGGAACTCCGCGCCGGTGAGGTCCTCGTCGTCGAAGCGTCGCATGCGGACAGGCTAGGTCCGCCCACCGACAAGTCGCCGGGACCGCCGGAGCGGGACGACGCGGCCTCAGTCGGCCCGGCGGCGCCGGACCATCAGCAGGGCCACACCACCGAGGAACGCCAGTGCCACCCACGGGGTGCGGGGGTCCTGGGCGAGGTCGCTGACCAGCGAGACGTCCGTGGCCTCGGCCCTCTTCTCACGCGCGGCACGGGTGCGCTCGAGAGCGGCGCCGGCCTCGGCGACGGCGTCGGGGTCGAGCTCGCCCTTCGAGGCGTCCTGCGGGATCGTGCCGACCTCGGACTCGGCCTCGAGCAGGGCCGCGGCGGGGTCGGACTCGCCGGGCTTCTCCTTGACCGACGTCCTCCCGCCCCACGAGCGGATCAGCCGGTCGGAGACGTAGCCGTGGCGCACACGCTGCGGGTGGTCGCCGACCTTGAGGTAGGCCAGCTCGCGGCCGGTCGCGAAGTCCAGCACGGCGACGGCGTCGGCGTCGCTGAGCGAGATCCAGCAGCGGTTGTCCAGGCCCTCGGTCGTCCAGTAGGGCTTGCCGTAGTAGTGGCCGGTCGACTTCGTGTCGTAGACGCGGTACTTCAGCGACCTGCGGTCGACGATCGCGGCGTAGTCGTCCATCGTCCCGGCGACGCAGAGCTTGGTGCCGGCGGAGTTCATCGACAGGCCGTGGTGCGCGGAGTCGTTGACGTACTGCGTGAGCGGCATGTCGGGCACGCGGTTGGGCAGCTCGACGACCCGCTTGACCGCGCCGGTGCGCGGCTCCGGGATCCCCTCGGTCTCGTAGTCGACCGTGCCGTTCCTGTCCTTGGCCTGGGTGTCGAACTCGACGAACCCGTGGAAGTAGGAGACCTGGTAGTAGATGAAGCGCTCGTCCGGCGAGATCGCCATCGGGCGCACCGCCGAGCTCATGTCGGGGTGGCCCGACTCGGCCAGCTCCTTGCCCATGTCCCAGCGCTGGAGGATCTTGAAGTCACGGTTGCGCACGACCTGGAACCAGCGGTCGCCCTTGATCGCGTCCTGCGCGGGGGTGAGCTTGACCGGCCCGGAGTGCAGGTCGTCGCCGGGGGTGTAGACCTTGCCGATCGAGGCGTGGAAGATCCGGCTGCCGTCCTCGGTGTAGTTGCTCTCGTGGGGCGTCTCGCCGGTGGGGAAGGTCCGCAGCCGGTCGCCCATGCGGATCCGCTTGCCGCCGACCGTCTCGTTCACCATCGAGTACTCGATCACCTGGCGCGAGGTGGAGTCGGAGACCAGCAGCCGGCGCCCGTCGCGCGAGAGGCCCATGTGGTCGGTGCGATAGCCGTCCATCTGCTGCTCGCGCACGATGCTGTCGCGACGACCCGCGGTCGCGCGGGCGATGTCGATCCACACCACGTCGCCGAAGCTCGGGCGCGACACCGCGAGGTACTTCCCGTCGCGGGTGGTGAACATGTCGTCGACGTACTGGTTGTGGCCCTCGCCGGGACCCTGCTGGATGACGAGGAAGTAGGCCAGCCGGTCCGGGCTCTTCTGGATGTCGGCGAGCTCCTGGGACTTGTCGGGGACGAGGTTGATGCCGGTCTTGAGCATCTTCAGCGAGTGGGCGTCGACGATCGAGGCGTTGCCCGACCAGTTGTTGCCGACCCACATCACGTCGCGCAGGCCGTCGCGGGCGTCCGCCTCGCTGGCCCGCACCGCGGTCGAGCCGGGCGTGACCACGCCGGCAGCGGGCACGGCGACGAGCGCGGCTCCGGCCGCGACGGCGGCGGCGCTCAGCAGTGCAGGTGTACGACGCATCGGTCCTCCTGGTTCGTCCCTCACCGTGGGCAACGAGCCGGGGCGGGCAGGGCTACGTCGAGGGTGGCGCACGGGCGCTCTCCGCGGAGTGAACTCCGTCGCATTGGTGACCGCGGCAGGTGGGTCGTCGGTCATGATCGGCCGATGACCGAGCGCAGCCCCCTCGTCCTCCTCCACGGCGTCACGATGTCCGGACGCGTGTGGCGCCCGGTGGTCCCGCTGCTCTCGCCGCACCACGACGTGCACACCCCGACCGCCCTGGGGCACCGGGGCGGGGAGGCCGTCGGGGAGCGCCCCGTGCGGGTGAGCCACCTCGTCGACGACCTCGAGCGCAGGCTCGACGACCTGGGCCTCGAGCAGGTGCACGTGGCCGGCAACTCGCTGGGCGGCTGGATGGCCCTCGAGCTCGCCCGCCGCGGACGTGCCCTGAGCGCGACCGCCCTGTCGCCGGGCGGCTTCTGGGGCGAGGACGGCCGTGGCCGGTCCGCACCCGTCAAGGCGCTCCAGCGCATCGCGCTGCTCGAACGACTCGGCCGCCCTCTCGGCCCGCTGCCCCACCACCTCGGACTCGTACGGCGGAGCGCGCTGGCCGGCGTGTCCGCGCGCGGCCACCTGGTGAGCCCGGCTACGTCCGTCTCGTCGGCCCGCGACCTGGCCGGCTGCCTGGTGCTGCACGACATCCTCGGCACCGACGAGGCCGTCGAGGAGCTCGACCCGGTGCCCTGCCCGGTCACGATCGCGTGGTCCGAGCACGACCGGATCCTGCCGATGAAGCACGGCCTGCCCGCCGCGCGCCGCACCGTCCCGGGCGCGCGGTTCGTGATCCTCCCGGGCGTCGGGCACGTGCCGATGCTCGACGACCCGGCCATGGTCGCCGACGTCGTGCTGCGCACGACGGGCGCCGTCTAACCGGCAGGCGTCTCCTCGGCGACCGGGGTCTCCTCGGCGGTGGGGGAGGGCTCGGTCGGGCTCGCGCTCTCCGTCGGGGTCGGCTCGGCCGGCTCACCGGTCTCGGTCGGATCGCTGGGCGAGGGCTCCGTCGTCCCCTCGTCGCCCGGCGTCGCCGACGGCTCGTCGGAGGGCGCCGCGCTCGCGGTCGGCTCGGGCACCGGGGGCGCGTCCTCGACCGCTCCGGTGAGGACCTCCTTGATCTGCTCCTCGAACTCCTCGAGCTTGGCCAGCAGCTCGTCGAGGGACAGCGAGGGGATCGTGGTCGCGAACTGCGCGAGCTGGGCCCAGATGTCGTTGAGCGCGACCAGCTGGTCCTCACCGGGCAGGGCGTCGACGGTGACCACCAGCTGCTTGGCGACCGCGGCGGTGATGCACTCGAAGCAGTCGTAGTTGACCGCGGCCGAGACGTTCTGCGGCACCACCACGTCGGCCTGTCCCACGATGACGACCACCTGGAAGGCCACCGCGACGGTCACGCAGTCCGAGCAGGACGCGAACGCATAGGCCTCGTTGGTGTTGTCGACCTGCTCGGTGTCGCCGTCCTCGACCCACACCATCGCCATCGCGACGTCGTACTGCACGGAGCCGTCGGCGGTGTTGACCGCCATCGCCTGGTTGTCGCCCTCGTCGGGCGGCAGCGGCTGGTCGAAGGGGAACACCCACGTCGGCGCCTCGGTGCCGGTGTCGCCCGTGGAGCCGGTGCTGCCGGCCGGGTCCGAGGTGCCCGTCGTGCCCGTGGGCACGAGCACCAGCGCCTGCATCGGCCTGCCCTCGGTCGGCAGCTCGACGTCGTCGGGCAGGACCGTGACCGCGCGACCGCGGGGCTGGGTCT
>CAZKZQ010000102.1:0-12171 GCA_964557235.1 uncultured Nocardioidaceae bacterium
GGGCGAGCAGCATCAGCATCGCCGCGGCGAACCACATCCGCAGCGCGACCGACCCCAGCACCCCGACCTCCGGGATGAGGGTCGCGGCGATCGCGCCGCCGACCTGCACCGACAGGACCGCGGCGACAACGAGGACGACCGCCCGCGGCTCATGGGCCGTGCGAGGGTCGGCGGCCGAGGTCATCGGGCCATTGAAGCCCAGGGGGCTCAGCCGCCCGCGAACCACCCGTCGGGGCCGACGTCCGTGCCCATCCGGGGGACGTACTGGTCGAAGTAGATCTTGGCGATCAGCTCGCGGCGACTGCGCACGTCGGCCTTGGCGAAGACCGCCTTCAGGTGGTCCTGCACGGTGTAGGGCGACACGTGCATCGTCGAGGCGATCTCCTTGGTGTCGACGCCCTGGAGCACCAGCTGCGTGACGTCGCGCTCGCGGGGCGTCAGGTCGAAGGCCGCGACCACGAGCGGCACGATCTCCGGCGGACGCGCCTCGTCGATGGTGACCACGACGTCACCACCCGACCCGTCGGCCCGTGGCGACAACGGGGTCGCGTGCAGCACGAGCCACATGCCGCTGCGCGAGCGGACACGGCAGCGGGGCGGCGCCGGGGTGAGCCCTGCCGAGAAGCGCCGGGCGGCGCCGATCAACGACGAGACGATGCCGTCCGCGACGGTCCCGCCCTCGCTGCGCATCAGCTCGGCCAGCCGTGCCTCGGCGCCGGCGCTCATCTGCTGGATGGAGTCGTCGGCGCCGACGATCACGACCGCCGGACCTGCCGGTGCGGCGAGCGGCGCGGGGTCGAAGTTGGCCAGCAACCCCGAGCGCACGCCCACGCTGAGCGCGGCCGACAGGGAGTCGAGCAGGTCGACCTCCGCGTCGCCGAACGGCTCGGCGTCCGCACCACGGAAGAGCGCCATCGCGCCCCACACCTGGCCGGCGTCGCGCATCACGACCCGGACCTCCTCGGTGTAGCCGAAGTGGGGGCGCATGAAGTCGGCGACGCGGGCCGAGGTCCCCGTCCCGACGGCCACGGCTGCGCGGGGCCCGAGGGCGAGCCGTCGGAAGGCGGTCTCCTCCTCCTCGCCGTACTCGACCAGCCCGAACTCGTGGTCGTGCTCGTCCCGGCCGAACAGGTCTCCGAACTTCAGCGTGCCGGTGAGCAGCAGCGTGCTGGGGTCGACCGTCGCGATGCAGGCGGCCACGTGGGGCACCGCCCGGGAGATGGAGTCGACCGCCTCGGCCAGGAAGGTCTCGATGTCGAGGCCGGCGCGGGACACGACGTCGAGGTCCTGCTGGACCCGGCGCGCAGTCAGGCTCGATGACATGCGGCAAGTGTGAACCCGACCGCACGGAACCGCCATCCCACACATCTGGGGTCCTGGGACCCCCTCGTGACTCGGGCCGCGAAGAACCCCGACCCGCGGGATGGGCCCGGGCACCCCGCCGGCCGCAGGGTTCTCGGCATGCAGATCGACACCCAGGTCACCGTTCCCGCCCAGGGCCCGCTCGACGAGCAGGGGCGCCTCCTCCACGAGGGCGACCTCCTGGCGCAGCTCGTGCTCGCCGCGGAGAACCTCGAGGCGCGGCTCACGGAGGCCGGGCTCGCCTGGCCCGAGGTCACCGAGGTCCGCGTCGAGGCCCTCGACCCGACCGCGCTCGACGACGCGCTCGCCGCCGTCAGCGACCACCTGCGCGGCCTCGGTGCCACTCCGGCACTCGACGTCGTCGGCGTCGACGCCCTCCCCCTGCCCGGCATGGCCGTCGCCATCGGCTGCCGCGCGACCCCCACGACCCGCACCACCACCAGTACCGACACCACGAAGGAAACCGCCATGAACGTCCAGCTCCTCACCGACCGTCCCGCCGAGCAGCTGCGCGAGCGCTGCCCCGGTTTCGTGCACGTCCCGGGCGAGGCCGAGTACGCCGCCGCCGCGACCCCGTGGAACGTCGCCGTCGCGCAGCAGCCCGCCGCCGTCGCGCTCCCCCGCACGGCCCAGGAGGTGCGAGCCGTGGTCCGCGCCGCCAAGGACCTGGGCCTGCGCGTCACCGCGCAGACCACCGGCCACGCCGCCTCCGCACTGGCCGCGCACTCGCTCGACGACGTGGTGCTCGTCCGCACCTCGCACCTGCAGGACGTCAGCATCGACGTACGCCGGCGCGTGGCGCGGGTGGGTGCCGGCGTCGCGTGGGACGCGGTCGTCGCGGCGGCCGCCGAGCACGGGCTGGCCGCACCCCACGGCTCGGCGCCCGACATCGGCGTCGTCGGCTACTCCCTCGGCGGCGGCCTCGGCTGGCTGGCGCGCAAGCACGGGCTCGCCGCCAACCACGTGGTCGCGGTCGAGCTCGTCACCGCCGACGGGCGGCTCGTGCGCGCCGACGCGCACCACCGGCGAAGGCTCTTCTGGGCCGTGCGCGGGGGCGGCGGGAGCTTCGGCGTCGTCACCGCGATCGAGGTCCGGCTGCACCCGGTCGCCGACGCCCACGCCGGGATGATGCTGTGGCCGGTCGCGCACCTCGAGCCGGTCCTGAGGGCCTGGAACGCCTGGACCCGCACGGCCCCCGAGGAGGCGACCACGTCACTGCGGGTGCTGCGCTTCCCGCCGCTGCCCGAGCTGCCGCCGTTCCTCTCGGGCCGGACCGTGGTCGTGGTCGACGGCGTGTTCCTGACCGACGACACCACCGCCGCTGCGCAGCTCGCGCCACTGCGGGCGCTGGCCCCGGAGATGGACACCTTCGCCCGGGTGCCGATGACCGCGCTGCCGCGGCTGCACATGGACCCGGAGCAGCCCACGCCGTCGGTCGGCGCCGGGACGGTGCTGGGCGAGCTCGACGAGGCCGGCATCTCGGCGTTCGTCCGCGCGGCCGGCCCTGACGCGGAGTCGACGCTGCTCATCTCCGAGCTGCGCCAGCTCGGCGGGGCGGTGTCGCGCAGGGCTCCCGGGGCGGGTGTCCTCTCACACGTCCCGGGCGCGTTCGTCCTGCTGGGCCTGGCCGTCGCGGCCGGACCGGAGGCGACACAGCAGGGGCGCGTCGACGCCGACGCGCTCCTGGCCGCGATGGGGCCGTGGGCCACAGGTCGCAGCTTCCTCAACTTCGCCGAGCGGCCGGTCGACACGTCGACCGCGTTCGACCCCAGCGCCTGGGCACGGCTGTGCAAGGTGCGCGCGAAGGTCGACCCGGACGGGCTCTTCCGCGCGGCCCACGAGGTGCCTCGAGCCTGAGTCGGTGCGGCCGGCGACCCCGCAGGGTCGTCGGCCGCGGGCGTCAGCCCCCGGCCACCACGCGGCCGCGCAGGACGACCTGCTTGGGCTTGAACAGCAGGTCGAGGTCGGCGCGCGGGTCGCCGTCGTAGACGACGAGGTCGGCGGGCGCCCCCTCCTCGAGGGACGGGCGGCCCAGCCACGACCGCGCCCGCCAGCTCGCGGCGCCGAGCGCGTAGTCGACCGGCATCCCGAGACCGACCATCGCGACGACCTCGCCGGCCAGGTTGCCGTGCCGGGAGATGCCGCCGCCGTCGGAGCCGGCGTACATCGGCACGCCCGCCTCGAAGGCGGTCATCAGCGTCTCGCGGGTGCGGGCGTGCAGGTCGGTCATCGTCGAGGCGTAGTCCGGGAACTTGGCGCGTCCCGCGGCGGCGTACTCCGGGAACTTGGCGAGCTGCATGACGGTCGGCACGAGCGCCGTGCCCTGCGCGACCATCTGGTCGACCAGCTCGACGCTGAGCCCGGTGCCGTGCTCGATGCAGTCGATCCCGGCGTCGAGCAGCCCCTGCAGCACGTCGCGGCCGAAGCAGTGCGCGGTGACCTTGGCGCCCTCGGCGTGCGCGGCGTCGATGGCGGCGGCGAACGCCTCGGCCGGGAACGACGGCACCAGGTCGCCGGCGTCGCGGGAGATCCAGTCGCCGACGAGCTTGACCCAGCCGTCGCCGTTGCGCGCCTCCTGGGCGGCGTACTCCGCGAGCTGCTCGGGCTCGACCTCGTGGGCGTAGTTGCGGATGTAGCGCTTGGTCCGGCTGATGTGGCGCCCGCAGCGGATCAGCCGCGGCAGGTCCTCGCGCTCGTGGATCCAGCGCGTGTCGGCGGCCGACCCCGCGTCGCGGATGAGCAGGGCGCCGGAGTCGCGGTCGAGGACGGCCTGCTCCTCGGTCTCCTCGCGGCCCACCGGCCCGTGCTCCTCGAGGCCGAGGTGGCAGTGCGCGTCGACCAGGCCGGGGACGATCCAGCCGTCAACGCGCTCGGCGCCGGCCTGCGGCTCGTAGGTGACGAGCCCGTCGACGACGTACAGGTCACGCGTCTCGCCGTCGGGCAGGACCGGTCCGGAGAACCTCAGTGCGGGCATGCCGTCACCCTAGGAGACGTCCGACCTACTGCTGGTTGAGGTACTTCGCGACCTCGGGCGGCAGGTTGAAGTCCGCCGGGTCGAAGTCCTCCTGCTCGGCCGGCAGGCCGAACGGGTTGGCCGCCTCGGACGGGCCCCGCTCGGCGGCGGCCTTCTGCTCCTGGGCGCGCTTGGCCGGGTTGCCGGACTTGCGGGCGCCCTTGCCCTTCTGCGGCTGCTTCTTGCGCTGCTGGGCGCGCTTGCCGGCCCCGGGCATGCCCGGCATGCCGGGGATGCCGCCACCGGAGGCGAGGTTCTTCATCATCTT
This sequence comes from uncultured Nocardioidaceae bacterium, assembly GCA_964557235.1. Lineage (GTDB taxonomy): Bacteria > Actinomycetota > Actinomycetes > Propionibacteriales > Nocardioidaceae > Marmoricola_A. Next base: position 4,644 of record CAZKZQ010000102.1, read on the forward strand.
GCGGGCCTCGAAGAACCGCTCGACGAGGTTGTTGACCTCGGAGACGTGCACGCCGGAACCGCGCGCGATGCGGGCGCGGCGCGAGCCGTCGATCATCTTGGGGTCGTTGCGCTCCGCCGGGGTCATCGACCGGATGATCGCCTGCACGCGGTCGATCTCGCGCTCGTCGAAGTTGGCGAGCTGGTCGCGGAACTGCCCCATCCCGGGCAGCATCCCCATGATCTTGGTGAGCGAGCCCATCTTGCGCAGCTGCAGCATCTGCTCGAGGAAGTCGTCGAGGGTGAACTCGCCGCCCTGGCCGGTGAGCTTGGCCGCGGCCTTGGCGGCCTGCTCGGAGTCGAAGGCCTTCTCCGCCTGCTCGATCAGGGTGAGCACGTCGCCCATGTCGAGGATGCGCGAGGCCATCCGGTCGGGGTGGAAGAGGTCGAAGTCGGTGAGCTTCTCGCCGTTGGAGGCGAACATGATCGGCCGGCCGGTGAGCGAGCGGATCGAGAGCGCCGCGCCACCGCGGGCGTCGCCGTCGAGCTTGGTGAGGACGACGCCGTCGTAGCCGACCCCGTCGAGGAACGCCTGCGCGGTGGTGACCGCGTCCTGGCCGATCATCGCGTCGACGACGAACAGCGTCTCGTCGGGGTGGACCGCGTCGCGGATGTCGGCGGCCTGCTTCATCAGCTCGGTGTCGACACCGAGACGCCCGGCGGTGTCGACGATGACGACGTCGTGCAGGGTGCGCCGGGCCTCCTCGACGCCACCGCGGGCGACCGCGACCGGGTCGCCGACGCCATTGCCGGGCTCGGGGGCGTAGACCTTCACGCCGGCACGCTCGCCGTTGACCTGGAGCTGGTTGACCGCGTTGGGCCGCTGGAGGTCCGCGGCGACGAGCAGCGGGCTGCTGCCCTGCTCCTTGAACCACAGCGCGAGCTTGGCGGCCAGCGTCGTCTTGCCGGCGCCCTGGAGGCCGGCCAGCATGATCACGGTCGGCGGCTGCTTGGCGATGCGCACCCGGCGGGTCTCGCCGCCGAGGATGCCGACGAGCTCCTCGTGCACGATCTTGACGACCTGCTGCGCCGGGTTGAGCGCACCGGAGACCTCGGCGCCGCGCGCCCGCTCCTTGACCGCGGCCACGAAGTCCTTGACCACGGGCAGCGCCACGTCGGCCTCGAGCAGCGCGATGCGGATCTCGCGGGCGGTGGCGTCGATGTCCGCCTCGGAGAGCCGGCCCTTGCCCCGGAGGTTCTTCAGGGACGCGGTGAGGCGGTCGGACAGGGTGGCGAACAAGTCAGTCAGTCCTCGACGGTCGGTGGGGCCCTTCGGGCCGGGCGATCAGGCGTCCAGGGTATCTGCGGGGCCGAGCGCTCGGCGTACCGCTTCCGCAGCGGCCTTGGCGGCGTCGTCGGAGAGCTGTCCCCCGGCGGCGTCCTGGAGGTAGAACACGTCGACCACCTGGGGACCGACACTGCCGACGTGAGCGGAGCGGACCGACAGGTCGAGGCCCGACAGCGCGCGGAGGACGGCATAGAGCGTGCCCGGCCGGTCGGAGGCACGGACCTCGAGCACCGTCGAGTCGGCCGAGGCGTCGGGCAGGAGCACCTGCGCGGGCAGGCCCTCCGCGTCCGCGACGACCCGGTCGGCAGCGGCGGGAGGACCGGCGCCGTCGAGGGCCGTGGTGATCCGGCGGGCCAGCAGCTGCGGGTCGGCGACCTCGCCCTCGAGCAGCCACTCGGACTGCACCTCGCCGTCGACCACCCACGCGCGAGCGGCCACGACCGGCGTCCGGGACGCGAGGAAGGTGCCCGCGACGTCGGCCAGCACCCCGACGCGGTCGGGCTCCCGCACGTGGACGACCAGCCCGACCGGGTCGGGCACCACCTCGACCCGCTCCCCCGCCGTCAGGTCCGGGTACGACGAGGGGGCGGCCTGAGCGCGCCCGGCGAGAGCGTGGCGCGCGGACTCGGCGAGGTCGGCGACGAGACCGGCGCGCCACCGGGTCCACGCCTTGGGGGCGGTGGCCCGGGCGTCGGCCTCGGTGAGCACCTCCAGCAGGTCGAGCACCTCGCGGTCCTCGACGCGGGAGGCGACCTCCTCGGCCGTCGCGGGGTCGTCGAGGTCGCGCGTGGTGGCGATCCGGGCGAGCAGCAGGTGGTGGAGCACGAGGCGCCCGATGAGGTCGACGTCGTGCTCGTCGAAGCCCCACCGCTGCGCGACCTCGCGCGCGATCGGCGCACCGGCCTCGCTGTGCTCGACGGTGCCGCCCTTGCCGATGTCGTGCAGCAGCGCGCCGACCATGAGCAGGTCCGGCCGTGCCACCCGCCGGATCAGCCTCGACGCCTCGACGCACGTCTCGACGACGTGCCGGTCGACGGTGAACCGGTGCACCACGGACGCGTGCGGCAGCAGGCGGATGCGCTCCCACTCGGGGAGGAAGAGCCCCAGCGCGTCGGTCTCGTCGAGGGTCTCCCAGACCTGGAGCAGCCCGCGGCCCGAGGCGAGCAGGCGCACCAGCAGCGAGCGGGCCTCGGGCGGGTAGGGCTCGGGCAGGGGTGCGGACTCGCGCACGAGCCGGGCGACGGAGGCGGGCGAGAGCGGCAGGTCGCGCTCGGCCGCGACGACGGCGGCCCGCAGGAACAGCAGCGGGTCGTTCCGGGGCTGGGCGCCCTTGTCGAGGACGACCTCGCCGGCGGAGACCGCGACCCCGGGCGCGGCCCGCTCCAGCGACGGGACACGTCCCTGGGCGGCGCTCGGCGGCGGGTCGAGGACGCGGTCGACGCGACGCCACGAGATCCGGGCGATGTGGGTGATCCGGCGACCGAGCTGGCGCACGTGGCGCTGCGCCGCGGCGGCGTCCTCGAGGCCGAGCCCCTCGGCGATCGCTCCCCACTGCTCCGGGACGATGCGGTCGACCGCACGGCCGGCGAGGTCGTGGAGCACGTCGCGCACGTCGAGCACGCTCTGGCGGCTGCGCTCGAGGTCGGCGTGCGGCACGTCGACCATCCAGGTCGCGACGAGCGCCTTGACCATGGTCGCGTCGCGCAGCCCGCCGGCCGACTCCTTGAGGTCGGGCACGGACGCGTGGGCGAGCTCGCCGCGCTTCTCGGCGCGCCCGCGGGCCAGCTCGCGCAGCTGCGGCAGGTTCGCGCGGGCGTCGCGCCGCCACGTCGAGAGCAGGTCGGCGCGCAGCTGGAGCGACACGGCCGTGTCGCCGGCGAGGTGCCTCGCGTCGAGCAGCCCGAGGGCCACCCGCAGGTCGTCACGGGCGGCCTCGGTCACCTCGTCGAGGGCACGGACGGAGTGGTCGATCTTCTTGCCCGAGTCCCACAAGGGGTACCACAGCTCGTGGGCCAGCGATCCGACATCGACGCCGCGCTCGTGGACGAGCACCAGGTCGAGGTCGGAGTACGGCGCCAGCTCGCTGCGGCCGTAGCCGCCGACCGCCACGAGGGCGACCCCGGGCAGCGGGTCGGTCTCGTCACGACCGGTGACGCCGTGCAGCGCCGAGGCGCACAGCTCGTCGGCCTCGGCCGTGCGGGCCAACCGGTCGGCGCTGGTCATGGGACCAGCGTGTCAGAGGGCGGCCTGGTCCTGGTCGCCGGTGCGCACCCGCACGAGACGCTCCACGGGGGCGACCCACACCTTGCCGTCGCCGATGCGACCGGTCTGGGCGGCGCCCACGACGGCGTCGACCACCGCGTCGGCGTCGGCCTCGTCGACCACGATCTCGATCCGGACCTTGGGCACCAGCGCGATGTCGTACTCCGCGCCGCGGTAGACCTCGGTGTGGCCCTTCTGGCGGCCGTAGCCGGAGACCTCGCTGACGGTCATGCCCCGGACGCCGATGGCCTCCAGCGCCGCACGGACGTCCTCCCACTTGTGGGGCTTGATCACGGCGGTCACGAGCTTCATCGGCGGTCCTCGTCGTCTCGGGTCATCAGGTCGGTGTCATGGCGGGTCGGCGACTCGGTCGGCAGCCCCATCGCTGCCGCAGTCGCCGCGCTCACGCCCCCACTCTGCCCGAGGTGCGAGCCCACGTGGGGGCGCGCACCGGCGGCGGAGTGCAGGTCGTAGGCGGTCTCGGCGTGGATGACCAGGTCGACGCCGGTCATCTCGTGCTCCTCGTCGACGCGGAACCCGAGCGTGCGGTCCAGCACCCACACGATCGCAGCGGTCACGAGGAAGGAGTAGGCCAGCGTGGCCCCCATGGCGACGAGCTGGCGCCACAGCTGGTCGGTCCCGCCGCCGTAGAACAGGCCGTCGACGCCGGCCGGCGCGGACGCGCTGGCGAGGAGCCCGATCGCGAACGTGCCGATGAGGCCGCCGACGAGGTGGACGCCGACGACGTCCAGGGAGTCGTCGTAGCCCCAGTGGTACTTCAGCCCGACGGCGAGCGCGCACACGATGCCGGCGAGGATCCCGACGACCATCGCGCCGAGCGGCGTGACCGCCCCGCACGACGGGGTGATCGCGACGAGTCCCGCGACGACGCCGGACGCGCCACCGAACGACGTCGCGTGCCCGTCGCGCAGGCGCTCGACGCCGAGCCAGGCGAGCATGCCGGTGCAGCCCGCGAGCAGCGTGTTGACGAAGACCACGGCCGCGGTGTTGTTGGCGGCCAGGGCCGAGCCGGAGTTGAAGCCGAACCAGCCGAACCACAGCAGGCCGGCGCCGAGCATGACCAGGGTCAGGTTGTGCGGCTTCATCGGCTCACGACCGAAGCCGATGCGCGGCCCGAGCACCAGGGCGGCGGCCAGGCCCGCGGCGCCGGAGTTGATCTCCACCGCCGTGCCGCCGGCGAAGTCGAGGGCCTTGAGCTCGTTGGCCATCCAGCCGCCGACGTGGTCGCCGGAGGAGAAGTCGAAGATCCAGTGCGCGACCGGGGCGTAGACCACGACGATCCACACCGCGCAGAACACCAGCCAGGTGCCGAAGCGGGCGCGGTCGGCGATCGCGCCGGCGATGAGCGCCACGGTGATGATCCCGAACAGGCCCTGGAAGACCGCGAAGAGGGTGACCGGGAGCCCGCCGGAGTCGGAGGTGACGTCGGGCAGCATGCCGCGGAAGGCGGCGTACTGCGTCGGGTCACCGAGCAGACCGCCGCCGAGGTCGTCGCCGAAGGCGATCGAGTAGCCGACCAGGACCCACGTCACGGCGCCGACGGCGAGCGCGCCGAAGACCATCATGATCATGTTGAGCACGCTCTTGGAGCGGACCATGCCGCCGTAGAACAGCGCGAGCCCCGGTGCCATGAGGAGCACCAGGGCGGAGGAGGCGAGGAGCCAGGCGGTGTCGCCGGTGTTGATGCTGGGGTTCATCGGGTGATCGGGTCCTTGCGGCCGGGATCAGAGCCCGACCAACCCTGCTGGCCGATTGTTTCGGCCAGCGTCCCGCCGTGTTACGGGCATGTGAACCAGCCTCACCCCCCGAGCCGGGTGCGGACTCGGGGGGTGAGGGCCTTCCAGCTGGGCGACCCCGGGGATCGAGCGAGACTGCGTCCTCAGACCGCCGCTTCGTCCCTGTCGCCTGTGCGGACCCGGACGATCGTCTCGACCGGGGCCACCCAGACCTTGCCGTCACCGATCCGGCCCGTGGCGGCGGCCTTCACGATGATCCCGACGATGTCGTCGACGTCGGCGTCGTCCACGACGATCTCCACGCGGACCTTGGGCACCAGGGCGATGTCGTACTCCGCGCCCCGGTAGACCTCGGTGTGGCCCTTCTGCCGGCCGTAGCCGGAGACCTCGCTCACCGTCATGCCGGTCACGCCGAAGGACTCGAGCGCTGCCCTGACGTCCTCCCACTTGTGCGGCTTGATCACCGCAGTGACGAGCTTCATGCGTTGGCCCCTTCCTGGGTCTTCGAGGTGAGGACGCCGGTGCCGACGCCCGCACCGCTGCCGGCGAGGCTCCCGCCGCCCCGGTTGATCAGGTCGTACGCCGCCTCGCCGTGCTCGGCGAAGTCGATGCCCTCGACCTCCTCGTCCTCCGCGATCCGCCAGCCCATCGTGAACTTGATGGCGAAGCCGATGATCGCGGTGGCCACACCGGACCAGGCGATGGCGATGAGGGCGCCGAGGACCTGGTCGCCGAGCGAGCCGAGGCCGCCGCCGTAGAACAGGCCGTCGATGCCGGCCGCGCCGTCGGAGGTGGAGAACAGGCCGATCAGGACCGTGCCCACGATGCCGCCGACGAGGTGGACGCCCACCACGTCGAGCGAGTCGTCGAGGCCGAGCTTGAACTTCAGGCCCACGGCGTAGGCGCAGATGCCACCGGCGATCGCGCCGATCGCGATGGCGCCGACGATGTCGACCGCACCACAGGCGGGGGTGATCGCGACGAGGCCCGCGACGATGCCGGAGGCCGCACCCAGGGTGGTGGCCTTGCCGTGCAGCATGCGCTCGACCAGCAGCCAGCCGAGCATCGCGGCCATGGTGGCCAGGGTCGTGTTGGCGAAGGTGCGGCCGGTCTCGCTGAAGAACTGCGCCTGCAGCGCGTCGGGGTTGGCCAGCGAGTCAGCGCTGAGCACGATCGAGCCGACGTTGAAGCCGTACCAGCCGACCCAGAGCAGACCGGCACCGAGCATCGTGAGGGTCAGGTTGTGCGGGCGCATCGGGTTGGTCGGCCAGCCGACGCGCTTGCCGATGATCAGCGCGAGCACCAGGCCCGCGACACCGGCGTTGATGTGCACCGCGGTGCCGCCGGCGTAGTCCTGCGCGCCGATCTTGCCGCCGATGAGGCCGCCGCCGAAGACCATGTGGGCCAGCGGGAAGTAGCTCAGCGTCACCCAGAGCGGGAGGAAGACCACCCACGCGGAGAGCTTCACCCGGTCGGCGATCGCACCGCTGATCAGCGCCGCGGTGATCACCGCGAAGGTCAGCTGGAACATCACGTAGATGTAGTTGTCGGTGGTGACGTCCTTGAGCCCGAAGAGCTTGAACGGGTCGGCGAAGAGCTTGCCGTCTCCCGAGAAGCCGTCGCTGAACGACATCGACCAGCCCCACAGGACGTAGACGATGCCCACGATGCCCATCGCGACGTAGGACATCATCATCATGTTGAGCACGGACTTCGAGCGGCTCATGCCGCCGTAGAACAAGGCGAGTGCGGGTGTGGTCATCATGAGGACCAACAGCGTGGCCACGATCATGAAGGCGTAGTAGCCGTCCACGAAACCTCCAGTAATTGTCGTCGCGCCGCAGGGCCGGCGGGACGTGGAACAGGTGCGCGGCCCCCCACCCCTGGGGAGTCCGGTGCGCGAGCGAGGACCGTGTCCGTCCGACCCCGTCGTCGGGGAGGAGCTGGTCTCTCGACGTCGTTCAGCGTCTGCCACCCAGGTTTCGGGTGCCGTCGGTGCGTGTTGCGGCCACGTGACAAATGCGCGGACCGTGTTTCGGGGACGTAAACCGTCCGCACCGACGTACGACGGCCCTCACCGCCGGGCGGTGAGGGCCGTGAGGTTCCTGTGAGGGGGCGGGATCAGTCCCCGAGCAGCGCGTCCACGAAGGTGGCCGGATCGAACGGGGCGAGGTCGTCGGCGC